>CAZUMV010000202.1:0-5514 GCA_964621435.1 uncultured Thiotrichales bacterium | reverse complement strand
CTGTACCAGACACACTCACCGGACTACCGGCTTGCTCGGTAACTTCGACCCGCAGTAGCGAGCGCATGCCCATGTCTTCACCTTGGATGATATCTATGCCATCTAAATAACCGGGGTAGTTTTGATCACGCAAGTAGCCACCGAGCGCTGCTGCAGCTGCGCCGGTTGCTGGATCTTCAAGTACACCTCCCGAGGCAAAAGCGTTGCGCGCATGCACAATACCGGCTTGATCCAGATGGATTAACTGAATACCCACTAAATCCGCCTGTTCCATCAAGGCTTTGCCTTGCTGTAAATCATAATCCATAGCCGCTAGTGTTTGCCGATCATGCAATGCCAACAATAACTCATTGGAACCTGCGTCGATTAACGCTGGTTGAAAGCGTTCATCCAGATCACTCGAAGTTAAGCCAAACAAGGCCAAAGCGCTTAGTCGTAAATCTGCGGGCGCCAGGGCGCTTTTGGTTGGCGGCGATATCAGGCTTGCTGCATATAAATCGCTGTCCGGAACCGCCTGACCACTAACACTAATCTCAGACTCTTTAAGGCTCAGCGGAAACGTTCCGGCGCCATGCATTTTAGCGAGCGCCGCACCAAGTGCGATGGTGGCGTGGCCACAGAATGGCACTTCCGATTCCGGCGAAAAATACCGCACCCGCCAGCCGTCCGACTGAGGTACTGCAAAAGCAGTCTCTGAAAAACCGACTTGCGAGGCTATTTGCCGCATCATCATGGCGCGCGGCATTTTGTCTTCAATGACGATACCTGCCGGGTTTCCGCCAAGCGGGCCATCAGAAAATGCCGCAAGTTCAATGATATTCAAGGCTATAGATCCGGAATGACGTTGTCTCTTGTTGAGGGAGCGGGTACCGAAATTAGCGGTTCATGCACACCCTCCAAAGTCTCTGTTACGTCGGCTTCTGTTACGTCGGCTTCTGGTTCCTCATACCAAAGCCGGTATATAACGCCCGAATGATCATCAGAAATAAGCATCGAGCCATCATCCAGCACGGCAACATCAACCGGACGCCCGATGTAGGTATTGTCTTCCCGTAACCAACCGTCAACAATGATTTCCATTTCGCGCATCAAATTATCATCCAAATGGGCAACCACCACCTTGGCACCGGTATGCCCGGCCTCTTCTGTACGGTTCCAGGATCCATGCAGCGCAATAAATGGTTGCTTCTGATATTTTTTCGGAAACATGTCGCCGGTATAAAAACGCATGCCAATAGCCGCTACATGAGGGCCGAGCTTACCCGCTGGCGCGGTAAATTCTCGACAGTGTTTGTCACTACCATTACCAAAGTCCGGATCAGGAAAATCACCTTGATGACAGTAAGGAAAACCAAAGTGCATGTTTTTCAGCGGTGCATGATTGAGCTCATCTTCTGGCAACAAATCTCCAAGTAAGTCGCGACCGTTGTCAGTAAACCATAAATCCTGAGTATCCGGATGCCAATCAAAGCCAACTGTATTACGCACACCAAAAGCGAAAACTTCAGCGTCCGAGCCATCGGCATTCATGCGCTGGATGTTGGAGTATTTTTGTTCGTCTTCTTCACAGACATTACAAGGCGCGCCTACCGGTACATATAGCTGACCATCTGGAGAGAAACGAATAAATTTCCAGCCATGATGAAAATCACTGGGTAGATCGGTATATATCGGTTCTGGCGTTGGTGGAGTCTCCAGATTTTTTTCGATATCAGCATATTTTAATATTTTATCTATTTCGGCAACGTATAAATCGCCATCTTTGATGGCAACGCCGTTAGGAACATTAAGCCCCTGCGCAATAGTCATTACCCGACTTGTGCTGGTGTTACCTTGTTTTAGCTGAAACGCATAAACCTTACCGATGGTTTCGCGCTTTTCATTGGTGCGAGTACCGACAAAAACAGTCCCGTTCGGACTTACTGCCAGCGATCTTGGGCCATCTAAACCGCTAACAAGTACACTGATTTTGAATCCGGGTGCCAGGCTCAGCTTGGAAATATCAGGTTGTGCCATGCAAGGCAGAGCCAACGATGAAAGTAAAATCGAAAAAATAATGAAATAGATGAAACGCATGTAATTCTCCTGAATCACTAAGTTATTATAGTATTAAGACACTCGGTCGGACTTAGAGTTTAACTCCAAATCAAAGAAATTGTATAACTCCCGGTCCGCCATTTGTGACAAGCTAATGTTTTGTAACGACCGGGCAACATTTTCCACCCGGCCCGGTTGTTCTTTATCCCACGATGCGAGCATCTTTTTAACGGCCTGGCGCTGCAGATTTTCCTGCGAGCCGCATAGGTTGCACGGAATAATCGGGTACTGTCTTTGCGCGGCGTAGGCTTTAATATCTTTTTCTCGAACATAAGCGAGTGGCCGAATAACAACGTTGCGACCATCATCCGATAACAACTTCGGTGGCATGGAACTGATCCGGCTACCATGGAACATATTTAAAAATAACGTTTCCACCATATCATCAGTATGGTGACCCAAAGCGATCCGGTCAGCGCCGAGTTCTTCGGCGGTGTTGTACAACACACCACGCCGCAAGCGAGAACACAATCCACACGTCGTTTTGCCCTCTGGAATTTTCTCTTTAACTACCGAGTAGGTATCACGCTCAACAATTTGGTACTCAACTCCAAGCTGATCCAGATATTCCGGCAAGACATGCTCTGGAAACCCGGGCTGCTTTTGGTCCAGATTAACGGCAATCAAACTAAAAGATATCGGCGCTACTTTTTGCAAGTACAGCAAGACATCCAGCATGGTATAGGAGTCGGCCCCGCCTGATAAGCAAACCATCACGCGATTACCTTCTTTGAGCATACCGTAGTCTACAACCGCCTCACCGACGAGGCGCCGTATCCGCTTTTCAAGCTTATTGAAGCTGTATTTTTGCTTTCGGTCCACCACCGGCACTGCTGGCACCGGTATCAGGGCAATGGGTTCATTCATAATGGTCCGTTTTTCTGTACGCTAGGGTCACAGCCAACTATAATCAGGTCTAACTCAAATACCAATAGTTCATCACCATGCTTACCGTTATTTCTCCATCCAAGGGCCAGGATTTTGAGAGCCCGGGCCCAGCCAAATTCAGCCAGCCTTTATTGCTCGATCATTCCGATGAGTTAGTTGGAGAGTTGCGGAAATACAGTGCCAAGAAACTAGGCACACTCATGTCGATTAGCGACAATCTGTCTAAACTCAATACTGATCGCTATAAATCTTTCAGCACACCGTTTAAAAAGTCTAATGCCAAGCAGGCACTATTTGCCTTTACCGGTGATGTATATGGCGGGTTTGCGTTAGAAGAATACCAAACCAAAGAGTTGGACTTTGCGCAAAAGCACTTACGAATTCTGTCTGGTTTATATGGTTATTTGCGCCCGTTAGACCTTATTCAGCCATACCGTTTGGAAATGAAAACCAAATTAAAAAACAAGCGCGGCAAAAACCTGTATGAGTTTTGGGGCAAAGAGATTACCGACTTACTTAATAAAGATTTAAAAAAGCACAGCAGCCAAACGCTGGTTAACGTTGCCTCAAACGAGTACTTTAAGTCGATTAAAAAACCTCAACTAAACGCCGATATTATAGATATCGTTTTCAGAGACGTTAAAGACGGCAAGTCCAGAACCGTAGCTCTATACGCGAAGCAGGCGCGCGGCGCCATGGCAGACTATTTGATTCGCAACGGTATTGATAAACCGGAAGGGATTAAAGATTTTAATGTTGGCGGCTATAAATTTCTCAAAAAAGAATCTACCGCGAATAGTTACACGTTTCGCCGCAAACAGCCGCCACCAATTAGTCGACGATAAAGTTATAGCTGCTCGAAATCCCCATATTCGAGATAGCTAACTATTGCAGACGCAACTTCCGGAGAAAACAACATACCGGAGTGACTTTCCGGAACGACGTGATGGTGACTGACTTCATCGGTACGCGTTTCGTGCAAAAAAACCGTGCCGTCTCCAATTGCCGACCCGGGCTTATTCAATAGTAGACCCAAACCAAGACCACGATCTCCGGCAATCATCGCTAAGGGTCGACCCTTCGGCCAAGCCGGCGCGCCACCCAATAAGCCACCTTTAACCGACCTACCGAGCACTACTTTTTGAGTCACCTCATTTTTGCCAAACTCGCGCGCCACATCGCTTCCCGATAAGGGCGTACCGACCATAATGACGTGCTCAATACGCCGGTCAGAATAGTTGTGCATAAGGTGCTTTAACACCAAACCGCCGAGACTATGCGCGACCAAATGTATTTTATTGGCTTTGAGTTTGCCAATGTAACGCTGCAAACGTCGCGCGTTTTGTTTGGGCGTTAACACCACAGAGCGATAATTAAATGTTGCCGTGCGATATCCATGACGCGCGACCCGACTTTCCAATACCTTGAGTTGCAGGCCGTTCATCCATATGCCATGGACGAAGACAACTGCTTGATCACTTTTTTTCACCCGAACCACTATTGCTACACGATTTAGTCGCTTATAATACTGACATCTTGAACCAATGTATGGAAAATTTATGAAACGTCCAGTACGAGTTGCTGTAACCGGTGCAGCGGGCAATATTAGTTACGCACTATTATTTAAAATCGCGTCGGGCGAAATGCTCGGCCCGGATCAACCCGTTATATTACAGCTGTTGGAAATCCCACCCGCAATGGATGCGCTTAAAGGCGTTATCATGGAGCTAGAAGATTGCGCGTACCCAACCCTGCATAGCGTCATGGGAACAAGTAATGCGCGCAAAGCATTCAAAGACGTTAGCTACGCTCTACTCGTTGGCGCCCGACCACGCGGACCGGGCATGGAACGTAAAGATCTATTGCTAGGAAATGCGAAAATTTTCTCAGCCCAAGGCAAAGCACTAAATGCCGTGGCCAGAAGAAACGTTAAAGTACTGGTGGTTGGTAACCCGGCTAACACCAACGCTTTGATTGCCATGTCTAACGCACCAAAAATTCCGAACAAACAGTTCACGGCAATGACGCGTCTGGACCACAACCGTGCAATCAGTCAGCTGGCGGGTAAATTGAAGTGCCAAACAACCGATATCAAAAAGATGACTATCTGGGGCAACCACTCAGCAACCCAATACCCAGACATCTCAGACTGCATAGTAAAAAAACGCAATGCGGACAAAATGGTCACCAAAAGCTGGTACCGCAGCAAATTTATTCCAACCGTCCAACAACGCGGTGCGGCCATCATTAAAGCACGCGGCGCCTCAAGTGCCGCTTCAGCCGGATCTGCTGCGGTAGATCATATGCGCAGCTGGGCTCTGGGCACAAAGAGAGGCGACTGGGTCAGCATGGCCATCCCGTCGGACGGTAGTTACGGCATCAAGAAAGGTGTTATTTATTCTTTCCCGGTGACCTGCTCTGGAGGTAAATATAAAATTGTTAAAGGGTTGGAAATCGATAGCTACAGCCGCAAAAAAATGGATGAAACCATGGATGAGTTATTTGAAGAACGCGCAGCGGTCGAAGATT
>CAZUMV010000201.1:4331-5540 GCA_964621435.1 uncultured Thiotrichales bacterium | reverse complement strand
ATATCGTCGGTTAAAGCGACCACTTCAAACTGCGGTGCTTGATGACGCAACTTCCCGCGATGATCAATAAATGCAGTAACACCGGTATTGTTCGCGCGCATCATTTCTCGACCAAGTTCCAAAGCACGCATCTGAGCAATTTCCAAATGCTGATGCGGCGCCAAGGAATCTCCGAACCATGCATCATTGCTGACATTCAGCAACACGTTTGCCTTGGGCAGCATATCTGCCATCTCATTCCCATACGCATCTTCGTAACAGATGGAAGTCGCAATTTTTAAATCACCATCGATAATAATGTTGGCTTGTTGGCCCGCTCCCATAGTTCCCGCCGGTAATACAACTAACGAACCAAATACCTCAAGCAAATCGGCAAATGGCAAATACTCCCCGAATGGTACCAAGTGACGCTTGCGATACATTGATTGATCGTTCGGCACATCCGCTGACAACCTCACCACACTGTTAAATGCCTTGTCATCTTGCGCTGTTAGCATGCCGCTAATGATGGTAGTACCGCTCGCGGAAGCCTGTGTAATGACGGGTTGCAATACCGCTTGAAACTGTTGGTAATAACCAGGTAATGCCACCTCTGGCCATACTACCAACCGCGAATCTAAATGCGTTAATGTTTGCCCAACATAGCGGTCGATTGTGGGCCTTACCCAGTCTGCAAGCCACTTATCCTCTTGCGCAATATTGCCTTGGATCAGGGTAACTTTTACTGGCGCTCCAGCGCTGCTGGTTTGATCAAATTGCGCACTTAGAAAACCGCCCGCAAAAATCAGCAGAACCCCTAGTAGGCAGTGAACACGCACACGACCCTTCGTTATAAGACTCCTTGCCAACAAAACGGCTACCATAGCGGCCAACCAACTGACGCCCAGGACGCCCAAGATCGGGGCAACCCCGGAAAGCGGATTATGCAGTTGACTATATCCCATCTGCAACCAGGGAAAACCGGTAAAGAACCATGATCTTAGCCACTCGAGCAATACCCACAACGCGGGTAATAACAGCCATATATAATTACGCACTCCAATTCGGCGCCAGAAATTAAATAGCCAGGCGACGGCGGCCGGAAAAATTGCCAGTACCAAGACAAAAAGCAGAGTGAGAATAATCGCAACCGGCAATGCGGCTTGACCGAATTCGTAAATACTATTGAATACCCAGCTAACACCCACCCCGAAAAAACCGAGGCCATAG
>CAZUMV010000201.1:0-4321 GCA_964621435.1 uncultured Thiotrichales bacterium | reverse complement strand
GACGAGACGGGAGGCTCAAAAATGCAAAAAACAATACCGCAAGAGATAAAATTGCTAACGGCCAGATTGAAAACGGCGCAAAGCCCAAAACAGCCATGGCGCCCGCGCTGAACGCTATCAATCTAACTTGCCACTTAGGCTTAGTGTCTAACATAAATAAAATGCTCAAACGTATCGGCGCATGCTACTGCGTCTGCGTTGACATTTCGAGCAACCTTATGCGCCGACTATCGGCGTTAAGAACTTTAAAGTGAAAATCTTCAATATCTATGCTTTCATCACTTTTTGGCAACCTGCCAAAATGATTGGTGATCAAACCACCGATAGTATCAAACTCTGACTCTGGAAAACTTGCCTTAAAAAAGTTATTAAAATCTTCAACCGGAGTTAAGGCCTTAATAGTGTAACGGCCTTCTCCCTTAACCAATATAGCTTGGGCGTTATCAAGAACATCGTGTTCATCATCAATATCACCGACTATTTGCTCCAAGACATCCTCGATGGTTACTAAACCCGCAATAGCACCATATTCATCGATAACGATCGCCATATGGTTTCTACTGGAACGAAACTCTTTCAGTAAAACATCCAGTCGTTTACTTTCGGGAATAAATATAACCGGACGCATGATGTCATCCAGATCGAATCCCTCTGAATCACCGATATTCATATAAGGAAGCAGGTCTTTGGCTAGCAAAATACCAACAATATTTTCTTTGTCGTCATCGATAACCGGGAATCTTGAGTGGCCTGACGATACCACTACCTCACTGATATTCTCTAAAGACCCTTGCTCGTCAATCAATACCATTTGCCCGCGCGGAATCATAATATCCTCAACTTGCATCTCGGACACTTGCAAGACGCCCTCGATCATACTCATCGCTTTGGCATCGATAATATTTTTACTGCTTGCGGTTTGGAGTTGCTGTACCAGCTCAGCACGCGTATTTACTCGACCTCTAAATGAATTATAGAAGTTACTAAACCAGTTCGTTGGATGTAAACTGGGAGGGTGGTCTTCGTTCATTTGAAGCCTCTGTAATTAGACCCCTTTAGCTTAATTCGAGAAGCCTTGGGGTGCAAGAAATGCGACACAAATTTTAATTCCTGGAAAGCCTTCTTCCGACTAAAAACAAGATTAACTCGACAAATATGGGTCGGGAATTCCGAGTTGAAACAGTATTTGCGCCTCTTTAGCTTCCATCTTCTCGGCTTGATCTGTTTCCTCGTGATCAAATCCCTGTAAATGCAAGATCCCATGAATCAACATGTGCGCAAAATGACTGGCAAGCGCTTTATCCTGCTGCTGTGCTTCCAAAAAAACTACATCAAAGGCAATCGCCAGGTCACCAAGATGATGCTTATCATCGTGATCAGTCATTGGCTCATAGGCAAAAGACAATACGTTAGTTTCTTTATCGATTGCGCGATACGTTGCATTTAACGCCCTGCTTTCCTCATTACTCACCAGCCGGACAGTTATCGTTTGGTCAGATAATTCCGGAAAACTGGCAACGAGTAACTTTTGTAACTCATCTTGACTATATGGCAAGTCGAACTGCTCATCATTTTGCAGGGTAAGCTTAATCTACTGCTCCGCTCTGTGGTACGCCTTGACGATTTTTTTAACCAATGGATGCCGGACCACATCTTCTGCGTCAAAGTGAGTGAAAGCTACGCCTTTGACATTCTTTAAGATTTTCGACGCATGCACTAAACCAGAATGCCCCTCTGATGGTAAATCAGTCTGGGTCGTATCACCGTTTACGATAGCGGTTGAAGCAAATCCGATTCTGGTCAAGAACATTTTCATTTGTTCGCGCGACGTATTTTGCGCTTCGTCAAGAATGATAAAAGACTCGTTTAATGTTCGGCCCCGCATATATGCCAATGGCGCGACTTCTATGACATTTCTTTCCATCAGCTTTTGCACACGGTCAAACCCCAGCATTTCATATAAGGCATCCATCATGGGGCGCAGGTAAGGATCAATCTTTTGCGCCAAATCCCCAGGCAAAAAACCTAAGCGTTCACCCGCTTCGACGGCAGGCCGCACTAAAACCAGACGACGCACATTGTCACTTTCCAATGCTGCAACCGCACAGGCCACGGCGAGATAAGTTTTTCCCGTGCCTGCTGGCCCGATACCAAAGACCAAATCATGCTTTTTAATTTGCTCCAGAAAAGCGGCCTGATTGGCTCCGCGCGCCCGAATAATCCCTCTTCTGGTTTGTACTTCCGCAGTTTTGTCTGTAGCTGAACCACCTTCCATCATGGCCAAGATTTGCGGCGACTGTAAATGCAAATGGACATTACTAGCCGACAATGTTTCATCCGCAGTCATCTGATACAGATCGCTTATAACTTGTTTGGCCACAGTAGCCGCGGATTGCGCACCGATTACATTGAATAAAGCGCCGCGATTATTTATCTCAACGCCGAGGTTCTTTTCGATTTGGCGCAAATGCTCATCAAGTTGACCACAAAGATTGGCCAATCTTTGATTGTCTTGCGGTTCCAGGGTGATCGATAATGTTGATTGACTATTCAAGCGATTTTACTTGCGACCGGGATGGCATTTGACGTTAGGGTGCCGCGTAAGGAGTTTGGAAGAGCTGCGGTGATCTCGACATCCACAAAGGCACCAATTAATCCAATGTCGCCGTTGAAATTAACGACACGGTTGTTTTCGGTGCGGCCAGATATAACCGTCGGATCTTTCTTTGATGGGCCCGTCACCAATACTCTTTGCAAGGTACCGACCATATTCTCATTAACTTCTTTGGCGAATGCAGAGATCGTTTTTTGTAGAACTGCAAGGCGTTCTTTTTTAACAGCCATTGGCACGTCGTCCGGAAAAGACGCTGCCGGGGTACCTGGTCTCGGGCTATAAATAAAACTAAAAGAATGGTCAAAACGCAGCTCTTTAATCAGTGCCATGGTGGCGTTAAAATCAGCGTCTGTCTCACCGGGAAACCCCACGATAAAATCTGAAGACAAGTCTATTCCGGGCCGCGCCTCTTGGAGCTTTCGGATTTTAGATTTATATTCCAGCGCTGTATGGCCGCGTTTCATTCTCGACAAAATCCGGTCAGAGCCACTTTGTACCGGCAAATGCAAATGGCTAACCAATTCCGGCACTTCAGCAAAGGCCTGAATCAAGCTATCCGAGAATTCAACCGGGTGCGATGTAGTGAATCGGATACGCTCGATACCATCGATAGCTGCAGCGTAATGGATAAGAAGCGCCAAGTCGGCTATTTCGCCATCATGCATTGGACCACGATATGCATTTACATTTTGACCCAAAAAGTTTATTTCTCGCACACCCTGCTCGGCCAGGCCAGCCACTTCGGCTAATACATCATCGAACGGCCGGCTAATTTCTTCCCCACGAGTATACGGAACCACGCAGAAGGTACAGTACTTGCTGCATCCTTCCATGACCGAAACAAATGCCGAAGGTCCATCTGCCTTGGGTTCCGGCAAATTATCAAATTTCTCTATTTCCGGAAAACTGATATCTACAACGGGAATTTTCTTTAGCGTTACACCACTGACCATTTCCGGCAGCCGGTGCAGGGTTTGCGGCCCGAACACCATATCAACGTAAGGCGCACGATCTCTTAATGCATCACCTTCCTGGCTCGCAACACAACCACCCACGCCAATCATTACCGCAGGATTTTTATCCTTGAATTTACGCCATCGGCCTAACTGCGAAAATACCTTTTCCTGGGCCTTTTCTCTGATTGAACAGGTATTCATCAACAGCAAATCTGCTTCCGCTGGATTATCGGTTGGCTGCATATCCATGGCATTTTCGAGCACATCCATCATCTTGTCAGAATCATATTCATTCATCTGACAACCGTGGGTTTCTATATAGACTTTCTTACTCATGTGGGTATTTTGGCACAATCGATGCCCGACTGCAGCAGCGAAATTACTTGCCGAAGTGGCTGACTTCCCAGTTCCAGGCGTGTTCAACGATGGACTCAAGGTCGGCATACTTCGGTTGCCAGCCCAGCTCGCGCTTGGCGTGCGATGAATCTGCCACTAATGCGGCTGGATCTCCAGCCCGGCGGTCTCCATTGATGACCGTAAAATCCCGACCAGTAACCTGTTTGACCATATCGACTACTTGTTTATTCGAATAACCGTTACCGTTGCCCAGATTAAAAGCAGCACTGGCCCCGCCAGCCATTAATTTATTTAGCGCCAGAAAATGTGCAACGCACAAATCGTCAACATGGATATAGTCTCGCACGCAGGTACCATCTGCCGTATTGTAATCATCACCGAAAATACTGATACT
>CAZUMV010000200.1:0-5565 GCA_964621435.1 uncultured Thiotrichales bacterium | reverse complement strand
AATAATAGTGTCTATGTGAAGTGGATGGATCGGTGTGTTTGGGAGCACTGTGACGCTGTTGACCTTTCGTTTCAATATTGTCGCTCTCTCGGGAAAGGCTATGCTGCGGTACGACATGAAATAGATTATCTAAGCGCTACTTACGAGGGTGACCGTGTAGTTGTAGCGAACTGGGTTACTCTGAACGACAATCGCCTCCGCGCAGAGAGGCGCTTCCAGATCATCCGCTGCTCCGATCAAAAGACCATATTGCGGGCACACAGCTTTTACGTTTGCACCAATCTTGAAACAGGCAAGCCTTGTAGGATACCGGTGGAGTTTAAGACCGGCTTCAAGGTACTAAAGAGTGTCACTAAGGCATTGAGCGCGATAGAAAGTAACCCGGCAGAACAGTAGCCAGCATTTAATTTCATAGTCGAAATTGCAATAATCTATACAATAAAAATCAATTGGCAAAGAATAACAATGAACCACACAAAATTTTACGGCTTACTTTTGTCATTAGTACTGCTCGCTAGCTGCGCGAGCAACGCATTACAAACAGCCATCACCACCGCCAATAACGTTACCGAAGTTGAGTTCGATCTTGCTCAAGCAAACCGTCTGGCGAGCTTGCCTATAAAGTGTATTCAGACGCCTTATCCTTATAAAGCCGGCCACGTTGTAGCTGGTCCGCAAGATGAAGGTTCGCATGTTGACCAGCACCCGGCTTTTTACGGGTGCTTCGATTGGCATTCTGCCGTGCACGGGCATTGGTCACTGGTGTATTTACTCAAAAGCTGGCCGGAGCTTGCCGACGCCAAAAAAGCACGCCGGATGTTGTCGGAGAACTTGAGTAGCGACAATATAAAAACGGAAGTCGATTACTTTTCTATAAACCGCTATACCGAATCATTCGAGCGGACTTATGGCTGGGCGTGGTTACTCAAACTACAAGCAGAGTTGTTGAGTTGGGATGACCCGCAAGCACAACAGTGGGCAAATAATCTTGCGCCGCTTGCTGACTTGATTGCCACAAAATATATTACCTATTTACCCAAGCTGCGATATCCGATTAGGGTTGGGGAGCATACCAATACGGCCTTTGGTCTGAGCTTCGCGCACGACTATGCAACACAAGTGGGACACTCAGAATTACTCAGTGCGATTAACACCACTGCGATGGCGTTTTATGAGAACGATGTAGATTGCCCGATCCATTGGGAACCTAGTGGCTATGATTTTCTTTCGCCCTGTCTGGAGGAGTTGCGTTTGATGAGTAAGGTGCTGTCAGCGGATAATTATCAAAAGTGGCTAGATGGTTTCCTTCCTGCGTTAGGCTCTAACCGCTTTTCCTTACAACCGGGAGAAATCATTGACCGCAGTGATGGCAAGCTGGTGCATTTAGACGGTTTGAATTTTGCCAGAGCTTGGAGTTTGTACCCGCTTGCAACTAACCCACTGGTAATGCAGGTCGCGGACGCGCATTTCAATAACTCTTTCAACCGCATTACTGATGGTGATTACAGTGGTGAACACTGGCTAGCATCTTTTGCACTGTACGCCTTGCAGGAAAGACAAAAACATCTTGATGAGTAATTATCGACCCGGGCCAGGAGTATTAGTAGCGGCGGCCTTTATTGGCCCAGGCACGGTAACCATTTGCACGCTTGCGGGGGTTCAGACCGGTTATAGTTTGCTTTGGGCTATTTTATTCTCAATGTTCGCGACCCTTGTTTTGCAAGAACTTGCGGCCCGAATAGGTTGGCATTCCGGGCGCGGTCTGGGTGAGGCAATTCATTCTCAACTACCGCGCGGCTGGATCAGAATCTGCCTGCTGACTTTAGTTGCTATCGCAATTCTGGTCGGCAATGCCGCTTATGAGGCAGGCAATATTGCCGGCGCGGTGTTGGGCATTGAAATTCTACATAGTGGTTTTGCATTTTGGCCGCTCCTGATTGGCGTATTAGCGTTTGTCAGCTTATGGCAAGGTCATTATCTTAAACTGCAAAAATTCCTTATTGCACTGGTTGTGCTAATGAGTCTTTGTTTTTTAGTTGGCCTGTTTATGGTCAAACCGAACTTGGTGAAAGTTATTCAAGGGCTCATACCTGGGCGCATTAACGGCAGTGATTTATTGCTGGTAATCGCGCTGATTGGAACCACCGTTGTTCCGTACAACTTGTTCTTGCATGCCGCTGCGCTGGCAGACGAAAACGCACAACGATCACTGAATGAAGTGCGCTTAGACAGCGCAGTGGCAATAATCATCGGCGGCTTGATTTCAATGTCGATCATTATTCTTGCCGCTGCAACGCAAACTCAGGGTGAACAGCAAACCATTACATCCGTTACTGAGCTGGCTAGCTCGCTGGAACCAGTTTTAGGGGGTGGCGCTACTGTTTTGCTCGCAATCGGCTTGTTTGCCGCCGGGCTAACGTCGGCGATTACCGCACCACTTGCTGCTGCTTACGCGGCGCGTGGCATTTTTAATTGGCAAGGTGATTTGCGCTCGGGAAAATTACGTGCGGTCTGGATACTAGTGCTAGCCACTGGCGTACTATTTGCTTCTCTAGCGATCAAACCAATTGCTTTGATTAAATCTGCACAAATCGCAAACGGACTATTGCTGCCGATTATGGTGCTGGTATTGCTGTATCTGGCAAACCAAAAAAACCTACTTGAAAAGCATACCAACAAAGCATGGCAAAACTTACTCACAGGTCTGGTTCTGCTGATAACGTTATTGCTGTCCGCACGTACACTAAACAGTGTTTTTGGCTGGTTCTGATCCAATGAAAGTTAAATTGAATTGCGACTAGGAGAAGTCGTTGAACAGAAAGTTTAAATTTAAATATTTGAACCAGCAGGCTTGATCGCTTAGCTCCAATCACTGCGGGTTACCATTCGTCACGCTTTTTTTGGCATCTATGATGACGGGTATTTGCAAAATGCGAATCAATTCGCCACGCCTCTATGAAAAAATCGAATTTTGACAATTCGCACTCCTTCCAGATCAAGCGTATTTCTTTGAATATCCTTTAGTTATCTCACTTATGAACATGTGGCACATCAATTGCATTGTTTATCTCAATCATTAACCGAGAGAGATATAACCATGTTCGATCCACGTACACCAATTTGGGACAATTTCCACTTGGCCTTCGCCCTACTTTTATTACTTGGATTTTTTACCCAAGCAGCAAGCGCTGAACCATTTTCGGAATGCCCTTCTGATGCGTTCCTTGTTCAGGACACAGTCCCCAAACTTTACGGTGTTGATCTTGCCACAGGGCATTTTCAACTTTTATCAAACAGCGTTGGAAATGGTAGTAAGCTAAATGCTCTGGCATTCAATTTTCACGATCAATATTTATACGCGTGGAACTATGAATTTCAAACGATCGCGCGGATCGATAGTGAATTTCAGGTCACCCCACTAGAAGTTATCGGAATGCCATCAGGTAATTTTTATATTGGTGATATCGCATTGGAAAATAACGCGATGTACGTTTATCGTCCAGGCGCCACTATTGGTCTCTACGAGATCTCTCTCGACCCTGAACATCCCGACTATCTGAATGCCCGCCAAGTAGCAGATGGCAACGCGATCAATCTACGAATTTATGACATGGCATTTCATCCTCGAGATGGTGGCGCATATAGTGTTGACAACAGAGGTTGGTTACATCGCATAGATATAACGACCGGAACCTCGGTAGCCATCAGCGATGTTGGTCAGGCCGGCACTTACGGAGCAGTGTATTTTGATCTGGACGAGAACTTGTATATCAGCCGCAACAACGACGGAAACATTTTTCGAATCGATACTAAAATTACACAACCAACTGCTGAGTTGTTCGCTTACGGACCCAGTTCAAGTAACAACGACGGTGCGCGTTGCGCACTGGCGCCGGTCATTTCGGTCGAAGAAGCGAGTATCGATTTTGGCGATGCACCAGCTAGCTATGGCACAAGCTTTGATCAGAACGGTGCACGTCATAGCTTGAAAGATAGCGAATTATTTCTTGGTTCTTTAGTAGATGCCGAGTTTGACAGCCACCAATTCCCGTTGAGCGACGACGAGTCTGGCGAGGCTAACGACGAGGACGGAATTCAGTTTGTAACCGGTATCGAAGTAGATACATATGCCTTACTACAAGTAGAAGCATCGGCACCGGGCTATCTAAATGCCTGGATCGATTTTGATCGCAATGGGGTATTTAGCGACGAAGAACAAATTTTGACCGGATTTTATGTTGACGCCGGTTTGACTTCAGCTTCATATAACGTGCCGTCATGGGCAGAGGTCGGTACGACTTGGGCACGTTTCCGCCTGAGTTCAACACCTGAAATCGGTCCAACAGGTGGCGTAGCCGACGGTGAAGTAGAAGACTATGCCATTGATGTCACCGAGCCTAACATTAGCGTCTCATATTATCCTGATGCTTCCGGTTGGGCGACTATAGCGTTTGAAGATAACTGGCCACTAATCGGTGACTACGACTTTAACGATTTGATCGTCAACTACCGGATTACCGAATATCGGCGGGACGACGCAGTCGTTAGAATAAAACTCGAAGGAAAAATTGCTGCGGTTGGTGCAAGCTATCACAATGGTTTTGCTTTTCACTTACCTGATGTCCCTCGTTCGCAAGTCGATGAAACCGCAATTCGTTTCCTGATTAATGAGCAGCATCAATTCGCGCAGCCTCTGGAGCGTGATCGCAACAATGCGATCATCGTAGTTGCAGAGGACATCTGGAATTATGTAAGCCCGGGTGAAGATTGCAAATACCACCGCACCGAACCCGGTTGTGGCTCCAATATTCAGATGGACTTCTCGATTACAGTGCCGATGGTAGCACCTGTCGACCCTATCGATATGCCGAGCTTTCCATACGATCCATTTTTGTTCGCTACGAATAATTATGATCACGGATATGTTTTTGGTATGCCACCGGGGCGAGCGTATGAAATTCATTTACCTGGCAAGGCGCCTACAGAAGCATTTCGCACTGACTTTTTTAATCGAGGTATGGACAACAGTGATGCCGCTCTTAATCGCTATTTCGTCAACCAAAATGGCATGCCTTGGGCGATCAATATTACGGCCGAGTGGCAATACCCGGTTGAATATATGGACGTTCTATATGCCTATCCATTGTTCGAGCAATTCATTCAAAGCGAAGGTACCGAGGCAGCAGACTGGTTCACATTAGAAAATGCTTTGCTTAGAAACACATTTTCAAACTAATACATATATTTACAGGAATTCAACATGAAAAATTTAATCTTAATACTCGCTAGTTTGGCCCTACTCTCTGCCTGTGGAGGCGGAGGTGGGTCATCGGATAACCAACAGGCTGCAGCGCCTGCAGCAGAGGTAACCTCGCCGACAGAAACACCATCTGATACCAGGGTAACGCCGGAACTAGACTCAGCATCAGAATCTGAAGAAAGCTCGGCGACCGAAACACTATCCGATACCAACGTAACGCCAGAACTAGATTTAGCGTCAGAGACCGAAGAGAGCATGGAGACACGAGCCGAGGCTGACCTAGCACCAGAGATTGACTCAGCACC
>CAZUMV010000199.1:0-5567 GCA_964621435.1 uncultured Thiotrichales bacterium | reverse complement strand
GTCGATAAAGGTCTGGATATTCTGAACGAGTGGGCGCAAGGAGTGACTTTTGATCCGGTTGAGGTTAACAAAGAGCGCGGCGTTGTTATTGAAGAAATGCGTTTGGGTTTGGGCGCAAGCGGCCGTTTGCGCGATCAGATGTTTCCCGTTCTACTCAACAATTCTCGCTATGCTAATCGTTCCCCGATTGGACTTGAAGATACACTCAAGACAGTTAGCGCTGAGCAGATCAAAACCTTCTATCAAGATTGGTATCGTCCGGATTTAATGGCGATTGTTGTGGTTGGTCAGATTAACCCGCGAGAAATGGAAGAAAAGATCAAAGCGCAATTTTCTGGTTTGGTTAATCCGGCCAGTAGTAAAGAGAAAGTTGAATATCCATTGATCCCTCATGATAAAACCCTGGTTAGCATCGCAACGGATGTTGAAATGCCTATCACGACGGCAATGATTGTGCAGAAAATGCCAAAGACATGGTTGATCTCTGACAATGACTATCGAGGTTTTATTGTTCGCGAATTGTTTCATGCCATGCTTAACCAGCGTCTGGCGGACTTACAGAACGAGCCGGGCACGCCTTTATTGTCGGCCAGTTCCTCAGCGAGTTCATTTGTGCGCGAAGCGAGTATGTCTATTCAGAGTGTTGCGGTAAAAGATCCAAAGCGCCTGGAAGAGGGTTTGCGTGGGGTTGCAAATGAAATGGAACGTATCGACCGTTGGGGTTTTACGGAAGCGGAATTGACGCGTGCCAAGCAAAATCATTTGAATGGCCTACGTAAAATAGGCAAAGAAGAACGCAATGCATCTTCGTCATCGTTGGCGTCAGAAATCACACGTAATTTTTTCGTACAGGAGTCCATCCCGGGGATTGCTGCCGAGGTTGCCTTGGCAGAGAGGATTTTTCCGGGAATAAATTTGTCCGAGGTAAACAGGGTCAGCCAAAGCTCCATCGCGGAAAGTAACCGCGTTATTCTGGTGCAAGCACCAACCGGTACGGAACTGCCAACTGAAGAGCGACTATTGGCTGTGGTAAATGATGCGAAGTTGGCGAAACTGGAAAAATATGTGGATAACGCCAAAGCGGGTCCACTGATGGCCGTAAAGCCAGAGCCGGGCACCATCACTAAAGCTGCCATATATAAAGAGATTGATGTCACCGAGTGGACCCTGTCTAACGGCATGAAGGTTTTACTGAAGCCGACCGATTATCGTAATGATGAGTTCTTGATTCGTGCCAAGAGTCCTGGTGGTCTTTCTCTTGTGCCAACCAAAGAATTTGAAAATGCCCGCCTTGCTGACAGCCTGGCGCAGCGTGGTGGTCTGGGGGAATTCGATAATATTCAATTGAATAAAGCACTCGCTGGACAAAGCGTTAACGTCAGTTCCTACATTGGCGAACTTAGTGAGGGTATTGCCGGCCGAGGATCTCCGGAAAACATGGAAAGCATGTTTCAATTGGTGCATATGTTGTTTGCAGATATTCGTGAAGACCCGCGTGCGCCACTCGCAATGCGTGAAGAGTTGCAGGCCATTTTGGCCAATCGTTTGAGTAATCCTGAGACTGTGTTTGCTGAAGAATATTCTCGGGTAGTGAGTAATGGGCATGCGCGTCGCACGCCGCTCACAGAGAAAAGCCTTGAAAGTCTTGATTACGATCGGGCCTTGGAAATTTACCGCAATAGGTTCAGTGACGCGGATGATTTTTTGTTTACTATTGTAGGTTCATTTACCTTGGATCAAATTCAGCCATTTGTTGAAACCTATCTCGCAAGTCTGCCGTCAAAAAAGGGTGCTGAAAAATGGAAAGATCCTAAAGTTAAACGTCCAAGTAGAGCGACGCGCTTTGAAGTGAATAAGGGCATCGCGGAGAGAAGTCAGGTCCGTATGTCATTACATGGCTATGGTAAGTGGTCCCTCGAACAGCAGCATGTAGTGCGTTCCTTGGGTGAGGCCTTGAGCATTCGCTTGCGTGAAGAGTTACGCGAAGAGTTGGGTGGTGTGTATGGGGTTAGCGTCAATGCTGGTTTTGCTCGACTGCCTAAGGGGCAGGCTAATCTTTCTATAGGATTTTCTTGCGCGCCCGAAAACGTTGATGAATTGGTGGCGGCAGTATTTAACGAGATCGAATCCTTTCGCGAAAACGGTGTGGCTGAGGCTGTATTGGACAAGATCAGAGCGGCGCAATTACGCTACCGAGAATTGAGTATTCAGAGCAATAGCTTTTGGAGTCAGGCATTAATTACGTTTGATGAATTGGGTGTCGATCCGCGCTCTGCTTTGGACTATGCTGACATCGTTGATGAAGTGACTTCGGACAACATTAAGGCAGCGACCAAACGTTACTTCAGCAATAAACGCTATGTCTTGGGTGTGCTGAATCCGGAAAAGCCGGCGCTGGCCGCAAAATCACAATAATCGGGAGCGTTATGGGCTTGCATAGCTAGCGCTGATCCCTTAATATTGCCGGCCACTTGAGTGCCGCTGGCGCTCAAACCCTTGCTCCACTGATCTTGAATCGGGGGGCTGTAAACCACGAGGGATATATATGAGACATTATGAAGTAGTAGTCATGGTCCATCCGGATCAAAGCGATCAGGTATCTGCCATGGTCGAAAGATATCGCGGCATTGTTGAAACCGGCTCTGGAGCGGTACACCGTTTTGAGGACTGGGGCAGACGACAGCTTGCCTATCCTATTGATAAACTGCACAAAGCACATTATCTGCTGATGAATATCGAGTGTGATAAGGAAGCGCTTGATGAACTCGAAACTGCATTTCGATTCAATGATGCGGTGTTACGGCGTTTGGTTGTGCGCTGTAAAAAGGCGGTCACTGCCGATTCGCCGTTGAAAAAGTCTGATGACGAAATAAAAGACTATAAAAAGAATTCGCGTTTCGCCGAAGATGCAAAGAAACCTGAAGCATCGGCGGCGGCAGCGACAACGGCGCCTGCGGCAGCGGTTGCTAGTTCGGAAGAGGAGGAATAAGCATGTCACGATATTTTAGACGCAGACGTTATTGTCGTTTTACGGCCGAAGGTGTTGACCAGATCGACTATAAAGATCTCGAGACATTGAAGGCATATGTATCGGAATCCGGGAAAATTGTCCCGAGTCGAATTAGTGGAACAAAAGCGAAGTACCAGCGACAACTTGCCACGGCGATTAAGCGGGCTCGGTATTTGGCGTTGATTCCGTATACTGATGGCCACGAGCAATAGGGGGTATCGATCATGGAAATCATATTGATGGAAACGATAGAGAATCTGGGTGGCATTGGCGATAAGGTTAATGTTCGCTCTGGCTATGCCCGTAATTACCTTATTCCAGGTGGCAAGGCTAAATATGCAACACCTGAAAATGTTGCCGAGTTCGAAGCCCGTCGCGCCGAGCTCGAGGCAGCCGAAGCCAAGGCGGTCGCTACGGCGAACGAGCGCTTTGAACAGATCAACAATTTGCGTGTTACCATCGCCGCAAATGCGGGACCAGAAGGAAAGCTGTTTGGTTCGATCGGTACGATAGAGATCGCTGAAGCACTATCTGATGTTGGTATTGCGATTGAAAAGAAGGAAGTTCGTTTGCCGGAAGGTACTTTGCGAGCGGTCGGTGAATATGATGTTAAAATTCATTTGCACACCGATACTGACGCCAAGCTCTTCATAGTAATCGTTGCCGACGAAGAGGAAGAAGAGAGCTAAGTCTATTTAGCCAGATAGAGAAAAGCCACCTTATGGTGGCTTTTTTTGTGCTGAGCACAACATAAACCCTTGATCAAAAAGAGCGAACAGAATGTATCACCTCAGCCCTTGAGCTCTGCTACAATCTATCAATGTCCGATCTTCCCGAAGCTATCCCTGAAGTAGATGCCTATTCCAATCTGGAATTCAGTGATATTAAGAATCTTAAAGTGCCCCCGCATTCGATTGAAGCGGAACAGTCTGTGCTTGGCGGTCTACTACTAAATAACAAGGCCTGGGATCTAATCGCGGATCGGGTGTTAGAGGAAGATTTTTACCGACAAGACCACCGTACGATATTTCAGGCGGTCGCAGCGCTTGGTGAAAAAGGTGATCCATTTGATGTTATAACCTTGTCGGAGTGGTTAAAGGAGCGACGGGAATTGGATAAGGCTGGCGGTCTCGCTTATTTAGGACGGCTGGCAAACGAAACACCCAGCGCCGCTAATATTAAAGCTTATGCCGATATTGTCAGAGAACGATCGATTCTGCGTCAGCTAATCGGCGTGGTTGGGCATATTGCGGACATCGCGCACAATCCAGAAGGCCGGCCGAGCGCTGAAGTACTGGATGAAGCGGAAAGAGAAATATTCCAGATTGCTGAACGCGGTGCTCGTGGTAAGCAGGGCTTCCAGGGTATGAAGCAACTGGTTAAAGGGGCTATCAACTATATTGAGACTATGGTTGAGCGCGACGATGGTATTACCGGGGTCCCGACCGGATATGCCGACCTTGATGAAATGACCGCCGGATTGCAAAAAGGTGACCTGGTCATAGTGGCGGGAAGACCGTCCATGGGTAAAACCAGTCTGGCGATGAATATCGCCGAGTATGCAGCTTTCAAAGATAACAAGCCGGTTGCTATATTCAGTATGGAAATGCCCGGTGATCAGTTGGCCTTGCGCCTAATTTCTTCGCACGGGCGCATTAATCAAAAAGACCTGCGTACTGGCAATATCCGGGAAGAAGATTGGCCCAGGCTCGGAAGTGCTTCCAAGCTGTTGGCAGAGATGCCGATTTATATCGATGACACCCCCTCACTTTCACCAACCGAGTTGCGTTCGCGCGCACGTCGATTGGTGCGTGAGCACAAAGAGATCGGTTTGATCGTCATCGATTATCTGCAGTTAATGCAGGTGTCTGGCAGCTCCGAAAACCGCGCTACCGAGATTTCGGAAATTTCACGATCGTTAAAAGCGTTAGCTAAAGAGCTCAGCGTACCCGTAATTGCCTTGTCACAGTTGAATCGTAGCTTGGAAAACCGACCCAATAAGCGACCCATTATGTCTGATTTGCGCGAGTCTGGTGCAATTGAGCAGGACGCCGATTTAATCATTTTTATATATCGTGATGAGGTTTATAACCCGGAATCCGAGGACAAAGGGATCGCCGAGATCATCATTGGCAAGCAGCGAAACGGGCCGATCGGTGTAGTACGTTTGTCATTTCTGGGACAATACACGCGCTTCGAAAATTTTGTGCCAGACGCGTACACCAATCATGAGTATCATTAGGCGCGCCAAGGTAAGCATAGACCCTGCTGCTATTGCGCATAACCTTGAGGTTGTTCGAAAAGCAGCGCCACACTCTAAAATCATGTCGGTGGTAAAAGCTAATGCCTATGGCCACGGTGTTGTAGAAGTTGTTAAGGCGCTGCACGATTCCGATGGCTATGCGGTGGCTTGCGTCAGCGAAGCTATGTTGTTGCGCCAGCATGGGGTTACCAAACCAATTTTAGTGCTACAGGGTGCCCTGGATATCGAAGAGTACCGTATTGCTTCGATCCTGAAAATGACCCTGGTGATGCATGAGAAGGCGCAACTGGAATT
>CAZUMV010000198.1:0-5596 GCA_964621435.1 uncultured Thiotrichales bacterium | reverse complement strand
AACTTGCCCACGCAAGCCAAAGTGTAAAACAACAACGGTGCGAGAAAAGACTGAAAACTTCACGGCGTTAAGAGAAGAAATTATCAATAGTCTGGCCTAGCTTTGGTTTTGACCTTCGAAAATTATTGATAAAATTGACTGCCATGCATTTTGGTCAATAACGCTAGGTGCGGAGGGCTGGCGTTTCTTCAAATAAGAAAAACGGAATTGGTGTCATTAGCCAATTAAAGCCCGATCTCCAAAAAGCCAACGGATCACACCAGCATAATCGAATATCAGCGAAATCAGCATCACCAGCGCCCACGCCATCACCCATTTTCCAAACCAGGAGGTCTTGATGTTTAGGCGATCTCGCAATGACCAGATGTAAAGCAGGGTGGGTGTCCAGGCGACGACATGACCAATCCCGAGCATGCGCGTGTAACCAAAAAACTGATAGGCGATAAAGGTTCCCACCATCCCTGCGACAGACCCGAGTAAAATCCAGCGGGCTTCTTTGCGGCCAAAGCTGAATGGGATGGCAAATACCGCCACCACCGACATGATGGCCATCCATATCAGCACCCAGGCTGGACTACGTGCAATGGCATCATTCGTTAACGCATTTAAAAAGTCGATATTTATCTCTCCCTTGAATCCAGCCTCTCGATGCTACATCATGAAACAGAGTTTACCACGCAGTCCAGCTTTACAATATCGCAGCTGGTATTCCTGGATTTTCTCTCGATTTTCGCGGTTCAATTATTAGTATTTTAGTTGTCGCTTAGTTTTGCGATTATTTGTTCTTGGATTTACCGCTGGTTCTATCTGATGTGTATTGTTGGCTGGATTTTTTTTAGCTCACTATGGGACGAGGAAAATTAAACGATTGCTCGCGCAGTTCGGAATATGAAACATGGCTAATGTCGCTAGCAAAAGGAAACCAGATCAGGCAGCCTTTATCGGGTTCGTGCTGGGCCCATTGAGGGAGAGTAGAAACAATATGCAGGCCCTCTGTAGCCAGATAACTCTGTCTATTTCTTCTCGGAAAATCAATCCTCTTTGTTTGGCACCCAATCCTTAATCACCCTGCGCAGCAGCTTTCCGGTCTCGGTGTATGGAAGTTCAGGTACGAAAAGCACCACTTCCGGAACGCGGGAAGAGCGCAGGTGCTCTCTAATGTATTGCTTGATCTCATCTTCGCTTATTTCTTGACCACCCGCCAAGACCAGTGCGAGGGCTACGACTTCACCCCATTCTTCAGAAGGAATCCCGACTGCTGCAGCATCTGCTATAGCCGAATGTTGATGTAGCAGATCTTCAATTTCTCCTGGAGATATATTCTCGCCGCCGCGAACGATCACATCGTCCGCTCGACCTGAAAGAAACAGGTATCCGCCTTCGTCGACATAGCCTGCATCTCGAGTCGGAAACCAGCCTTTGCTATCAAGCACACTGCGGCCGTCGTATTCGCCCGATACCTGCGGGCCGCGCACGTAAATTTCACCTGGTTCCGATGCCGGTTGGCAGTTGCCGTCTTCATCGCGAATCTCGATCTCGATCGATGGTAACGGTTTACCGACAGAGGCAAGTCTGGCGCGGACCGCTACATCGTTGTCATCAATTGCGGCCCGATGATCGTCCGGGTCAAGCAGTGTGATCGTAGAACTGGTTTCCGTTAGACCATAGGCATTGGTGAAGTTCACCTCGGGGAATAGCTGAAGGGCGCGCTCGATGACGGGAACCGGCATCTTTCCGCCACCATAGGCAATCGATTTTAATGAAGCCATGGCGGTTGTGTCAGTGTCTGAATTCTCTAAGGATTCAATAATGCGACCAAGCATGGTCGGGACCACGAATGCGCTGGTTACCGACTCATCTGCACAAAGTCGCAGCCATTCCGCAGGATCGAAAGAAGGCAGCTGAACGACATGGCGGCAGGCGTAGATATTGCTCATAACCGCAGATATGCCTGCGATATGGTACGGAGGTACCGTTACCAAAGCGGCTTCGTCTTCCTGGGCGCTCATGAACTCAACTGAACCAAGAATGTACGACACCATGTGTTCGTGTCGGAGAATGGCTGCTTTAGGTGCGCCGGTGGTACCGCTGGTGAACAATTGGACTGCTATCCCCGATGGGTCTTCGTTGGGCTCAATGTCGACGGGTTCTCCATTGAGTACGTCGTTGAGAAAGTCCTTCGGTGACTGCATGACCCAACCATCGAATGCATACTCTTCGTTTCTCGATCCGGAGATCAGATAGGCCGGGCTGATGCGCTCAAACAACGGGACGATCTGCTCCTCGCTGAGCCGATAGTTTAATGGAACGTAAGGTACGCCTGCCATCGCAGCACCCATTAGCGCGATCGGCACAGCTGGGCTGGACTCATCCAGAAGGGATACATACGCTACATTGGCTTTAGCGAATTGGTGCGCCGCGCGTTTCGCTGCGTCATGGAGTTCACTGAAACTATAGCGACGTCCGTTGTGCGTGAGAGCGCATCTGTCCGGGCAAGCGTCAGCCGCCATCTGTAGAAAAAGCGCGATATTCATGACTGGAAACCTTTAGTCCGACTTTTTGATGTCAAACCAGTATTCTAATTGATCGTAAAGAAAGCCCCAACAAGAAAAATCATTGGTTTTTTGAGGCGGTGGGATTAAATGGATCTATAAAGTATTGAAAAACGGATAAAATTTATTTAAAAAAATAGTTGTCGCCTATGTTGTCCGCAAATCACACTAGGAAGAACAGCGCGCGCAGCATTAAATGTCTATTTCGGGCCCAGTTCACCTTCGGTTAACTTGACGATTTCACTAACACTGACGCCAGGCGCTCTTTCTATTAAATGAAACTTGCCACCCTTGACTTCAAGATAGGCGAGATCCGTTAACACCTTGTCAATGCAGTCCGCGCCAGTCAGCGGTAACGAGCATTTTTTTAACAATTTGGAATCACCATGTTTTGACGCGTGGGTCATCATCACAATAGTGTTGTTGGCGCCAGCGACTAAATCCATAGCACCACCCATGCCCTTGATTAGTTTTCCGGGAATCATATAGGAGGCGATATCCCCGCCCTGATCAGTCGAATGCCAAAATCAATAACTCCGACCTCGCTGAAACAATCGGGCTGTCGCCGTCACCTTGTCTGCGTCGGGTCAAGAAGTTAGAAAAAGACGGTATTATCCAGCGCTACGCAGGCATCGTTGATCCATCGAAAGTGGGGCTGCCAATTAGTATATTCATCACCCTGCGATTGAGAGAGCAGGGGCGTCCGGCACTTGAGGCTTTTGAGTCACATGTGCGCGAGCTACAGGAGATTATGGAATGCTACTTGATGACAGGAACATCTGACTATCTGATCCGTGTTGTAGTTGCTGACATGGAAAGTTACGAGCAGTTCTTGTTGGATAAAATTGCCAGTATCCCGAGTGTTGGGAATATTGAATCCAGCTTTTCTTTGAAAAGAGTAATCTATCGAACAAAGCTTCCTATAAGTGTGGCGTGAGATGAAATGGTTGTAAAGTAGTATCCGTGCAGGTTACCAAACAGCACGGGTCGTTCAAGAGGTAGTTAACCTGAAGTAAGCGAAAATCACCGCTGTTCTACTGGCGTTGCAATAGTCATTTCTAGACATAATTACCATGGCTGACGTAGTTACTGACTTATACTTATACGGTTTGCGTTCAGGGCAAGAGCCGGTTAAAACAATAGGTAGGGTATTACCATATCCAACACCGGTGGTTCTGTATATCAGAGTTGAGTAATGGGTCGTCGTCCTTTTAATCATTGCGGATTGTAGCTATGGAAAAAAATGATTTGTCAGATGCCAGACAAAGAGTTCGAGACGCGTCGAGTCTTGATGAAACGCTCGTCGTAAAAACACTTTGTGCGAGTTTGGCAATGACGTCCGCAGAACGGCTGACCACGCAAAAGACCGCGACGGAACTGGTTACTCGTATAAGAAATAGTGAAAGCCCAAGTCTCATGGAAGTTTTCCTCGCGGAATACGGTCTGTCAACGGATGAAGGCATTGCCTTAATGTGTCTTGCTGAGGCGCTACTGCGCGTCCCGGACACGGCGACCATCGATACACTTATTGAGGACAAAATCGCCCCGTCCAGTTGGGGGGAGCATTTAGGGAAATCATCCTCATCTTTAGTTAACGCCGCTACTTGGGGTTTGCTCATTACTGGCAAGGTGTTGGATGAGGATCGAAAAAATGGGGTCCCGAGCGTTTTGCGCGACAGCATAAAAAGGTTAGGGGAACCGGTAATCCGCACGGCCGTTAAACGCGCCATGAAAGAGATGGGGCGGCAGTTCGTTTTAGGTGAGTCGATCGAGGCCGCGGTCAATAGAGGGCGCAAACAAGTCGATAAAGGTTTTTCTTATTCGTTCGATATGTTGGGGGAAGCAGCGCTTACCAAGCGAGACGCGAATCAGTATTTTCAGTCATATGAAAGTGCCATAAATACCTTGGGGTTAAGTGCCACAGAGAAAGCTTGTCAAGACAACCCCGGTATTTCCATTAAGCTATCTGCCTTACATCCTCGCTACGAGTTTAGCCAGTACCAACGCGTTATTGATGAACTCGTGCCGACCGTTCTTAAGCTCGCCAAAAATGCGAAAAGTCATAACCTGGGTTTGAATATTGATGCTGAGGAAGCTGATCGCCTAGATCTTTCTTTGGATGTAATTCAAAAAGTTCTGGAAAATCCGGCTCTGGAAGGTTGGGACGGATTCGGTGTTGTTGTGCAAGCATACAATCGTTCTGCCAGTCAGGTTATTGATTGGTTGTATGCGCTCGCTGAGAAAAATAATCGACGCATCATGGTGCGTTTGGTCAAGGGCGCTTACTGGGATACAGAAATCAAACGCGCACAAGTTGACGGACATCGGGAGTATCCGGTGTTTACCCGCAAGTTCGCTACGGATATTTCTTATTTGTCCTGCGCCAAAAAAATGTTAGCTATGAGCGACAGGATTTACCCACAATTCGCCACGCATAACGCCCATACCGTCGCCGCTGTATTGGCGCTTGCCGATAATGGACAGCAGTACGAGTTTCAGCGCCTGCATGGGATGGGCGAAGCCTTGTTTGACATGTTGGTTGAGGAGGGTTTGGCTCGCTGTAGAATTTACGCACCGGTTGGCAAGCATAGGGATTTGTTGGCTTACCTAGTCAGGAGATTGCTGGAAAATGGCGCCAACTCTTCTTTTGTCAATCAAATCGTGGATTTGGAGGTGCCGGTTGAAGCAGTGGTGGCTGACCCTATCGATTCTATACAAAAGAACGCAGCGACTGGAGTCGGTTTGCCAAGCGCGCTGTATCAACCTGAGCGTAAAAACGCCAAAGGTTGGGCGCTATATGATTTTCATGATAGAAAAAATTTCGATCAGGCTAGAGAGCAATTTGCTAACAGCACTTGGAATAGCACACCACTAACCGTGCAACCTTTTAAGGGTGCCGAGCAGATAGCGATTGTTAACCCCGCAGATTCTGGCGACTTGGTTGGCGAAGTCATTGAAGCGAGCATCGAAGATGTAGATGCAGCGATTCACGCAGCAATACCATGGCGCGATGACAACGCCGAGAAAAGATCCAAAGTGCTACA
>CAZUMV010000197.1:0-5652 GCA_964621435.1 uncultured Thiotrichales bacterium | reverse complement strand
AAATGTAGAGAAATTTCCGACCGCGACTTACGTTGGTACGCTGGCAGATTTCGTTGATGGTGCGCCGACTGCGGTAGAGGGTAACTTAACCTTGCATGGTGTTACCAAGCCTGTGAATCTAAAGATTAATAAGTTTTTGTGTAAGATTCATCCGCGCTCCAAGCGTGAGGTATGCGGTGCTGATGCATCAGCAACGTTTAACCGGGATGATTTTGGTATTGACTACGCCAAAAAATATGGTTTCAATATGGCAGTAGATTTACAAATCGCAATCGAGGCCAAGATCGCTGAATAATATGGTCTAGTTGTTCGCCGTTTTATCGGTAAAAACGAGCCACTGGGGTTTACCTCGGTGGCTTTTTTATTTTCAATGTTCAGTTAATGCCACCGTATAAATATAGTTTACATTTTAAGGTGGGATGATCCCGATGATCTTAAAGGGACCGTCTGGTACATCTGTTTTGTGTGAAATTGGTAGTGGAACCTCGAGCCAAGCTCTATTAACATTGACCGATTGAATTAAACGCCCGATTAAAATGTTTTTGCGCTTAAAGCAACTATTTTCGACGCCTGCTAGACAGTTGGTGTCTGGCTCGCTTTTGGTAATCTTTTTGTTACCAATGGGCGTTCATGCCGGTGGCTTTTTTGAAACCGGTCGGGTGACTATTCCAGATTCAATAGATGCCGTGGGCGGTGGTTGGGAAACCGTTACGCTTACCCAGAGCTATGTCAACCCGGTGGTTATTGCCGGTGCTCTCACCCATAACAATAGCCATACATTATTTACCAGAGTACGTATGGTCAATAGCACCACATTTGAAATTGGTATGCAGAGTCCTTGTGAAAATTTGGGGACTTATGCCGGCCCCAATGGCAGCGACCCGAGTCCTGAGCAAGATGTCTGTCCACCCGCAGCGGGTTGGCAAGCAGAAACCGCCTATTATTGGGTTATGGAAGAGGGGGTATGGGAATTTCCGACTGGTGAGGAAGTTGAGGCATTTACCACTTCGGTAAACGCCATTCGAAGCGGTGCCGGTGGCACTACACCGTTGCTACAGCAAGAGTTGATGCACACCTTCGCTAGCAGTGATGTCGTTGTATTTCATACCATCAACAGTGATAACGACCCGGATTTTGTTGTATCGACTGCAACCAGTGATACCTCGGTCGGGGTCAGACCGGGACCTACGGCGGCGGACAATGATTTCGGTTTGGCGCTGGAGCTGATGGAAACGCAGAATGCGCACGGTGCTGAGGATATCGGGTGGATCGCGATGCTCGAAGGCAACG
Organism: uncultured Thiotrichales bacterium; assembly: GCA_964621435.1. Taxonomy (GTDB): domain Bacteria; phylum Pseudomonadota; class Gammaproteobacteria; order CAZUMV01; family CAZUMV01; genus CALIRD01. The sequence goes on along the minus strand of CAZUMV010000197.1, from coordinate 4,362 downwards.
GGACGAATGCCGGTGCGGATTGGTCGGCAGGGATAACCCCAGGCGATGACGTTGATCGACATCAGGATGGCTGTTTTACGGTTGGTGCCTATGCGGTCGGTAATAATCCGGATTTGATAACGACTCAAAATACCATGAACGGAGGGAACGGCGGAGCCCCCCGGTTGTGTGGTACTGAAGTAGGGAATGCGAATTTTCAAGTGCACGTTGATGAGGACCAGGTTAATGATACCGAGCGATCCGGTATCCCGGAGGTTGTGAACTGGTTTGCCTTTACCGCTGGCGAACACGGTGCGCTCGATTTTCTCGTTGGACAAAAGACTGCCAGTGAGTCGGGTAATGATGGTGAAGTCGAGACCGGGGACTCTATTACGTACACCATCAGTATTACCAATGTTCTGGATGATTTTGACCAGCCTGATAACGCTAGTGGCCCTGAGCTTATTGATCCGTTACCGGGCAATGTAAGTTTCGTATCGGTTGACAACCCGGGCGGCGGCAGTTTGATATACAACGCGGCGTTGAACCGTATGGAATGGAATGGTGCAGTAGCTGCTGGCGCAACCGTAACCATTGAATATACCGTGGAAGTAGATACGGACGCTTGCCCCGGCACAGAGGTACGAAATCAGGCAACTATTTTGATGGACGTTAATGGTGATGGCGTAAACGCGATTACCGAGCTGACCGACGATCCGGCGGCCGATATCGAAGGCGATATCGATAACGACAATGAAACTGACGATGATGATCCAACCGTTCTGGATTTATTGTGTCCGGTATTAACGCTGGAGAAAATAGTGATGAACAATAACAGCGGAACCGCTACGACTTCATCATTCGTTCTAAGTGCCACAGGGCCGGTTAATTTAAGTGGCGTCAGTGGAACGTCGACCGTGACCAATGTTATTGTTGCACCCGGTACTTACAACCTTTCCGAGACCGTTATTTCCGGATATACAGCATCGGCATGGAGTTGCGACGACGGTAGCTTGACAGGTTCAAGTCTGACCCTCGAGTCAACAGATGATGCAACCTGTACCATTACCAATACTGATATTGTGGTTGTTGATTTACAGCTTGATAAGAGCGTCAGTAATGATGAGCCTGTGGTAGGGAGCACCGTAACGTTCACGATTGAGGTTGAAAATCTCGGCCCTGATACAGCTACTGCCGTTCAAATTGTCGACGTTGTACCGGCCGGATTTACCTATGTTGCCGGTACTATTGCGGGGGGGGATTCGCGCAATGATAGTAGCCCGGCGGGGACGGGTTTAACCTGGACGATTAACTCCCTGGCAAGTACCGCGAGTAGTACATTAACCTTCGATGCTACGGTGAATCCACCCTAGTTCTCGTATCGATGTTTTAGCAGTGAGTTTTCTGATAAAGTTTAAATTGTTATTTATCAGGAGTTCGATATGCATCCCTTTCCGCATCAATATCAAGTATCGGCGCAGTCGTCGCCGCAAGGTGATGTCATAATATCGTCCAATGATGTTCCCAATATTGCTACGCAGGCGCCGATAGAATTCGGCGGACCGGGACAGCGCTGGTCACCGGAGTCACTATTGACGGCGGCTGTCGCTGATTGTTTCGTTTTGGGCTTTCGCGCTATAACGGCAGCATCCAAATTCGACTTCAACAGTCTTGAAGTACAGGTCGAGGGTACCCTTAATCAGGTCGAGAGAGTCATGAAATTTACCGACATGCATATTTCCGCAGAATTAAGTATTCCCCAAGGGAGTGACCCAGCGAAAGCGGAACGTTTTCTGGCGATGGCGGAGAAAGCCTGTTTGATTACCAATTCTTTGAACGTAAATTGTCATCTTGAAACTAACGTTACCGAAAGTTAAAACCAATATACCGGGGGAAAATATGAAATACATAGTCACTATATTATTGATGGCGCTGACCTGCGCTGCGAATGCTGCCGATATCACGGCCGCGATTGAAAAAGATTATAAAGCGCATCTAGGTGCTCTGTGGGATCACTTTCACCGCAATCCAGAGTTATCCTTGATGGAGCATAAAACCGCTAAACGGCTTGCTGATGAAATTCGTGCAGTAGGTTTCGAAGTTACCGAAAACATTGGTGGCACCGGGATTGTGGCGATTCTCAAAAATGGTGCGGGCCCTATGGTAATGATGCGCGCCGATATGGATGGTTTGCCTGTCACTGAACAATCGGGGTTAATTAATGCCTCTACCGCACAAATGGAAGACTGGGACGGCAATATGGTCGGCGTGATGCACGCCTGTGGTCATGATGTACACATTACCAGTCTGGTCGGCACCGCTCGCCTGATGGCATCCATCAAGGAGCAATGGTCGGGCACTCTAATGTTGATTGGGCAACCGGCGGAAGAAAAAGGACCCGGTGCGTCAGCGATGATGGATGACAATATTTGGGGACGGTTTGGTCAGCCTGACTTTGCGCTGGCCTTTCACGTCTCCGCGGGTATAGAAGCAGGCAAGTTGGTGCTGGACGAAGGCTCGCCTTATGCGGGTGCTGACACGGTTGATATTATCGTTCATGGGGTCGGCGCGCATGGCGCCTATCCGCATGCCGGTAAAGATCCGGTCGTCATCGCTTCGCAAATAGTCAATAATTTGCAAACAATAGTCAGCCGGGAGCTAGCCCCACGAGATGCCGGAGTTATCACGGTGGGTGCGTTCCATGCCGGTACTAAACATAATATTATTTCGGATCGCGCGGAATTACAGCTGACCGTAAGAAGTCTTAATCCGGATGTGCGAACGCAATTGCTAACTGCGATAGAGAGAATCGCCATTGGCACAGCGCGTACCGCAGGGCTGGATGGAGATCTTTTACCAGAGGTAATAGTGAGTGAGTTTTCCTATCCGCCGACTTTTAATGACAAAAATTTGGTGCGTCGCTTGAAGGGATCATTACTAACCAGTATGGGTGAAGATGCTTTCGTTGAGCCAAATAACAAAGGTATGGGTGCTGAAGATTTTGGATTTTTCACCACCGATCCATACATACCCAGTATGTACTTTGCCGTTGGAGGCACTTCTGTCAACGATCTGAAAGAGGCCGAGTCTGGCGGTAAGCCAGTAGCGAGTCATCACAGTCCTTTGTTCAAGATCGAGGCGGAGCCATCTGTTAAGGCGGGTGTTGAAGCAACCGTGCATGCCTTGATTGAATTAATGCCTAAAAAATAGCCGCATTTAAGGGTAAATCACCTAGTGGAACCGTGTGGCTAATCTCCCGAACTGCCAACATGCGGTAGGTATGATGTCCGGAAATAAATACTTACGGAGTAGCTAAATGAGCGCGTCCGGAAAACAAGCAGTGAAAAAACTAGTCTCCGCAGATGACTACATTGACTCATTGCGGGATCGTAACTTGAAGGTATATTTATTCGGTGAACTGGTCAATGATCCGGTGGAACACCCGATGATTCGTCCCTCCATCAATGCTCTGGCTAAAACCTTTGAACTGGCCGAGAAGGTGCCGCATTTGGCATCAGTAATTTCACCTTTTACCGGAGAGCCAGTGAGCCGGTTTTTGCATGTTTGTACCAGCGTCGATGATCTGGTGATGCAAAATAAGATGCAGCGGAAGCTAGGCCAGCTTACCGGTACTTGTTTTCAGCGTTGTGTCGGCATGGATGCGTTTAATTCTCTGTACTCAGTGACGTATGAAATGGACCAGCAATACCAGTCAAACTATCACGATAGAATGAAAGCCTTCCTAACCACAATGCATCGGCATAACTATGTAGTTGGCGGGGCCATGACCGATGTTAAAGGCGATAGAAGTTTGGCGCCGCATCAGCAACAAGATCAAGATATGTTTGTGCGGGTCACTAAGCGTGGCAAAGATGGGGTCTATATCAGTGGCGCGAAAGCTCATCAAACAGGCTGTATTAATTCCCACTGGATGGTGGTGATGCCGACCATGCGTTTGGGTGAAAACGATAAAGACTTTGCGATCATCGGCGCGGTTCCGGTTGATGCGGACGGTATCACCTATATTTACGGGCGCCAATCTTGTGATACCCGAAGTATGGAGGGCGGGAATATTGACGCTGGCAATGTCATGTACGGCGGTCAGGAAGCCATGGTGATCTTCGACGATGTTTTTATTCCCGATGAATACATTTTTATGGATGGTGAATACGATTTTGCGGCGATGCTGGTTGAACGTTTCACTACCTATCATAGACGCAGCTATGTTTGCAAAAGTGGTGTGGGTGATGTGCTCATCGGTGCTGCTGCAGAAGTTGCTGATATGAACGGTATTCCCAAAGTTTCCCATATAAAAGATAAATTGGTCGAAATGACGCACCTGAACGAGACTATTTATGGCACCGGTATTGCCGCGTCATATCA
>CAZUMV010000196.1:0-5654 GCA_964621435.1 uncultured Thiotrichales bacterium | reverse complement strand
CACTGGTTTCAATGGTATGCCAGCTCCAGGCGTGGAATAAACCCACTGGCATCCTGGTGGCAGCATCGAAGCGCCGTAGTTTGAATTCACCGCGACGTGATCCTTTAAATGGCATTTTCACTTCGGTCGATCCGGACGCCGGAATATTGTGCAGAATGAGGTTGGCATTTCTTTCTCTAAATAGTATGCCGTAGCGGTCTAAGTTGGACTCGTTGTCCACTGCAATCTTGAAATACGCGGGTTGGTCGACAAAAAAACTTTCTTGCGGTACGCGCCTTATCTTGAGGCCATCCAGATTGCGTTGCGTGTAATACGCTGTGACAAAGGTTGAGCTGGCAACGAAAAATGTAAACATCATCGCCATGCTATTCATATAATTCAAGGCAGTCATCAACATGGCGAGTAACAAGCACGCCAGACACATACCTGCGCGTGTTGGTAGGATGTATATACGTTTTCGTGTGAGCTCGCTGGAGTCTTCGTAGTGCGGTTGATTTCTCATCAACCACTTCCGGATTCTGGACTCCGTTTTTAAAAGATAGCCCTGAGCTAGCGACATGTTTCGCCCGTTCCCTGTTGTTTTATTGTTTAAGAGACTGGCACGGCGTCTAGAATTTGATCTAGCGTGGCCTTGCTGCCATCCATTTTCTTGGTCGTTAACCGATGTTCAGCGACGTTGATGAAGACCGCTTGAAAATCATCAGGCAGCACGTACTCGCGACCTGAAATAAGGGCATGCGCTTTGGCCGCTTGGAGCAATCCCCGTCCTGCCCTTGGAGATAGTCCTTGAGTGAATTCACCGGATTCCCTGGTGGCTCTAATCAAGTTCTGTAGATAGTCCATTGCTGGTTCTGAAATGTGTAATGCCGTTGCTGTTTCCTGAATTGTTATTAGCGTTTCGGCTGACACTGCACTTGTTAGTTGTTCGATTTTCTTGGATGGGTTTTTCCCGGATAATATTTTTCTTTCCGCGTCTGCGTCCGGGTATCCGAGCGAGATACGCATTAAAAATCGATCTAGTTGTGATTCGGGTAGCGGATAGGTGCCGGTTTGAGTTAACGGATTTTGCGTGCCGATGACAAAGAACGGTTTAGGTAGCGGGTGAGTTTTTCCGTCGACCGTCACGGAACCTTCTTCCATCGCTTCAAGTAACGCACTCTGACTTTTTGGCGTGGCCCGGTTGATTTCATCTGCTAATACTAATTGCGAAAAGATGGGCCCCGGCAAAAAGTTAAACTGCTCTGTACTTTGACTATAGATCGACATGCCAGTCACATCCGCTGGCAATAAATCATTGGTAAACTGGATTCTCTGGAAATCGAGACCAGCGGCAGTCGCGATCGCTCGCCCCAACGTGGTTTTGCCGACCCCGGGCACATCTTCCAGCAGCAGGTGACCATCCGCCAGCAGGCAGGTCATTGCGAGTTTAATAACTTCAGGTTTACCTAAAATAATGCTTTCAAGAGCCTCGCGTAAGGCGCTTACTTCGTCTGTAAACAAGTGGTTGATCGAGGCCTGACTAGATTTCATGTGTTGCTCCTTAGGTCTAGTTTCTAGTCTAGATTTTAATATCTGGCATACCTAGCGACGATTGATAAACAAGGCCTTTGTGTAGACCAGTGGTAATGTAAATTTTTACTATGTGATGTTGGTTCAATCTGTTGTTTTAGCGAAAAATCGATGATAATCGTAATCTCTCTGAAACTTTACAAGAATGTGTGTGATGGAGTTCTATTGTTCATAGACACGGCCTTCAATAGTAGTGGATAGGTGGTCTAAAATGATCGATAGAGTACGTAATCAGGCTGAAAAAGTTTGTTTTGATAAATACTAATAAATCGTTGAAAAATGCCGCTTGACGGGTGTATTTTCAAGGTATGATCGATGTAGGAGTAGGCACGACTTAATAATAAGGACAAAAACCCATGAAAAAAATTATATCTTTAGCGTTTTCTTTTACACTGCTTGGGTGTGCCGGCGGCGGTGGGTTACTCGACCGCGAGCCAGTTGGCCCGGTTCCCGAAATTTCGACGACCACTAGCGGCGCCATAAATGCGGCGTCAAATAATACCGAATACCGAATTGGCGTTGACGATGTAGTCAAAGTCGATGTGTGGAAAAATCCCGACCTCTCGGTTGAAGTTCCGGTCCGTCCAGACGGCATGATTTCCGTGCCGTTAATTGGTGACGTTGGTGTCGGCGGTAAAGTACCTGCTGAAGTTGCGGAAATCATCAAGGAAAAACTTTCGGTGTATATTCGCAAGCCGCGTGTCACGGTCATCATGGCGCAGCTCAATAGTCACGAATTTTTATCACGGGTGCGCGTCACTGGAGCGGTGAACGAGCCTATGACGCTGGAGTTTCGTCAGGGTTTGACGGTTATGGATGCGGTGCTTGAGGCCGGCGGACTCAGTAAGTTCGCTTCCGCTAATAAAACCAAGTTGTACCGCAAACAAAATGCCGAGAGTTCCGTCTACCCGGTCAAGCTTAACGATATTTTGAAAAAAGGCGATTTGCGTACTAACTTCGATTTAGCGCCGGGAGATGTTATTACGGTACCCGAGCGTTTGTTTTAAATGATTGCGAAATTCACACCGAGTAAATAAAAAATGTATAAGCCTGAAATTGACCTCGAGTTGTATCTGAGAAATGTAAATCAGTACAAGTGGCTGTTGGCTACAATGTTTGCGGTTACGGCATTGAGCCTGGCGGTAACGGGTTACAGTAAGGAAAAAATTTACTCCTCTTATTCAACCTTGGAGCTCGGTAGTGAAACCTTAATCAAGCCATTGATTCAGGATGCGGCGGTGACCACAGAAAGCCGTACGATTGCCAATCGCGCCGAAGAACTGGTGTTTAGTCGAAAGATAATGGGTGAGTTGGCACGCCGACTGGGAGAGGTGTCTGGCGAGATCGACACCCCCGCAGAAGAAATTGCGCTGAATCGAATTCAGTCGAATGTTTCGCTGACCCAAAGTGGTCAAAATTATATCCAGCTTATGTTTGAGGATACAGATCGTTTTGCGGCCAAGCGTGGCGCCGAAGAAATTCTTGATCTATATCTCTCGGAGGAAAGTCAAAGCCGTGAGAGCGGCGCCGGTGAAGCTTACGACATGCTGTCTGAGCAGGTACAACGCATCGAGTTAGAGCTGGCTGCGGCGGAGGAATTAGTCAAGACCTACAAAAATGAAAAGCTTGATAGTGGCGTTACTTCTGAGGCTGATATTAATCGACGCTTGATTTCTATGCAGACGGATCTACAGCAAGCCGAGCTGGACTTTAAAGAGTCTTCTATTCAATACCAAACATTAAGCAACCAATTGGAAACCGAGGCCAGAGAAACCGTTAATGTTGGCATGCAGTCGGGCATACAGAAACGTATCGACGCGCTTGAGGTAAAGCTTGCGGAACTGCGTACCAATTACTATGACGATTACCCCGATATCGTAGAGTTAAAACGTGAAATCGCGAATCAAAAAGCGTTGTTACGTAAAGAGAAGGCCAATGCACGAAACACTGGCGGGGTAGATGATCGCGTGTATCTAAACGACGCCTATCAGGAAATGAAACTTAATAAGAATGCGGCTAAAACCCGTATGGATACCATGCGAACCAGGGTTGGTGAATTACGTAAGAATATTGCCGAACTGCAAGTTATGGGCAAAACAGTAACCAATGTAGATGCCAAGCTGGCCCAGTTGGAACGCGATTACGACAGCAAGCAAAGGAATTATGCAGATTTTAAGGATCGCCTGGAAAGAGCACGTATGACCAAGTCATTGGCAGCCGATGATCGACAATCTGATATTACGATTTACGAAGAACCTTTTTTACCGGTATCTCCCTCGGGGCTGCGTTTTGTGCATTATCTATTCGGTGGCCTGATTCTCGGCATGTTGTTACCGTTGGGATTGATTTATTTATTGCAGTTTTTCAGTCAGCAAATTAAAGCCAGGGAAATGTTAACCGATATGGGTATTCCGGTTTTGGGTATGATGGGTAAAGTTAAAACTCAAGTCGATCACCGAGTCGAGCGGATCGATAAGCTGATGCGTTATGTAATGATCGGCGGCACGTTTTTAGTGTTAGCGGGCATGGTGATTTTTAAAGCACTAGGTCGAGGAGGTCTTTAATGTCTAATTTTAGCAAAGCACTTGATAAGATCATTGGTAAAGAGCAGGGTGGTAGTACTGCAGACGCCGTTAGTCTCGGCGCGGTTGGCGACCATCAGCGCGCCTTTGAATACGAAGATCGGGTCACCTCGCGACGACTTGAAGCGAGCTCAAGTATTGGCAAAATGTACCAGCCGCGTTTGTACACGGAGCGGGAGCTTAATACACTGCGGTTTGTAACAGCTGCTGAAAAATTTCGCGAGCAACGCGCCGTACTCGAAGAACTACGCAATCAGATTGCCGATGGGAATGCCGCTAAAGGTAAGACGATTTTAGTGACGAGCCCGGTTGACTCTCCTTCGGTGTCAGTTTTTTGTCGTAACCTGGGTGCGATTCTTGTGTCGGATGAAAGTGTCACAGGCTTACTGATTGATATGACTGGTACCAAGGAATCGTTGCAGCTCTCAGATTCGCTTAAGCAACCCGGGGTAAGAGATTTCGTGAAAGATGATTCCTTGACGGTCCGGGATATTATTTATCCGACCGGGATCAAGAGACTCAGAATTATTCCCACGGGAACAGGGCTTGGCTCTATGAGTGAGCTGCTGCGGACGACCAAAATGCGCGTGCTGTTGAAGGATGTTAGTCGGCGTTACCGAGAGAGAAACACGATCATAATAGCGCCGTCTGTAAATTCCGTATCCGACGTCGAACTCCTAAACGAGTATGCAGACACGGTCATTTTAGCGACGCCGTATAGCAAGACCATGAAAAGAGATGTAATTCGGGCTATGGGAAAGTTAAATAAGGCGAAATTTCTGGGTTCGGTGATCCTTGATGTCACTGAGAAAATAAAGACGCCGTTAGAGCGTATGGGCATGCTATGAGTTTAAGGCGTGCTCAAATTGGTTTAGTGGCCTTTTTATGCTCGGGATTCTTCCAAGCGGCGGTTGCTTATGATTTAGTTCCGGAATTGGGGCTAAGAATCGAAGTGCACGATAATCCCAGTCAATCAAATTTCGGTAGCAGTGATATCGCTATATTGCCATATGCCGGTCTGGAGTTATTGCACGAAGGTGAGCGCTTGGTAGCCTCGATTGATGCCAAGATAGAGTATGAACGTTATCTGGATTCTACCTTCCGGGATGATACTCGCCTATATGGAGACGCCTATCTGGGCTTTAGTATCATTCCCGGGCGGCTTATATGGAACTTGCAGGATACCGCGAGTATCCAAACGATCCAGCCATTTGGCTTCGTTCTACCTGATAATACTCAAGGTGTAAATGTCATAGCGACCGGCCCGGAGCTGTACTTCGAGTCAGGCGTGTGGCAGGTCGTGGCGAAAGGACAGGTTAGTCAAGTTTCGTATGAAACGAGTAATGCGTTTGACGCTACGGGATTTGCTGGATCGGGTAGTATCACGCGCGAACTAAACGCTTATAGCAGTTTAGGTTTGAGCGTTAGTTTTTATGAAAATGAATATGACGAGTTATCGATATTGCGGATTCTGGATCCTGCGAATTTTGGTACTAACCTAAC
>CAZUMV010000195.1:0-5678 GCA_964621435.1 uncultured Thiotrichales bacterium | reverse complement strand
TATCTCCCGAAATGCTTCGTCGCGATTATACGGCGGCAAGATTTCTATCCTGGCTGCTACAGAAGAGGCTAGGGCCGGTTGTCTGGGGATGCCGAACTTTTGTTTGAAGGGCGAATGAACGAACCCGATAACATCCAAGGCGAGTTTTTCCATCGCTATAAAGCACCCGACGATTTGATGTCTAGATACGAGTTAACCAAATTTACCGAAAGATCCGAGGGCAGTGTGTCCAGGCAGATAACGCCGTGTGCGCGCAACTTGTTCAGGGTTTTCTGCCGGTGATCAAGGTATTCATGTGCAGCCGAAACTCTTATTGCGTCGTTAAGTTTTTCGATTTTGGCATCAAGTGATTGGTCCAGAATTTCTTCGCGCATACTAACCAGTAGTACCAGGTGCTGCCGGTTGAGTAATTGTACCGCTGGCAAAATGTCGTCACTGTCGCTATCTCTCAGGTTGGTTACTATGACCACCAAAGAACGTTTGCGCTGGCGCTTTAAAATGTCTCTGGCAACCTGTGAGTAATCCGGAGATTCACGAGTTACTTTCAAATCGTAGATGCCTTGTAGAATATTCTTTACCAAAGCAATGCCTTTAACCGGAGCCAGCCAACGGTTGTTGCCGCCAAAGGTTCCCAGACCTACAGCGTCCCCCTGACGCAAGGCGACATAGGATAACAGCAGGGTGGCGTTGAGGGTATGGTCGAAGTGGGATACGTCGCCATCTTGCGCGCGCATACGATAGCCGCAGTCCAGCATAAATACAATCTGTTGGTCGCGCTCGTCTTGATATTCTCTGGAGATTGGTTTTTGCATGCGGCTGCTGGCTTTCCAGTCAATCTGTCGCAGTGAATCACCTTTGCGATAGTCTCTGAGTTGATGGAAGTCTTGACCTTCTCCGCGACGGCGTTTTTTCAAGATGCCCATTTGGCTCAGTCGATTGTCTGCTGCCAGTAAGGCGAATTTTGATACTGCGGCAAAGTTGGGTAGTACGCGGGCGACACTTTCATGATTTATTTTTATTAATCGATGCCAGAAACCGAGTGGTGATAATAATTTGATTTGGGTGCAAGGAAAGGTTGCGTCGCCGCGTTCGATGGCTTGCACGTCGTAGCGTAGCATAGCGAATTCACCGGTGCGTAAAGTCATATGCTGGGGTTGTTTGCGGCTTAGCACTTGTTCTGGATGATGATCAAAAACTTCGAAGTTTTGTGTGCCTGGCTGTGCATGGTTGATTTTTAGACTTAATGGTTGCCAGACACCAAGCGGCAGCGATTGTGGCAAAAAACGTTCGATAGTGAATGAGTGCTTTTGCCATACCAACGCCGCATCGATAATCAAAATGCCAGCAGCGATCGCCGCCCCGACCCACCACCAATTGGCATAGCTGGAAAACACACTCACTGCTAATCCCAAAGCAGCAGCTATGGCGGCGGCGATATAAAAGCGCGTACTGGCGATCATAGACGGGGTGTTTCTACCTGACTGATCAGATTACTCAATACTTGATCCACGGTATGCCCTTCCATCTCCAACTCTGGCGATAACGCAACGCGATGACGTAATGCTGACTGCGCGATACTTTTGATGTCGTCGGGAGTGACGTAATCCCGTCCGGCCATAAGTGCTGCTGCGCGTGCCGCTCGTATTAGAGCAATGCTACCGCGCGGGCCGGCGCCGACGGCAATGCCTTGCCAGGCACGCGTTGCTCTGGTCAGGCGAACGGCATAATCAATAATGGCTTGATCAACCTGCAACGTCGCACAGTAGTTTTGTAGTTTTAAGATTGAGTCGGTATTAATTATCTTGCTAACGCCGCCAACGCTGAGGTTGTCGCCGATTTGATTACCGGTAACTAACTGCACCAGTTGTTGTTCGTGTTGTTCTTCCGGATAGTCGATTAGAACCTTGAGTAGAAAGCGATCAAGCTGTGCTTCCGGTAATGGGTAGGTGCCTTCTTGTTCAAGCGGATTTTGCGTTGCTAGGGTCATAAACGGTTTTGGAACCGGGTGCGCCGTTCCTTCTATGGTTGCTTGATACTCTTGCATGACTTCAAGCAGAGCTGCCTGGGTCTTGGCCGGGGCGCGATTGATTTCATCGGCGAGGAGCAAGTTGGTAAATATCGGGCCTTTATGGGTATTAAACTGTTCACTTTTCATGTCATAAATAACATGTCCGGTAACGTCCGCGGGCATCAGATCAGGCGTGAATTGGATACGTGAAAAATCGCCGGAAAAGGCTTTTGCCATAGCTTTTACAAGGAGTGTTTTACCTAGGCCCGGAACACCCTCTAAAAGTACATGGCCGCCAGCCAGTAAAGCAATGAGAATTTCTTCGATTACTTTGGTTTGCCCAATTACGGCTTTACCAAGTTCGTGCGTAATAGCATTGGCAACTCGGCTGGCTTCGGCGACAGGGGTTGATGCAGTGGCCGGGTTTGCGGCATTTTGATCATCATTTGTGGAGGTCTCGTCGTTCATAATTGTTTCCTGATTATTTCCAATGTTTTAATTGCGGAGAAAAGTTCGTCGCTATCGAGATCGGCGGGTTTCGCCAGGACCAGATTGGAAGTTCGTTGGGTTAAGTGCAGTTCTTTGGTTAATAGTTGGTATTTGGCCGCATCGTTGTTGTGAAGCCACTGAGGGTAGTTTTTCGCAATTTTAGTGTGCAAGGCGGTTTGCGTGTTTGCGTATAGTTTTCTGGGGCTGCGTTGCCAATGAAAATGTCCAGCGGCATCAATGTGTTCCAATAATTGTCGTTGTGCGGGCTCAGGTTGGCGAATAATCGGGCCGAACCGGAAAGCGCCGCTCAACATCCATATCAACAAGGTACCGATCGCCACGCATACTACTGGCATGGCGTGGTTCAGGATTAATTTCCATAGTGGCGGCATGGATGTGTCGTGCAGTAACCATACGACTTGCGCATGCTGCGCATGCATCGCAGTGATGGTGCTTAAATACCGGGCATGATCTTCATTCTCTATCCGAAAATTATCGAATAGGTCGAAAGTGGTGATAACGGAAATCAGGCCTTTGCCGTAGCTACGGGAAATTATTTGTGGGCCATAGGCGTCACTGGCAACTCTATCGTCCGGCTGGTTGCCCGACAGAAAAGAGTTGTGGTGGGTGTGGGTTCGTAATTTGCTGTTGTCAAATTCGATTTCTAACCTATGGTCGTGTTCTGTTTGTGTGGTTTGGCTGGAATCATCGGCGCTGGTGGTTTTGTCCGGTTCGGCTGATTGATCTTTAATTTCTTCCAGTTCGTGCTGTGTTATTTGCAGTGCCTCAGCGAGAAAGTCCACACCCTTGTCGCCGAATTCATAGTTATTGCTTTCTGAGTCATCAGTGAAATCATCTTCAAGATATTCCATGTAATCTGGCTCGAAGATAAGGTGTCCGCCATTCTTGGCCCAGTCAAGTATTTCATTGGAGCGTTGTTCCCCTAATGCGTAGCGGTCGCCAATATAAAATAACGTGCTGCCGTTCTGATACCCGCGGTTATGTAGTTCTAGTGTGGTAAGTATTCGCGCGTCAAAGCCCATAGCGCGTAAATACTGACGCGCGGCATAATAGGGGTTAGTGCGTGCTTCACCTTTGAAGCCGGATTTTTTTTCTGTTTCGACGATTTCGAAATTTTTCATTGCCCATAATGTAAGCAATGCCATTATGGCCAAAATGCCAAGCGACACTATTATTTTCTTAGTGCTCATTTTTACTGTGCTCAAATTTTGGCCAATGGTCGCAGAGCTGCAGCGCGAGTTCGCTCGGAGATGTTTTGTGACCGTAAGCCGTTAGGATCCATTGCGATGTGAGTTGTCCGAGATAGCTTTTTCTTTGGTCATTCAGCTTAGGTCGGGCAATCGAGAGAATTTCGCTTTCCGTATGGCCTTCGTTGACCTTTAGCATGTCCTTATTAATCAAAACACTCAAGGCGCCGCGGTACAGTAGACTGAGCGCGCCACGGATATCATTTTTTTCAACCAGTGTTTTGGCGCTAGCACCAATGTCTTGTGGTAGTGACTCCGGTCTTAGGTCCATGCCAAATAGCGTTTCTACGGCGGCAGCGGATTTTTGTTGTTTTTGACCAATGCCCAACATTGGTAACCACTTTTCTCTATTCAATATCAGCATGATGATTGCTATCAGCAGCGCCAGAATTAGCAGGGCTTTAAATACTTTGGCGAAATATACGAATATGCCGCGCAGGTGCGAGAAGTCGAAGTAAGACTTTTGTTCACGGTCTGCCGGGTCGCCGATATATTTTAATTCGCGCACAGTTTCTGTGCGGCCCATTTCTTCTCGTTGAAAAATTTTCTCGATAGTAATTCTGGCTTGATCCTGGTCTTTCTTGCTCGTCGCGATTTCTTCTTCTGGAAATTCATCCGTAGCGGCAAAGGCAGAGTTGGATATCGTCAAAGTGCTGGTTGCTAGAACCAAGCACAAAGCCAGAGTGCTACCTCCTTTTATAAAAGCATCGATACGTTGCCCAATTTTACGGAAGTTGAGCTCAACGTCCCAGGCTTCAAGGTGCGCACGACGATTGATATACAGCATGAAGCCCGCAGCAACGTAGAAAGGCTCGATCGCTAAAATACCCAGGCCATAAATCAAGTTCACTATCATGATTTGAGTCAGGTCAGCATTCTCGCTAAAGAACATGTACTCGCCGAATGACGTTTGGTATTGGCTGGGTAAAAACAGGTAGATAAAGCCAATGATGGCCATCCAGACAATGGCTTCGAACATCAGGCAGCCGAAGGTTAACCATGAAGCATTGCCGCTGTCGTTGCCGGCCAATATATTACTGCGGTTTTTGTGTTCCTTACCTCGGAGTTTTTCAAGCTGCGTTACAGGCAAATAAAAACTTCGGCACAGCCACAACCTATGGATGGTGAGCGCGCTGAATAGTTGCATGCTAAAAAGTTTCGGAATATTCCGGACGCTTTCTTCTGTGTCAGGAATGTCATTAAACAGCATGCGGCTAAACATACCTAGAAGGTGGCGGTCATAGAGCGGCTTTAGCCACCAAATAATAAATGCCGAAACAGATGGCCACCTGGAAAAGAGCCAGGTGACGGTAACCACGGTTGGCAAAAGTAAAATCAGCCACGGGATTATGATTTTCAGCCAATAGTTGCGCGCTAATAGAAATCCGAGATCGATTGCTTCCCAGGCGGGCCGGGGGCGGACCTTGACCGTAAGGTGCTCAAGATTCATCGAGAAACTTTCCTCGTCCAACCAGGCCATAGTAGCCGATCACCACTAACCACAGGATGATCCCAACGATATATTTAATGTTCACTGGAATAATGGTCATGGGCGACCAAAATGCTTCTATAAAAGCAGCAATAAAAAACATAGCCGCTGCACCATACATCATAATTAGCGCAATGTTGGCGTTGTCGCGCAAAGCGCGCAAGCGCGACTTTTGCCCGGGCCGGATTAACGCGGCGCCAAGTTTCAGGCCGGCCGCACCGGAAATAATAATTGCCGTTAGCTCCATGGCGCTATGCCCGGAAACAAATCCCCAAAATGTTTCGATAAAGCCTAAATGCGTCAGGTGCCCGGCGATTGTACCAATAAAAATTCCGTTAAACAGCAGCGCAAAAATCGAACCGAGACCGAATACCAGACCGCCGGCGAAGGTGCGAAAGCCGATACTGGTATTGTTCATGATATA
>CAZUMV010000194.1:0-5726 GCA_964621435.1 uncultured Thiotrichales bacterium | reverse complement strand
AGCCGCGACTTCAGCCAAACCTTATATGGATGAATGGGTCGTGCAAAAAGGCGATACTATGTCGTCGATATTCAGTCACTATAATATTCACAGCGAATTGCACCCTTTAATGCAATTAGCGGAAACCAAAAAGGCCTTGCGTAACATCCAACCCGGAGAATCCATCCACCTCGACATAAACACCGACGGTTTGCGCTTACTGACCTATGACCTTGAAACCACCCGACAACTAGTGGTTGAGAAAAGTGCCGGCAAGTTCACTGCCAAGATCCGTGAGCGAGAGACCGATATCAATGAACTTCACGCCCAGGGCGTCATACAAGATTCGCTCTTTGCCTCGGCAAGTAGCGCCGGCATTAACGACAATCTGATTATGCAAATGGCCGAGATATTTGGTTATGACATCGACTTTGCATTAGATATACGCAGCGGGGATTCCTACAAGCTTATTTATGAAGACGTATACCTTGAAGGAGAAAAAGTCGACGGCGGCAAAATCCTGGCTGCTGAATTCAGCAACCAAGGTAAAACCTTTCAAGCCGTTAGATACACAAATCCTGAAGGCCAGACTGAATATTTTTCGCCCGACGGCAGAAATATGAAGAAGACCTTCTTGCGAACTCCGGTTAACTTCACCCGTATCAGTTCGCGCTTCAACCCCAAACGCAAACATCCCATTCTGCATACTATTCGCGCGCACAAAGGGGTCGATTATGCCGCACCGACCGGCACGCCGATAAAGGCTGCAGGCAATGGAAAAATTATCCATCGCGGCACCAAGGGCGGCTATGGTAAAGCCGTAATCATCCAGCACGGCAACAAATACAGCACGCTGTATGCGCACATGAACAACTATAGAAAGGGTCAACGTGTCGGTTCAACAGTAAAACAAGGCGATGTCATCGGCTACGTCGGTAGCACCGGCAGCGCAACCGGTCCACACCTGCACTACGAATTTCATGTTTATGGTAAACACAAAAACCCTCTTAAAGTCACGCTGCCAAAAGCCGAGCCTCTACCGTCGCATTTACTCGACGACTTCAGGCTGAAATCGGTTTCGTATCTCAACTGGTTGAGCAGTTTAAATAGAGTTGCCAGCGCCCAAACCGAGCGCTAAACCTGACCCGGAATGCCTGAACTACACTTAGGCTTGATGTCCGGCACCAGCCTCGATGGTGTCAGTGCTGCAGTAGTGGATCTTACCAACGACAAGATCAGGCCAGTTGCACACGCTACGTACCCCTATCCCGAACAATTACGCGACAATCTCATATCTCTGGTGCAACCGGAGTGGCGCGGATCGTTGGTCGAGATCCAGAAGCTAGAAGTCGAGGTGGCGCGTTTTTTTGTCGCTTGCAGCGAGCAATTGCTCAAAGACAATGACCTAAACAAAGGTTCGCTTAGTGCAGTAGGCCTGCATGGTCAAACCATTTGCCACACGCCTGAAGGTGACTTTGCATCATCCTGGCAGCTGTGTGATCCAAACATTATCTCCGAACACCTTGGCACAACAGTGGTATCAGACTGGCGCCGCAGAGATATGGCAGCAGGCGGTCAGGGTGCACCGCTTACCCCTGCGTTTCATCGTTTTATGATTAGCGGTGATACGTCTACGGCGGTACTGAATCTTGGCGGCATCGCCAATCTAACGGCATTCGGAGACGACTGGCTTGGCTTTGATACCGGCCCCGCAAATATCTTAATAGATACCTGGATTCAACACTCAAAACAACTAAGCTACGACGACAATGGTAACTGGGCACGCTCAGGAAACCTGAATCACGATCTCCTTGACAAGTTTTTGGCCGATGAATACTTCCAAAAAAGCCCGCCAAAAAGTACCGGGCGTGAGCACTTTAATCTGGAGTGGATCCATAAACACATTGATGCGGACGACCAGGCCGATGATATTCAGGCGACGCTCACAGAACTTACAGCCAAATCCGCAATGCAGGCAATTTTTCGCTATACGCCAGACATCCGTAAGCTCTACCTTTGCGGCGGCGGCGTTGATAACATATTTTTGCGCGAGCGACTGCAAGCGCAAACCGAGCAGATAGAGATAGATACAACCGCGGCAATCGGGGTAGACCCGGACTACGTAGAGGCAATTGCGTTTGCGTGGCTTGCTAAAAATACGATTGAAGGAAAGTCCGGTAACTTGCCCGGCACAACCGGCGCCTCGGGTTCCAGAGTGCTCGGTTCGATCTACCATAAGTAAGCCAATAATATGCAATGTCCGTCTTGCTCAAGCTATACCCTGGTTTCGACAAATCTGGATTCGGGTTTGCCGGCGCGAAAATGTGGTAAGTGTAACGGTATCTTTCTAAATATGTTGTCTTATCGAACATGGCTGGAATCCAACCCGGTCATTGATAAGCATGGCACGATTTCAAACATCCGGCCTGCGGATAATGACAATGTTCTTAGCTGCCCGTCATGCTCACGCTTGATGGTTAAATATAGCTATCACACCGATGCAGAGGGCTCAAACCACATTGATATTTGCACTCACTGTCAGAATATTTGGCTTGATTCTGGCGAGTGGCAGTTTTTAAAAATCCTCGAAAAACACACCGAATTGGGATCGATAACTTCTGAAGAATGGCAAATCAAGGAAATTAGAAATCAATCGAATAACAACTTCGAACTTCGCTACAAAAAGTTGTTGGGGGATGACGAGTATATATTTTTACTCAATATCGTAGAGTGGCTGGAAAACAGTCCCAACAAAAAAGAAATACTTCACTACCTGCTACAGGCAACAGAAAAATAAGCGCCTGTCAGAGGCGCTATATTTTTGAAATTTTAAGAGCTACGCTATCAAACCGAGAATGATGACCCACAACCACAGGTAGTTTGGGCATTCGGATTTTTGATGACAAACTGTGCTCCCTCTAAACCTTCAGTGTAGTCAATCTCTGCGCCAACCAAATATTGATAACTCATTGGATCAATGAGCAACGTTACACCGTTTTTATCAACCTCGGTATCGCCATCATTGACGGCTTCATCGAAGGTAAAACCATATTGGAATCCGGAGCAGCCGCCACCACTTACAAATACGCGCAACTTCAAGGCGTCGTTCTTTTCTTCTTCGATCAACGTCTTTACTTTATCCGCAGCAGCGTCCGTAAATACCAGCGCCGAGGGCATTTCTGTTTCTGTAGCGGTTGCTTCAGTAGTGGTCATTCTGTGTCACTCCAAGTAATATCCGGATTATATGGCTATGATATATTCCCGACTAAATTAATCAAGTATTCTCGACCGCAGCACCGTCAATTTTGGTGTCTTTGCTGACCTGCGTACTGGCTACTGGCTTTGTCGCCGCCGCCTGGTGGACGAGACTGCCGTTAATGCGAGCTCCATTCAACATTTCTAATTTGTCGTAATAAACATTGCCATGGATTACCGCATTGGCCGACAATTCAGCCTGGTTAGCGACATGAATGTCACCTTTAACGGTTCCATTGACGATGATGTTATGCACGGTCACCTCACCTTCTATATGGCCAGTTTCCTCCAATATCAAGATCGCATCGTCACCGAGTGAAGAAATATCGCCTTTTACGCGACCTTCTACCAACAAGCCGCCGCTAAACTGCAAACCACCACTAAGCGTGGTCTCTTCACCAATTATGGTCGAGACAACGTTACTGGCTTTACTGCTAGATCCATTATTATTCGGGTTGTTCTTTTTAAACATAATTATGCTCCGGTATACACAGCATCCCATGTGTAACTTTGCTGTGAAGATTTAAGTCTTGTGCTATCCGGGATTATCTTAACCAAGATATTATCAGCGACAAAACCCTCAGGAAATATTATTACACCATCCATGCGTTGGAAATATTTAAATCCAAAACTGGGCATCGGCATTGTGTTTTCAGGCCGAATATCCCACCACTCCAATACTTTTTCATCGCCATACAAGTAGCCTTGCACGCGCAGCAGCACGGTACCGCGTGCTTCCAGACTACCACCTCCAACCTGCGTAAGCACTAATCTATAGCGATTTTCGTTCAAATTTTCAGTATCTTCCATAATAAAGCTATAAATATTCAAGCCTGTCTCGGCACCTTGCGGAGCCAAAATACTTTTATAGAAAGATAACTCTTCGCGCACTGTCTTCAACTCTTGCTCTTTGTCGGCAAGACTTTGTTGTGTAACCCTGCTTGCGGTGTCATCAATAGCGCCCGACGTGGTAGCAAACGCCAGCTTGGAAGTAAGGTCACTATTTTGGGTGCGCAGCTTAGCCAGCTCCGACTCCATTGCAATGCGATGATTGACGTCCGGAGCAGTTTGTTGCGTGTGCCTGCTTTCTGCGTACAAATAACCCAAAATGCCCGCTAAAATAACCGAAAATAACGCCAATATAGACAATACGCCACTTCTCGCCAACGATGGTTCGTCACGCGTCGGGATCGTAATTTGCGGCTTTATGTACTTTTGCGGTTTATTGTATTTTCGATCAGACATCAGGGCATCAACGCAATTTTTTGCAGTCCGGTTTCTTCTGTCAGGCCAAACATCAAGTTCATGTTTTGAACAGCCTGCCCGGCAGCACCTTTAGTCAAATTATCAATTACCGATAAGACCACTGCCGTGTCTCCAGATTGCGGTTGGTGTGGAGCAATTTGGCACACATTTGTACCACGCGTAGCCCGGGTTTCAGGATGACTACCCGAAGGCAAAATTTGCACAAATGGCTCATCTTCGTAACACTCGGTAAATAACGTTTGCAGCTCCGTCGGGCGCGAAATTTTAGCATAAAGTGTTGCATGGATTCCGCGAATTTGGGGCAACAAATGCGGTACAAAGGTCAAATCTACGGAGTGCCCCGCAATTTGAGATAAATTTTGACTAATTTCCGGTAAATGTCGATGCCCCGGCACCTTGTATGCCTTGAAATTCTCCGACACTTCCGAGTACAAAGAACCGACATTAGCGCCGCGACCCGCACCGCTGACGCCGGACTTGGCATCTGCAATGATGGTCGTTTCATCAATCATCCCGGCACGCAATAATGGTAACAGTCCCAAGGTCACAGCAGTGACATAACAACCAGGATTGGCGACTAGCGAAGCATCTTTTATTTGCTCGCGATTCATCTCCGGCAAACCATAAACCGCATTTTCTATGTGGTCCGGACAGGCATGCTCCATGCCATACCACCGCTGCCACACGTCGACATCAGTAAGCCGAAAATCTGCTGCCAGATCGATCACTTTGGCGCCAGCATCAAGCAATGCCGGAGCGCTATGCATCGCGGTACCGTTAGGAGTTGCAAAAAAGACCAAATCGCAGGCATTTAAGTCCGCATGTTCGGGCGACTCAAACTCGAGGTCTATTGCGTGCAGGTTGGGAAATAGCTCAGCCACTTTGCGCCCTGCTTCTGCGCGCGAGGTAACTGTCGCGACTGTTGCGTGGGGATGCCCACTTAACAAACGCAATAGCTCAACACCAGAATAGCCGGTCGCGCCAACCACAGCGCATTTTATATCTTTGTTCATAAACCTAAGTATAGGCTCTCTTTAAAGATGAAACAAAACGTTCATAATTGGTTTATTGCATCCAATACCAACTGCGGCCCCCGATAGATAAGACCCGAGTACATTTGCACCAGATCGGCGCCGAGCTCAAATTTTTCCAGGACATCCTGTGGTGTGGTGACCCCACCTACCCCAATCATCGCCACACCCGGATCAAGATGCTGTCGAAACAAC
>CAZUMV010000193.1:0-5798 GCA_964621435.1 uncultured Thiotrichales bacterium | reverse complement strand
TCGAAGGTCTGGGTGATTCTCAAAATCTGGTACTGTTCTATGAAAAAGATCGTATTCAGGCGCGTATTGCCTATAACAACCGCGATGAATTTTTGCGTCGACTCGATAACGGCTTCAATGGCGAACCCGTTAATACCGAGCAATTTTCACAAATTGATATTAGCGCGAGTTATGACTTTACAGATACTCTAACGGTATTCTTCGAAGGTACGAATATTACTGAAGAAGAGTTAGTACAGAATGGTCGCTTTCCGAACCAGACCTTCAATATCGAAGACAATGGTGCGCGATATGCGTTGGGCGTTAGAGGTAAGTGGTAGTAGGAATACAACTAAAACCATCAGGATTGGTCGTAGACACATTGTGTTGGTCTGATCCTTGAGTTTTAGGTGTAGTAAATGATATGGCCCATCGGATATTATCCGGTGGGCTATTTTTTTCGCTAGCCTAAAAGGTTTATGGTAAATCTCGATGAAAAGGTTAAACTCTTATCGTAGTAGAAAATAATACTTGGGTAAAATTGCATGCAGCGCACTATTAACACGGTTGCGATTGTCGGTGGTGGTACCGCAGGCTGGTTAAGCGCAGCGGTTATTGCCGCACACCACAAAACTGACCGTCCTCATGGTCTCAAAATATTACTGATTGAGTCGTCAGATATTCCTACCGTAGGTGTCGGGGAGGGAACCTGGCCGACCATGAAAAACACCGTCAAATCTATCGGCATTAAAGAGCGGGATCTATTCAAAAAATGTCACGCAGCATTCAAGCAGGGTGGTAAATTTGTCGATTGGGTAAATGGTGATGGTGATTTTTATTATCACCCGTTCACTGTGCCACTCGGTTACGGTCGTATTGATCTAGCGCCGTATGTTGCCGAGATAGAAGATTTCGCTGTAGCAGCAAATTTTCAGCATCATGTATGCGAGGCTGGTTTAGCGCCACGCGGCTTAAGCGACGGGGAGTATCAGGGGCAGTGTAATTACGCAT
Organism: uncultured Thiotrichales bacterium; assembly: GCA_964621435.1. Lineage (GTDB taxonomy): Bacteria > Pseudomonadota > Gammaproteobacteria > CAZUMV01 > CAZUMV01 > CALIRD01. The sequence goes on along the minus strand of CAZUMV010000193.1, from coordinate 4,808 downwards.
ATCATCTTGATGCTGGTGCGTTTGCTGAATTACTTAAAGATTTCAGTAAAAAGGAGCTAGGCGTTGAGCATATTATCGGCACCGTCGAGGATGCAACTTTATCCGAGAATGGTGATATTGAATGTATTGTGTTGGACGACCAGCGCAAAATTCATGCAGATTTATTTGTCGATTGCACCGGCTTTCGATCTTTACTGCTTGGCGATAAGCTCGGCGTGCCATTTTTGTCTAAAGACGATGTCTTGTTTAATGATTCCGCCTTGGCATTACATTTTCCATACCCGTCCGATCAATCACCGGTGGCAAGTCATACCATAGCAGCAGCGCAAAATGCTGGCTGGATATGGGATATTGGTTTACCAAGCCGGCGCGGCGTAGGACATGTTTATGCCGGTGAGTTTTTAAGTGACGACGAAGCACTAGCGAATTTGAAATCCTACTTGGGCCCTGAAGCGAAAGATATTGAGCCGCGTAAAATTCAGTTCAATTCTGGTCATAGGGAAACCTTTTGGAAAAACAATTGTGTTGCCGTAGGTATGTCCGCCGGCTTTGTCGAACCATTAGAAGCAACCGCTATTATGCTGGTTGAAATTTCTGCGCGGTACATTGCTGAAAATCTACCGCCTAACCAAGAGATCATGCAGGTTACGGCCAAGCGCTTTAATCAACAAATGGATTACCGTTGGAGCAGAGTGATCGATTTTCTAAAGTTGCACTATATGCTCAGTAAGCGTCCCGAGCCATATTGGGAGAAGCACCGTGATCCAGAATCATTTCCTGAAACGTTGGTTGAAGACTTAGCGGTCTGGGGTTACCGGGGTCCAGTGGCGGCTGATTTTGACAGTGCTATTGAGTTATTTCCAGCGGCTAGTTATCAATATGTTTTGTATGGCATGGGTTTCAAACCCGACTTTGATCAAGCTGCACACCTCTATGCTGATCGCGAAAAGGCCGAACAAATTATCGCGCAGAATAAAACCCTAACCCAACAATTGCTGACCACCTTACCACCCCACCGGCAATATATTGATCGTTGGCTGTCAGCATAGTCTTACTGGCACCTATAAACCAATATTCCGAACGCAATCAGAGCAACCCGATGAGCCAACTTACCGCACTTGACCCTTTGTATCATGATGACCTAAAGGTCGTACCAGAGAACGTACTGGCAATGACTGCCAAGCAACACTTGATTAATTTGCGCGTTAGCGAAGTGGGCCAAGCTGTCTGTTGCTGCCCGGTTTTTCTTACCCACATTAACGAGTCCGCCGACTGGGCATTATCAGCACTGAGCGGTTTTGAAGTCGGCGTAAATTTGCTGATGGATGATAGCAAGTGGGACGCTAGTTACATGCCTGTTTCCCTGCAGACCATGCCTTTCTATTTAATGCACTCGGACGAGCACGAACATGGTTATGCTATCGGGATTGATGCCAAGAGCGATGTGTTTTCCAAAACCGAAGGCGAGTTGGTTTTTTCGGAAAATGGCGTAGAAGGTATTTTAGTCAGTCGTGCCAGGGCTTTATTGGAAAAAAATCTCAATGATGACTTACATACTTACAAGTTTATTCAAACATTAAATGAGTATGGACTGATCAAACCGGTTGATCTTTTGATCTACCAAGCCGATGAAACTATAAATACGCTACGCGGATTACACACCATAGACGAAGACCGCCTGCGTCAGTTAAACGCAGATGAGCTATCCAATCTGCACAGTAAACAGTATCTACCGCCAATTTATGCCATGTTGATTTCAATTTTTCAGGTAAACGAATTGATCAGGCGGCACAACCGGCTCAACTCCGAGAATATAGTTAAGCAAATCAAAATACAGATTCAGCGCGACTTAAGTTAAGTCGGTTAATCCGCTACTGTTTTCGGTAGAATCGTACCCCCGTACCCCACCGCTCAGGGAACCCGGGCCAGGCGGGTGTTAACGCCCCGTCTGCTTGTTTTGATTGGGTAATGTCCTCACGTTGCGGCAGGAAGTCACAAGCAGCCTTTAGTTGCTTCACGTAGCAGTCTAAAAACGCCAAGCCCATATGTTTGTTTATCCTGTTTAGGTTTTCTATGCTCCAGCTTGGTTCAAAATAATGACCAAGATCAAATTCATTTTCGAAGGCCACACGCGGCGCTGGATGGCCAGCGATATTGTGACGCGCGCCTTGGTATACCATTAAGTAATTATTGTTTTTACCACTAAGCTGATAGAGTTTTTTAACCCCCTGTTCATAGCCAGAGATATCGTCCTGATCTCCCGCTACGAACAACATAGGCGTCTCGATAGCAGCTAGAGATTTTGGCTGATGAACATTCAGCTCGCCGCCCCATGGTGCGAACGCGATCATAGCCTTCCAGCGTGGATCAACCGCGCTATGTCCGGCATTGCAAGAATTGAAGATCGGCTGCAGGGTGGGAATCACCGCTTCAGGTATACCCAACAATCCAAGCGAAGTCGGCGTGAAATCGTAGCATGCACCAACCGTGTTGAGTGCTCCGAATCCACCCATAGAATGTCCAATTAAGGCTGCTCTTTTTGCATCGACTATTTTGGTAAACACGGATTCAGAGCCAGCGAAAAATTCCAACGCAAACTGCTGGTCCCGAGCGCGGTTAAGCAACGTACTAACAAAACCTGATCCTTGATCCTTTTCAAAATCAACATCAGCATTGGTTGAATCGGTATGGTCAATAGCAACTACGATATAACCATGACTCGCAAGATGCTCAGCCAGATAGAACATCATACTGCGATAGCCCGTATATCCGTGCGACAGCACAACTAAAGGAAATTTATTCTTACCACGATACTTTGGTGCGTTACGGAATGCTGTTCCCGTGAGTTCAAACGGTTTGCCAGAGCGGGTTACATCCTGATAAGTCGCAGCCTCGAGACCATCAGTTTTTTCGGCCGCTGGATACCAGACTTCAAAGCGCAGAGATCGATCTACTTTAGAAACAAAGTCAGTTGCGCTAAGTTGGCCTAAGTTAGTCGCATCAACAGTCATAACCCCAACCTTGACCAAGCCTGGAGTTGCGAGCTTAGGCGTCACTGCGGGCTGCTCGGTATAAAGTTGTTCGGCCCTGGCCAGCTGTAATAGACCTAGCAAGGTCATGCAGATTAGCAATCGTATCAGCTTCAAGTGAATCTCCTGTTAGCGTGTGTTTTTGGTATTGGTTTGCTGCCATTCAGCAAGTTTTTCATTGTCTTGCTCGCTGAATAGAATTTCGTATATTTCCTGTAAGCCTGATCAGTCTACCAGCTCTTGATGTTTTACGATCTGGGAAAGTCTGGTGCGCCGTCTGAGCAAATCATCTCGTTTTGTCACCATTTCATGTTCGGCTGTATATTCAGTCTCAGCGCGCAGGAAGTCGACTCCGTCTATCAAGTGTTCAGCCTGTGCTCGATCGCCTCGAATAGCGATCAGGATTTGCTCTGCCCTAGCACTATATCGACGCCATACCATCTCTGGTCAGGCTGGCTAAGTTTAATATCCAGGTTCGCAACTAATATGTATATGAGTAGGTTTTCGACCGGGATGTCAGTTAGGCAATCTGCCCCAAACTGACTGCAAACGGTTCAATTATAAATTATAATATAAATAGGACAATATGGAAGCACGCTAAAAAAAGTATGACCCGCCCCGCACTTGGAGTTTGCTACTACCCCGAGCACTGGCCCCAAGAAAATTGGTCCAGAGATGCTGCGCAGATGGTGGATGCGGGTCTGTCAATTGTGCGTATCGGCGAGTTTGCTTGGTCGCGCATCGAGCCGCAACCTGATGCCTTTGATTGGCAATGGTTGGACGAAGCCTTTAAAACCCTCGCCAGTGCCGGTCTGAAGGTAGTTATGGGCACGCCAACCGCGACCCCACCGCGCTGGATGTTAGACAAGTATCCAGACATGTTGGCGGCTGACGCGCAAGGCAAGCCGCGCCGCTTTGGCTCACGTCGACATTATTGTTTTAGTCATGAAAATTATCGTCAAGAAGCTGTGCGAATTGCGACCTTGATGGCGCAACGTTATGGTCATGAAAAGCAACTTTGCGGATGGCAAATAGACAATGAATATGGCTGTCATGATACCGTGGTTTCTTACAGTGATCATGCTGGTAAAGCATTTCAAACATGGTTAAAAAATCGATACCAAAGCATTGAAAATTTAAACCTGTGCTGGGGTAATGTATTTTGGTCAATGGAATATCGACACTTCAATGAAATTGACCTCCCCATGCTCACCGTGACCGAAGCAAACCCGGCTCACCAGATGGATTTCAGGCGCTTCAGCAGTGATCAGGTAGTACGCTTCAACCAGGCCCAGGCAAACGCCATACGGCCACATAGCGACATGCCTTTAATCCACAACTATATGGGCAGGATAACCGATTTTGATCATTTCAAGGTCGGTGCGGATTTGGATATCGCCAGTTGGGACAGTTACCCACTAGGCTTTCTTGAAGACCGAGCGAGCGCTGTCGACGATGCCCGAGTCAACCACTACTACCGCCAGGGAGATCCTGATTTTCAGGCATTTCATCATGATCTCTATCGCGCCGTGGGTGAGGGCAGATGGTGGATAATGGAACAGCAGCCGGGTCCGGTAAATTGGGCGCCGAATAATCCTGCCCCTTTGCCCGGCATGGTGCGCTTGTGGACCTTGGAAGCATTAGCGCATGAGGCCGAAGCAGTTTGTTATTTTCGCTGGCGGCAGGCGCCGTTCGCGCAGGAGCAGATGCACGCTGGCTTGCTGAGGCCCGATGGGGAGCCAGCCGCGGCGTTTCCCGAAGTTCGGCAAACCGCGCATG
>CAZUMV010000192.1:0-5852 GCA_964621435.1 uncultured Thiotrichales bacterium | reverse complement strand
GGCCGCGGTGAGAAACAATAGACCGGTAACTGTACCCATGCGAGCCGGCAGTCTGGTGTATAAATTTGTCAGTGTTTTTGCTGCAATTGTAGCGATGTTGGCAGTATTCAACATCCGTACAGATTGGTTGTTACTCGGAGTTGGTGCCATCCTGTTGCTTGGCATGATCTGGACTTTGGTTAAGATGTTGCCGGAAATGACTGAACAGCTGACTATGTTGTTAAATTTAGGCGCGGTTCAAGAACATGAGCGAGTCATGTTCATGGGCGTACCGTGGGAAGTCAGCAAGCTTTCTTTTTATACCATTCTGGAAAACCCGAGCTTGCGCGGGGGTGATCTGGCATTACCGGTCAGAGAACTGATTGGTTTGTATTCTCGCCCAGTTACATCTGATGAGGCCTGGTTTCCCAGCAAAGAAGGTGACTGGATGTTATTGGAAGAAGGCAAAATAGCACAGGTGATTTTGCAAACCCCTGAAACAGTGCAACTGAAAAAACTGGGTGGCGCGATTATTACCGTACCAAGTCCGGCTTATGTCGAGCAACCACCAGTTAACCTGTCGCATGGTTATCGAGTTGAATTGGAGTTCGGATTAGATTACCAGCATCAACAGGAATCAACGACCATAATATTGGGCAAAATGCGTGATTGTCTCGAGCGTGAATTACCTTTAGCGCTACCTAAGGATTGCATGAAAAATCTGGAGGTAGAATTTTTTGCCGCCAGCGAGTCTTCATTAACTTATGAAATTGAAGTGGATCTGGATGGCAGCGCGGCATCAGAATATGAGGAGGTGCAGCGAATCATCTCCCGTATACTCGTTGATGCCGCCAATGCCAATGGCTGGCAGATTCCGTTCCAGCAGTTGGTCATCCACCAGGCTGAAGTCGCTTAAACCAGTGCTACTTTACAAAGTCCATTTCAACCAGCGTTTCATCCAGCTGGCGACGGTTGGCGTTAAGCGGGTACGATTGTAATTATCCGATAATCGCTTCAGGTATTCCGAGCGCGAGGGGTAGCAAAACAAAGTATTGCCAAGCGAACCCAAACCTAACTTGTTGCTCATCATGACCGATATGGGTGCAATTTGATCACCCGCATCCACGCCCACTATGGTCGCACCGATGATTTTGTCGCTACCCTTTTGTGTTAACACTTCAGCGTAACCGATTTCATCGTCCTCGGTGCGTGCCCGGTCGAGTTCGCCAAAATCAAAAGTATAATTATCGTAAGCAATGCCTTTTTGATCGGCGTCGGCCGCAGTAAAGCCGATATGTGCAATTTCCGGATCGGTATAGGTGCACATCGGTAATATTTGCGGATCGGTTTTTTTGTTGCCCGGAAACAATGCGTTCTGGATGACCGCGCGGGCCTGCGCGTCGGCATAGTTGGTAAATTGATATTTCGCCGAGACATCACCTATAGCATAAATGTTATTTGCCGTAGTGCGAAAGTATTCATCTACGGTAATTCCGCGGTCGTGGGTGCTTACGGATGTGTTCTCGAGGCCAAGGTTTCGAAAGTTGGCTTGCCGGCCAATAGCAGCCAAAACTTCATCGACCTCAACGGTTTGGCCACCCGAACTAATCTTCGTGGTTGCGCCGCTGCGGTTAACCGATTCGACCGCAGCACCAGTATGGAAGGTGACGCCTTTTCCTTCTAACGAGCTCTGAACCAACCCTGCAGCTCGTGGCGTCTCACGCGGCAATACCTGTGGTGCCATTTCAAATACATGCACTTCGGTACCAAGATCCGCAAACGCTTGCGCCATTTCGCAACCGATCGGTCCAGCGCCAAGTACGCCAAGTTTTGCCGGTGCTTGCTCCAAATCAAATATTGTTTCATTGGTATGTGGTTGCGCTTCTTTAAGGCCGGGTATAGGTGGTACGAATGGTTTGGATCCGGTAGCAATAATGAAGGCTTTTGCGCGCAGCTCTTGATCGTTTACCTTGACCAGATTGTTATCGACAAATTTACCTTCGCCGAGAAATACATCCACACCAGCCTCGGTGTATTTTTCAACCGAATCATGATGCGCAATATCGGTACGCACCTTATGCGTCCAATCGAAAGCTTCTGTGGTTGTTGCCGCGCCGTTTTTGACTTTCTTGGACGCATGCAACAATGCTTTGGATGGTACACAGCCGACGTTGAGACAATCACCACCCATGGCATGGGATTCAATCAAGGCAACTTTGGCACCAAGACCGGCAGCGCCGATTGCTGTTATTAAGCCAGCCGGGCCCGCGCCGATTACCACGAGGTGGTATTTTTCTTTGGGTTGGGGATTCTGGTAGTTGTCCGGAAAGACCATGCCTTTCCAGAGTTGGTCATTTTCTACTCTTGTTTTCATATTACCGCTCTTAATCTGGTTGAGATATCAATACCAAGCTGGCTATACTAGCGCTCGAGTATTGAAGACGTGAATTGTATACGTACGAAGTTAAAGTCTAGATGTAAACTAACTAAGACACAAATGAGGAATTAGCATGGATTTCGCAGCACTTTTTAGTTTTGAAGGTCTTTTCACCCTATTGATGTTGGTAATCTTACAGGCGGTGCTGGGTTTTGATAACTTGCTGTACATCTCTCTGGAATCACAACGGGTAGAAGAGTCCAGACAAGCCCAGTTGCGCAAAATGGGAATCGGGATTGCGGTGCTGCTAAGAATCGTGATGTTGTTTTTGTTGTTGAAATTGATTGATGCCATACAAGGAGAGCTCTTTCACTTCAACAACAGTATTATCTCGGGTAGCTTTAATTTCCATAGTATAGTCGTGTTGTTTGGTGGTGCGTTCATTCTTTATACCGCGGTCAAGGAAATCAGCCATATGCTGGTCCTTGAAGAAGCGCACGGTGCGGAGCGCGAGACCCGATCCTATGGTCAGGCACTATTTATGATAGTAGCCATGAATTTGGTCTTTTCCTTTGATTCAATTTTGAGCGCTATCGCACTTACCGATGTATTTATCATAATGGCGATCGCGATACTTATCGGTGGCGCCTTGATGATCTGGTTAGCCGACCGCGTGACCGAGTTTTTGCAGAAAAATCGAATGTATGAGGTTGTGGGCCTGTTTATATTGTTTTTAGTGGGCGTTTTATTGTTATCAGAGGGCGGCCATTTGGCGCATTTACATCTGTTTGGTAAAGAAATAACAGCAATGAGCAAAGCGACCTTTTACTTTGTAATTGTTATTTTGGTGGTTATTGATCTTGTGCAGAGTCGCTATCAGAAAAAACTCATGGCATTAAAACAAGCAGCGCACGGGCCGATCGGCAGCAATAAACATTAAATATATGTGAGTGCTGGCGCGCGGGATTATTTAAATATACTTTTTGCGGTAGTTAAAGGCGGCAAAACCGACGATGATCAAGGTGCCGATTTCCATAAACCAGTTAAATTGGACGCCAGCGAATTGGTAACGCAAGAGGAAATCAACGTTATGGAAAGATGCTGCGCGGATCACCACAAATGCGAATAACAAGCTAAATCCAGCCACCGCTATCTTGATAGTATGGCAGGCATCTTTAAATCGGTAAATGAGCCAGCCGCTGGTACCCATAGCGAGTAGACCAAAAACGCCTATAAAGATCTTTTGCACAGTTTTCCGGTGTTCGTACCAACCCGATGCCAAGGCGAAGTCTCGCCCGGTTTGGGTAAACAAAGATTGTAAATCGAGTTGTTTATTGACACCCAACAGAAACAGGCTTAACGCCAGAATTGACCAGAACTTTCGATAGACTCTGGCGTTTGCGTCGTTAGTAGTGTTGTCGATCGTGTCAATTTTTACCGGTTCAATGCGTCTCACTAGTAGACAGCAAATCCCCACTAAAAAATAAACCGCGACCGTTACCCAGCCCATTAAGCTTGGGTCGCCGATCCCCGGGGTCCAGCGTTGCTCAAATCCTGTCACAATATTTCAGCGGACATAATACCGCTGCTCCTGATAATTAGTATTATCAGATCACTTTAGAATAACTGGAGACGTGAGTTTGTGAAGCACATCGAAACTTGGACGACGCTTTTACCCTCTAACCTGCGCGCAACTTTTTACTTTGTTGATGGACCGCATCTACTAATATTTTGACGTTGTCAGGGTTAACATGTTGGTGAATACCGTGTCCAAGATTGAAAACGTGGCCGGGGTTGTTACCGAAACCTTCGAGTATTCGTTGCACCTCGGCGCCAATAGTTGCATCGGTTCCATATAGCGCTCCGGGATCCATATTGCCTTGCAGGGCAACTTTATCACCAACGCGTTGACGTGCAGCGCCGATGTCCTGGGTCCAATCCAAACCCAGTGCACTGCAGCCGGTGGTGGCCATTTTTTCCAGATATTGTCCCCCGCCTTTGGTAAATAATACTACCGGGGTTTTTTCACAGTCGAGCTGAGCAACAATTTTTTCCATATAGCGCAATGAAAACTCTTCATACACCGGTGCGCTTAAAGCACCGCCCCAGGTATCGAAAATCATGATCGCATTGGCGCCGGCAGCTACTTGTGCTTGTAAATACAATGTCGTGCTGTCAGCTATTTTGTCGAGCAGCTTGTGTAGCGTTTTGGGTTCCTGAAAGAGCATGCGTTTGATAGTAGAGAAGTCTTTGCTACTACCACCTTCTACCATATAGGTGGCGACTGTCCACGGGCTGCCAGCGAAACCAATTAGAGGGATAGAGCCAGCTAGCGCGGTTTGTATGTTTTTGACTGCCGCACCGACGTAGCCGAGTGATTCCTCCGGGTCTGGAATTGGCAACTTCTCAACATCGCGGGCGGTTAAAACAGTTTGTTTAAACTTCGGTCCCTCGCCCTCGGAAAAATACAGACCAAGCCCCATTGCATCCGGGATCGTTAGAATGTCAGAAAATAAAATGGCCGCATCAAGGTCAAAACGACGTAGCGGTTGCAAGGTCACTTCACAAGCTAATTCAGGGTTGGTGCATAAAGACATGAAGCTACCTGCTTCTGCCCGAAGCTCTCGATACTCAGGCAGGTATCTGCCTGCTTGACGCATAATCCAGATTGGGGTGGTTTTAACGGTTTGGCGGCGCAGGGCGCGCAGAAAACGATCGTTCTTTATGTTCGGCATTAGCCGAGTTTTTGTTTGATGATGCCGCTAACGGCACCCATATCAGCGCGGCCTTGTAATTGTGGTTTTAATATACCCATAACTTTGCCCATGTCTTTCATAGACTCGGCGCCGGTGCTTTCGATGGCCGCCGCAATCATATCCGAGATTTCGGTTTCTGAAAGTTGCTCTGGCAAGTACGCCTGGATGATTTCAATTTCATCCTTCTCGATGCTCGCAAGCTCGTCACGGCCGGCCTTTTCATACTGGCTGATGGATTCCCTGCGTTGCTTGACCATTTTATCGAGAATTTGCAGCACGTCCTCATCGGCCAGGTCTTTGCGGGTATCCACTTCGACTTGTTTTACTGCAGCCAAAATAAGTCTGATGGTGCCAAGCGTCTTTTTGTCGCCCGCACGCATAGCAGCCTTCATGGCTTCAGTAATAGTGTCTTTAAGATTGGAGGCCATAGTGCGCCAGAGTTGGTATGCCCAAGCGGGCTTTAGTACATTCGAACGCGTCGAGTAATGTCTTTAGATAGTCTCTTAAGATTTCTCTTTACTGCTGCAGCTTTCTTGCGCTTACGTACCGCCGTCGGCTTTTCGTAGAACTCGCGGCGGCGGACTTCACTAATGGTTCCGGCTTTTTCGCAGGTGCGTTTGAAGCGACGCAGGGCGTAGTCGAATGGCTCGTTTTCTTTCAGTTTTATAGCTGGCATAAGCCTCTGTATCTCGTTAGTAATAGCGAATTGCTTCGCTTTGTTCGAAAAGGTTGGCGATTAT
>CAZUMV010000191.1:0-5854 GCA_964621435.1 uncultured Thiotrichales bacterium | reverse complement strand
CTTCCTGATTTCCAGAAGATCCAGGGCAAAAGTGCGGCGCTGGTTTCATGAGCAAGATCGAGACGATCACCGCGAGGCGGGTGAAAGAATTCTGGAGCAAACGATTAAGCGATTGCACATCAAAGACGATAACGTGATTGGGCGCTTAACCAAGCACTTTCATCAGTCCGGCGACAATGCCACCCTGATTGGAATAGGACGAGGCGATATACGGCAGACCCAGCTGGAAGGTTTCTTTGCGCCCGATACAAAGAAGTCCAAAACCAAGAAACCTGTGTTAGTGAGCGATCAGTCCAGTGGCGGAGAAGTTCTGGGTGTTAGCGGTTTGCTTACCCGGGTGGCAAATTGCTGCAAACCAATTCCTGGAGATGTTGTGATCGGCTACATCACCCAGGGGGCGGGGATTACTATTCACCGAAAGGATTGTAGCAACATTATTAACTTGCGCGAGGACCGGCGCGAGCGAGTGGTGGCGGTTGATTGGGGGAAGCAGGCAGCGGCGTATGTAGTGGATATCGAGTTAGAGGCACTTGATCGAACCGGTTTACTTAATGATGTTACTAATAAATTGGTGGCACTTGACGTGCCGATTATTCGAATAGATAGTAACACCGATATTGATACCCAGTTTGTATCAATGAATTTGTCGATACAACTCAATAGCGCTGACCAACTCATCGTTGTCATTAACAGGCTTACACAAATTGAAAGTGTTACGCAGGTTCACCGTGCTTAAAAAACTATAGGCTAGTGTATTTTGAATATTAAGAAGTTTGTACCATCTTTTGTGAATCGACAGTCGCTGTCGTGGGCGTTTTACGATTGGGCGAACTCCGCGTTTACGCTGGTTGTTATTACCGCTTTCTTTCCTATTATTTATCGGGAGTACTGGGCGATGGGCGAAACCAGTGCGAACGTTACCTTGCACTTATCAGCGGTAAATTCCTTATCGAGCTTGGTCATTATTTTTCTGGCGCCGCTCATTGGGGCCTACGCTGATCAAAGAAGCGTAAAGAAAAAATTACTCGGACTATTTGCCTGGTTGGCAATACTGTTAACGCTGTCCATGAATTGGATTGCTAGTGGTGAGTGGTTACTGGCCTTGGCAATATTTTTTATTGGCTCGATTAGTTATATGGCAGCCAATGTCATGAATGATTCATTACTGGTTGATGTTAGCACACCGAAAAACGTAGATATGATTTCTTCTTTAGGATTTGCGCTCGGTTACATTGGCTCGGGCATGATGTTCGTATTCTGTTACTGGATGAAAGAAAACCCGGCGACCTTCGGGTTTCGAGATAGTAATGAAGCCATTCAATTTGCGTTTGTTTTGGTTGCGATATGGTGGGCGGTCTTTAGCTTGCCAGTATTGCTGTGGGTAAAAGAACCCGAGTCAGATCAAGTGGTAGAAAAGCGCTCGTTTTTGAATACGGTTAAATCCAGTTTCGGCGCGGTCTTTAGTACCTTTAAAGAAATCCGCCAGCACAAAGGCGTCATGGTCTTTCTACTGGCGTATTTTTTATACATAGATGGCGTAGACACCATTATTCGGATGGCTGTTGATTACGGTTTGGCGTTGGAGTTTGATAGCAGTGCAATTCTGGGAGCACTGTTGATCACCCAGTTTGTTGCTTTCCCGGCTACCTTGGTCTTTGGTTGGATGGGTGGAAAATTTGGCACCCGTCCGATGTTACTAGTTGGTATCGGGGTTTATTGCATTGTCATTATATGGGGCTCTTTAATTCAATCAGAGCGCGGGTTCTTAGGTATCGCATTGTTAATTGGTCTTGTTCAAGGCGGAGTGCAGTCACTTTCAAGAGCCATGTATACGCGCTTGATACCCAAAGAAAAGGCCGCCGAATTTTTTGGCTTCTATAACATTATGGGTAAGTCGGCGGTATTTTTAGGGCCGTTGTTATTGGGTTGGGTAACCGTTGCGACTGATTCGCACCGGCTCGGTTTGTTGGTGCTGTTGGTATTTTTTGTTGCTGGAGCAGGCGTGTTGATGAAGGTGCCGTTGCCAGAACGCTAAGCTTTTTTGCCCGCAGTTTTCTAGCCTAATTATTGTCATACAACATTGTCGGACAACTTTTTGCGTGCTGAAAATAATTTGTTTAACATGTTGGTAAACATGAAAATTTAAATTCAATTTTTTCTTTATTCCATAAAAATACTCTATAAGATAGCGCGCCTCGGTTTAAAAAATCCGAAGTCAACACGTGCACAATCTGTCGTGCTGATTACTACTGTAATGCGCAAAGGGGGAGTATCTATATGGCATCAAGCACCAACCATAATCATCTAAAAACGTGGGTCCAGACCATTGCCGATTTAACCACACCTGATGACATTTACTGGTGTGACGGATCGCAATCTGAATTCAATCAGATGATGTCGTTGTTAATTGATGTTGGCGCTGCAGAAAAATTGAATGAGCAAAAACGTCCGAACAGTTATCTGGTTCGATCAGATGTTGGAGACGTGGCGCGAGTCGAAGACTTTACCTTTATTTGTAGTGAAAAAGAAATTGATGCCGGCCCCACCAATAACTGGATGGATCCTGAGGCAATGCGCAGCAAATTGAAGGGCTTGTTTACCGGTTGTATGCAAGGCCGCACGATGTACGTGATACCTTTTAGTATGGGGCCGGTGGGTTCACATATTTCTAAAATCGGTATCGAAATTACCGATTCCCCCTATGTAGTTGCCAGTATGCATACCATGACCCGGGTAGGTCAGAGTGTATTAGACGTACTTGGCAGCGACGGTGAGTACATTCCATGTGTTCACTCCGTTGGTTCTCCATTGGATGTGGGTCAGGCGGACGTGCCATGGCCTTGCAATCTGGAGAATCGCAATATTGTGCATTTTCCTGAAACCTATGAGATTTGGTCATTCGGTTCTGGTTACGGTGGAAACGCCTTGCTTGGTAAAAAGTGTTTGGCGTTACGAATCGCCTCGGCGATGGCGCGTGACGAAGGCTGGATGGCCGAGCATATGCTTATCCTAAAACTCACCAATCCCGAGGGTAAAGCCAAATATGTATGTGGCGCCTTTCCAAGTGCTTGCGGCAAAACCAATCTGGCCATGCTCACGCCTACCATCCCGGGATGGAAAATAGAAACTATCGGTGACGACATTTGCTGGATGAAATTCGGTGAAGATGGTCAGCTCTACGCGATCAATCCAGAGCATGGATTTTTTGGCGTTGCGCCAGGTACCAGCATGGATTCGAATGCGAATGCTATGTTGTCCTTAACTGAAAACGCAGTCTTTACCAACGTGGCCAAAACCGACGATGGTGATGTCTGGTGGGAAGAAATGACCGACAAAGCGCCGGATCATTTAGTTGACTGGACCGGTCAGGATTGGGATCCGGACTGCGGCCGGCCGGCGGCGCATCCTAATGCACGTTTTACCGCCATTGCGGGTCAATGTCCGGTCATCGCCAATGAGTGGGAAGATCCTAACGGGGTACCGATTAGCGCCATTTTGGTTGGCGGACGCCGTGCAACGGTTGTGCCGTTGGTTAACGAGTCCCGTGATTGGCAACATGGTACTTTTCTCGCTTCAATCATTGGCAGCGAAAAAACTGCCGCAGCAGATGGCAAGATCGGTGATCTGCGCCGGGACCCGATGGCGATGTTGCCATTTTGTGGTTACAACATGGCCGACTACTGGGGCCACTGGTTAAGTCTTGGCGAGAAAAAGGGCGCTAGAATGCCGAAGATCTACTACACCAACTGGTTTAGAAAAGACGCTTATGGCAAGTTCATCTGGCCCGGGTTTGGTGAAAACAGCCGCGTTCTTAAATGGATCTTTGATCGTTGTGACGGTAATGTCGGTGCAGTAGAAACCGCGATCGGCAATTTGCCCCGAGCTGAAGATCTTGATTTTGACGGGCTGGGTCTGGATGAAACCGAGACCGAAACATTGTTATCGGTGGATGTCGAAGGTTGGTTATCAGAACTGCCGTCGATCCGGGATTACTACGCCAAGTTTTCTGACCGAACTCCAGCAGCATTGATCGGCGAAGTCGATAAATTGGAAAACGAGCTCAAACGCGCCGGGTAAAATTCTCAACAGGTTTGTTGACTATTCGTCTGTTAGCTCAGGATTCTCTTCGAGCAATACAGTCAGGTTGGTATGTCGCACGTCTTCACCCTTAACCAGATAGACCACATATTCACAAATATTCTTGGCATGATCGCCAATACGTTCGAGCGCACGTGCCGCCCATAATACGCGTAACGTCTCTTTAATTTCTCTTGGGTCTTCCATCATCTTGGTAATCAGATGACGCATGATGGCGTCAAACTCTTGATTGATTTCATCATCGCTTTGAATGGTGGCGATTGCTGATTGCACATCCATACGAATAAATGCGTCCAACGTTTTGGAGAGCATCTGTCGCACGTGTTTACCAAGGTGTTTAATCTCGGTGAAATCTCCAATGTTGGAGTTCTTTTTATGCAAATGGATAGCATAGCGGCCAAGTTTTTCTGCTTCATCGCCAACTCGTTCGAGATCGTTAATAGTCTTGATAATAGCGAGCACCAGACGTAAGTCGCTCGCTGCTGGCTGGCGTCGTACTAAAATTTGGGTGCAGCGTTTATCAATTGCAATCTCCATAGCGTTGACCGCATCGTCTGAGGACGCTACCTTTTCGGCCAATTTCAGATCAGATTTGCGGAGTGCCTTTAGTCCTTCCTTCAATTGCAACTCGACCAGGCCGCCCATTTCCATGACCTGATTACGAAGATCTTCCAGTTCGTCATTGTAGCGGTGTGAAATGTGATCACTAATTTCGATTTTTGAATCCATTGGTTTCTCCTCGCCCATTGCTTATCCGAAACGACCGGTAATATAGTTTTCGGTGAGTTTGTGGTCCGGGTTGGTAAAGATTTTTTCTGTTTCACCCATTTCTACCAGTCTGCCCAAGTGAAAATAAGCAGTGCGCTGGGAAATCCGGGCGGCTTGTTGCATTGAGTGGGTAACGATCGCGATCGTGTATTTTTCACGTAACTCGTCGATGAGTTCTTCGATGATAGCGGTTGCTATCGGATCAAGCGCACTGGCTGGTTCGTCCATCAGTATGACTTCAGGGCTAACCGCGATGGTTCGCGCAATACAAAGCCTTTGTTGCTGGCCGCCGGAGAGACCAGTGCCTGGCTCTTCTAGTCGGTCCTTAACCTCTTTGAATAATCCAGCTCGTTTTAGACTGGTAACAACAATTTCGTCAAGGTCGGCGCGCGAGCTGGCGAGTCCGTGAAGTTTCGGGCCATAGGCGACATTGTCATAAATTGATTTCGGGAACGGGTTTGGTTTTTGAAAAACCATCCCGACTCTGGCGCGCAATAGTACCGGATCCATTTTCTTGGCGTAGATGTCTTCTCCATCAAGTTTGATATCTCCACTGACGCGACAAATATCGATGGTGTCATTCATTCGATTGAGGACGCGCAGGAATGTAGACTTGCCGCAGCCAGATGGTCCTATGAAGGCCACCACTTCATTCGGCGCAATATCCATGCTGATGTCATTGATGGCATGGTTGTCGGCGTAAAACACGTCGACATTTCGTAAGGTGAACTTTTGCTGATCGGTAAACGGATGTCCGACCGTATCGCCGATCTGCTGCTCGATATCAACTTTTTCCTGAGACTTGTTTATCTCTGGTTCGGCCATACTGGCATCTCCGGTAAGCATTCTTTTGTTGTCATTTTAAAGTGTATCACCATTGTTTTTCAAAACGTTTGCGTAGCCAGATGGCTAAACCATTCATGCAAATCAAAAATACCAGCAATACGATCGTGGCGGCTGACGTCATGGCAATAAAAGCGCGTTCGGG
>CAZUMV010000190.1:0-5938 GCA_964621435.1 uncultured Thiotrichales bacterium | reverse complement strand
CAAGATGACCAGCTCGGCAATTTTGACCAAGACCTTCGATGAAATGGGCCTGAGAAATAATATGACGCTCAGCGAGGCCGAATGTCGCGGCTATGTTCTGCCGATGCAGGAAGGTTCTGATGAGGCTTTGTACAGCTTTTTTACCGGTTTCGACAATGCATCGTTCACCAGATTGGAGGAAAATATTCGGAGCCTGAACGCCTATCAAGGTCGGGCACTGATTATTTGGGGTGATCAGGATGAGGTATTAACGAGCGAACAAATTCCGCAATTACGCCAACACCTCAAGGTTGCCGACCAAAATGTAATTATTCTTCCGGACCAAGCTCATTTTTTGGCTGAAGAGATTTCGGAAAAATTAGTCCAAATGACAACCAGTTTTCTGGCCGGCGATCTCTAGTGATGATCCGGGGTGATTTTACGTTCAAATAATAGTCAAACTAAAATTCACCAGACTAGTGACTAGCTGTATTTACTTTTCGTTTTCAACCGCAAGATCGTAAGTGATGATGTTTTTACTACTTTCATCGACTGGTTGACCCAAACTTATCTGGCCTTTGCCTGACAATTGATATTGTCCATTTTTCAAACGGAACATACCCTCTCCTTCGGGCTTTACAAAGGTACCGTTGTTGCTGTGATCGCAGAGCAAAATATTTTTATTTTCTTTTATCAAGGTTGCATGTTCGCGCGAGGCATGCGATGAACTAATACGCATGCCGAGAATATTGTTTCTTCCGATACGGTATGGGAAGTCTTTTTCCTGGACTTCAACACCTAAATCCCGAAACGCGAGCTGCAAGTTTTCAACGTTCTCTTTTTTAACCAGCATGCCTCTAAGTTTTGTAACCACAATCTCAGCGGTTTCTGCCAAGCCTCCCCTACTTTCGTCCGGCCCAGCCTCTAAACGCTCATTCAAACGTTTATCAAATCCCCACGAAACATCACTTTTCAACAAGGCACTTTTACGCCGCAAAATGTATTTGCCTAACTCATCCAGCATTTCGTCGTTGATATCTTTGACGTCAAAGGTATGGCGACGCTCGCCCAATTCCTCAAAATTCGTTACCGTCAGATCAATAACTTGTTGGGCCGAGTTCATTTCAAACTTCATCGCTACCGGGATTTTCGCTTCGATTTCCATCAATATGGTTTGCTCGGCAGTACCTTCCTTACGTACCGCGTGCTCACGCACAATCAAGCCTTCTTGTTTTAAATTACCGATAAGTGCACTGGCCTCACCTTGATATTGAAAACCCAACTTGACGGGCGCTTGCCCCACAAGTTCGGCAGCAAACACCATCGACTTTAGCGGATCATCACCACTGCGCAATTTATAATGCGTTTGCTGCAGATCGGTCAGTTTTCCGAATTCACGTAGTGAAAAATTTACACTAGTATCTGGATCCAGAGTGGCTAAATGTTGCTTGAATTCACTGAGATACTGATGAATTTTCGCCAAGCTAGGAGCCAATAAAGTGGTCACTGTTTTGCCGTGTAGCTCGCGACGCCGCGCCATATCCGGTTGTTTACCGGAAGTCTTTTGCGCTACCTTGCGAAGCTCTTCGATCAGCGTTTGCGACATTTAAATCTGTATCCTTCAAATCTGCATTTTTGGCCTAAGCCCGTCAGGCTACAAGACCATCATGGTGCTGCCAACTCCAAATTCCGATAATTTGATTTAGTCGGCACTATTTTTACACTATTTGGGAACTGAACCGCATCTGGTAACGATGTGTGGGAAACAATAACACCTTCGCGAAAACCGGCAAACCATTAATCAATCCCCGCCTCGATTGCCGGAAGGGTCATCTAATTCGTTTTTGAAAGCCGCATTATTAACCAAAGCCTTTATCGTTACGTCCGAAAATTTCTCTTCAATCACTGAATCCACCCGTTCACTCATTGCCATCACGGTGGGTGATAGTGGCAATACGGTCTCGGCATCCACATTTCGTACTGCGCTTATCGCCCGGGCCAACGAGACTTCTTCAAATGGCACGCCCGGAATATAGGCAGGCGTCTCGGCATTGCTGCGGGTCACTAAACCGTCTTGTTCAAAAGTTGTCAGGACTGCATGCAAAGTTTTACGTGACAGCCGCAAGGACTTCGCCAACTGCTCCATGGTCGGGGCGTCGGTCTGATCGTAATGACTTTGAGCAATCTCGGCAAGCACTGACAATCCGGCATTTTGCAAAGCCCGCCCGCCACGAATTAGCTGCCGAGCTTCCGGGCGCATTTGTTCCGGGTATTGCAGATAGAAAGCCAAACGCGCTCCGAACAAAAATATGAGCCAACTCAGGTACAGCCAAACAAAAAATAGTAACGCCGATGCAAACCCGGCATAAATATTATATTGGGCTGAATCCGCAACAAAGTTGGTAAACAACAGGCCGGACCCTTTCCAAAAAAAAGCGGCCACAATGCCGCCAATCACTGCGTATAACAATTTGACTTTGCAATTTGGCATAAACCAGTAAATAAAAGTCAAGCCACCGGCAATCAAGACGTAAGTTACCCAAGAGAGCAACCACGCATAAACTGTCGAGACCAGGTCGATTTGCAAGACCCGGGTTTCAAGGACACTATTGTTAAGACCCGCCGCCGCAGTCGCCAGAGACAACATAAGCAACGGACCAATAAGTCCCAAAGTCAGATAGTCCGCAAGTCGCTTGACCATGTTCGGTGTATCTTCGAGCTCCCAACAATGATCAAGAGATTTTTGCACTTTATACATAAGCCGCAACATGGTGTAGATCAATAACACCAAACCAACAAAACCGAGCAAACGAACATCCAGATTGTTCACAAAACCCAGTATTTGTCTGGTAAGCACGGCAGCTTGGTCGCCAATAGGCTCCAGAAAGTGCTCCAGAGCCGGCGCCAGTTTATCGTGGACATTAAATGCCTTCAGCAAAGAAAAGATCAAAGCCAACATCGGGACTAACGATAATATGGTGGTATACACCAAACTCATAGCGCGTAGATTGATTTCAGCCTTTTGCAGGTCTGAAAGGAATGCCAATAATAGTCGCGCCACCCAGCGTAGCGGCATATAAACCAGGGACACTGGATGCTCACTCCAAATCCAGTGTCGCAGCGGTTTTAGCCAATAAACATTCACGCCTTCGGAATGCCTTCGGGTTGCAATATAATCGGCCCTTCAGGATGATCAAGATGTACCGAGGCGACCCGGGTACCATGCAGGGCTAACTGGCCGCGGTGTCTGGCACTGCCATCAACACTGAATTCAAAATCATACACGCGCTGCCAGTGCAGAAAATTGCGACGATCCCGGCCTACACCGAGTTTAGTCAACACCACGGTTTGATCCAAAAATTGCAGGTTAATATCACTACAAGCGCGCGCACAAAATGAGGTCGCTTGATTCTTGCTGCGGGTTGCCGCCGACCAAAGCCATACCAACATAACGACCATTACGGTCAAAATTAACGAAAGCACATTGAAACCAGAGTACCGAAAATAAAATGATAGCTGAAACTTACCTATAAATAGTGCTTTATTCCAACAAAACTATGGGTTAGTGTAAGTTGCTTGTTTAAAACTTCTCTAACACAAGCGCATAACCATGAAACCTCGACATTTCCTTAGTCTGCTGGATCTCTCTGCAGACGAACTACATTACGTTATTGATCGTGGCATCGAACTGAAACAGATGCATTTACGCGGCGAGGTACATGTACCCATGCTGCATAAGTCACTGGCGATGATTTTCGAAAAATCATCTACCCGTACCAGGGTATCTTTTGAGTCAGGCATGACCAGAATGGGTGGCAATGCCCTTTTTCTGACATCAAAGGATACTCAACTCGGTCGCGGTGAACCGATTAGTGATAGCGCACGGGTGATTTCTTCTATGTGCGACATTATTATTATCAGGACTTACTCACAGGAAATGATTACCGAATTCGCTGAGTATTCCAATGCACCAGTGATTAATGCGCTTACCGACATGTACCACCCCTGCCAATTATTAGCAGACATGCAGACCTGGAAAGAGCAACACGGTAACATCAAGGGGCGGACTGCGGCGTGGGTTGGCGACGGCAACAACGTGTGCCACTCATATATCAATGCGGCTATCCAATTCGACTTTAATCTCAATATTGCCTGCCCGGAAGGCTATGACCCGAATCCGGGTATTCTCGCTAGCGCTGGCAAAAGAATAACGGTAACACGGGAACCCGCAGACGCAATCAAGAATGCCGATCTGGTGGTAACTGATGTCTGGACCAGTATGGGTCAAGAACAAGAACAACGTGAGCGCCTCAAAGCCTTTAGCGGCTATTGCATTGACGACGACCTAATGAAGTTAGCGGACGATAACGCCCTCTTCATGCACTGCCTGCCTGCGCACCGTGGCGAGGAAGTCACCGCCAGTGTTATCGATGGTCCCAATAGCGTTGTCTGGGAAGAAGCCGAGAATCGGCTCCACGCCCAGAATGCATTAATGGAGTTTTTGGTAACCGGTCGAGCGATGTAACTATTGCGGCTTAACGCGCACCGAAAATAACAATGGTCTTACCGTGTGCGGTAATTAAACCATGCTGTTCCAGGTCTTTTAAAACGCGTCCAGCCATCTCGCGCGAGCAACCTACAATTTTGGCGATTTCCTGACGGGTAATTCGGATTTGCATACCATCGGGATGGGTCATCGCGTCTGGTTGTTTACACAATTCCATTAACGTATGGGCGATGCGACCAGTAACGTCAAGGAACGCCAAATCAATTACTTTCTTACTGGTATCACGAAGGCGCGTAGCCATTTGTGTGGCTAACGAAAATACAATTTCGGAATCATCTGTGGCTAATTTCCGGAACTGACCATAATTAATTTCTGCAATCTCACATTCGCTTTTGGCAACGACCCACGCGCTTCTTGCCTTGTCATCAAAGAGTCCCATCTCACCAAAAAAGTCACCTTTGTTTAGATAGGCAAGCACCATCTCGTGACCGTCTTTATCCTCAATCATTACCGTTACGGAGCCGGACGTTATAAAGAATAAAGTCTCTGGTGGATCACCAGCATGGATTATTACAGATCGTGCTGGATAGTGTTTGGTGTGGCAATGTTGTAAGAACCGTTCTATTACGGGACTAAATTGTGGAACGCTCGGTTTTAAAATCGACATGGTTTTCCTTTTCCTCTGTATAATTCCATCATCAAGTGCCTGACATCGGCCTTGGTTTTCGCTAATCGCGTAGTTAAATTGCATACTGAGCGATACAGGCATCACAAAAATTGTGGCACTTGCGTCACAGTGGGACTTTGTAACAGCTTTAAGAGGCTCTTGCAAACACTTGTTAACACCTAAATGGAGTTTTTTGATGGAGGCAACAGTTCGCTGGTTATCACCGATGAGTTTTGTAGCAGAAACCGGCTCGGGGCACGCCATTGTCCTGGACGGCGCGACCGAGCACGGAGGTCGTAATTTAGGCGCTCGACCGATGGAAATGCTGTTGGTTGGCCTGGGCAGCTGCAGCAGTTTTGACGTGATGCTCATGCTGCAAAAAGGCCGGCAAAAAGTCACGGACTGTCAGGCATTGGTGACCGCTGAAAGAGCTGAGACTGAACCCAGGGTCTTCACCAAGATCAATCTGCATTTTGTCGTAACTGGCCACGGGGTCGATGAGAAAAAAGTCTCTAGAGCAATTAATCTGTCTGCTGAAAAATATTGTTCCGCGTCCATCATGTTAGGCGCTACGGCCGAGTTAAGCCACAGCTATGAGATTAAAGAGGCATCCAGCTAAATGCGATAGCTCAAGGTAGTCATAAATTTTGCGCTCAAACGCATCAATGCTTTGACCGTGTCGGGAAGCTCATTAGCACCCGCGCGCTCAGCGTCCTGCGCATGCCGGGCTTCGTCTTTTATCATATTCGAAACGATTTCCCGACTGCGCTGATCATCGACCGGTA
>CAZUMV010000189.1:0-5964 GCA_964621435.1 uncultured Thiotrichales bacterium | reverse complement strand
TGGTCTCGAGCCGTTGAACATTTCTTCAGACTCGCTGTTTGTCAACGTTGGCGAACGCGCCAACATTACTGGCTCTGCCAAATTCAAACGCCTGATCCTTAATGAAGAATACGATGAGGCGTTAGACGTCGCCCGGTCTCAAGTTGAAGATGGTGCGCAAATTATCGATATCAATATGGACGAGGGCATGCTCGATGGCAAAGCGGCCATGGTTCGTTTTTTAAATCTGTGCGCTGCTGAACCTGATATCTGTAAGGTTCCGTTCATGATTGACTCCTCCAAATGGGAGATCATCGAAGCAGGATTACAATGTGTGCAGGGCAAAGCGGTGGTGAATTCCATATCGCTTAAAGAGGGAGAAGAGAAATTTATTGAGCAAGCCACCCTGTGCTTACATTACGGTGCGGCGGTTATAGTGATGGCTTTTGATGAAGAGGGGCAGGCTGACAATCAGCAGCGTAAAGTAGAAATTTGCGCGCGCGCTTACCAGTTACTGACTCAAGATGTTGGTATGGCCGCCGAAGATATTATTTTTGACCCCAATATTTTTGCAGTGGCGACGGGTATCGAAGAACACAACGCTTACGGCATTGATTTCGTCGAGGCGACCCGCCAAATAAAAGAAACGCTACCCAATGCCATGGTATCGGGCGGCGTTTCAAATGTATCTTTTTCCTTTCGTGGCAATAACCCGGTGCGTGAAGCGATACATGCGGTGTTTTTGTATCACGCTATTAAAGCCGGTATGACCATGGGCATTGTCAATGCCGGTTTGCTTGAAGTTTACGATGAAATCCCCAAGAAGCTGCGTGCCGCGGTCGAAGCGGTGGTGCTCAATCAACACGCGGATGCGACTGAAAATCTAATTGCGCTGGCTCCTGAGTATCAAAGTAAGGGCAAAAAGGTTGATGTTACCGAAGATGCGGAATGGCGCTCATGGTCAGTCAACAAGCGTCTTGAATACTCCCTTGTTAAAGGTATTACCGAATACATCATTGAAGATACCGAAGCAGCCAGACAAGCCTGTGAACGTCCCCTGCATGTTATTGAGGGGCCGCTAATGGATGGTATGAATGTGGTTGGTGACCTTTTCGGATCCGGAAAAATGTTCTTACCACAAGTGGTTAAATCCGCCCGCGTTATGAAGAAATCGGTGGCCTATTTGCAGCCGTATCTGGAAGCCGAAAAAGAGCAAGCGGCCAGTAAATCCAATGGCAAGATTTTAATGGCCACGGTTAAGGGTGACGTACACGATATAGGTAAGAACATTGTTGGTGTGGTGCTGCAGTGCAATAATTTTGAAGTCATCGATCTCGGTGTCATGGTTCCGGCCGACGAAATTCTGAAAGTCGCTAAAAAAGAAAACGTCGACATGATTGGCCTGTCCGGGCTGATTACACCCTCGTTAGACGAGATGGTGCATGTGGCGAGCGAAATGCAGCGGCTTGATTATAAGCTGCCCTTAATGATTGGTGGTGCAACTACTTCAAAAGCACACACGGCGGTAAAGATTTCTCCAAATTATGAGCACGGCGCGTTTTATGTGGCTGATGCATCGCGGGCAGTTGGTGTGGCGCAAAAACTGGTTAAGCCGGATACCCGTGCGGAGTTTCTGCAAGCGACCAGCGAAGAATATGCGACGGTTAGAGAACGGCGCGCCGGGAAAGTCGCGCGCCGCAAGCACGTAAGTATAGAAGATGCCCGTGCCAACCGATTCAGCATAGACTGGTCCAAAGAAAAACCAAAGGTGCCCAAACAATTGGGTTTACGTGTAATTGAAGATATTCCTATCGAAGTATTGCGCGAATATGTCGACTGGACTTTCTTCTTCCATGCCTGGCAGCTACAAGGCAAGTATCCGAAAATCCTGAATCATCCGGAAAAGGGTGAAGAAGCGCGCAAGCTGTACGCCGACGCGCAAGCGATGTTGGATAAAATTTGTCAGGAAAAATGGCTTACAGCGAATGCGGTTATCGGAATTTTCCCCGCCAATGCCCGCGGCGATGATGTACAGGTGTATGTCGATGAACAACGTGACCTTGAGTTAAGCCGGTTTCATTTTTTACGCAATCAGAATGAACAGACTGGTGGCCGGGCGAATGTCTGTTTAGCCGATTTTGTTGCACCCAAAGAAAGTGGGGTTAAAGACTATATCGGCGCGTTCGCTTGTACTGCGGGTGAAGGCATAGACAAACAAGTAGAGAACTTTGAAAAAGACCATGATGATTATTCATCATTGATGCTTAAAGCTCTGGCCGATCGGTTGGCAGAAGCCTGCGCCGAGTGGCTGCATGCCGAGGTCCGTACAGATTATTGGGGCTACGCGCCCGATGAATCATACAATAATGATGATCTGATAAAAGAACGTTATCAGGGAATAAGGCCGGCAATGGGTTATCCGGCCAGTCCTGATCATTTGGAAAAAGATCTGTTGTGGGAGTTACTCAAGGCAAAAGAAAACACTGGCATCTGGTTAACCGAGAGCAAGGCCATGGTGCCAACCGCAGCCGTAAGTGGTTTGTACTTTGCCCATCCGGAGTCCCATTATTTCGGGGTCGGAAAAATATCTCGAGATCAAATCGAAGATTACGCGGACCGCACCGGTCATTCAGTGGCGCTCCTCGAAAAATGGTTGGGTTCGACTCTGAATTACGACCCTTGATACGGGAATATAATGGAAATTAGCGCGGCGGTATTAACTGAACCCGATCAAGACATGACGATCCAGATGTTACGCCTTGATCAGCCTGCCGCGGACGAGATGATTGTTAAAGTGACCAGCTCCGGTGTTTGCCATACGGATATCGGGGTGCAGTCGTTTCTACCGTTGCCGGCGGTATTGGGTCACGAGGGCTGTGGCGTTGTTGAGCAGATTGGTTCTAGTATTACCCGGCATAAGGTTGGTGATCGGGTCGCGTTAACCTTTGGTTCTTGTGGTAGTTGCCCTAATTGTAACAAGAAGCAACCCGCTTATTGCTATCAGGCGTTTGAAAGTAATTTTTCCTGTTTGAATCCAGCCGGGAAAACCACGTTGAGCACGCTCGACGGACAAGCCGTACATGGTTCCTTTTTTTCCCAGTCGAGTTTTGCTTCACATGCTTTAGTGAGCGAGCGCAATACGGTGATCATGCCGGACATCGACGAGCACAAGTTAATCGGGCCACTGGGTTGTGGTATTCAAACCGGAGCGGGCGCGGTAATCAACATTTTATCCGCAGAGGCTGGTAGCAGCTTTGTTTGTTTTGGTGTTGGCGCAGTGGGCTTGAGTGCGATTATGGCAGCCAGCTTACGTGCCTGCGAGATCATCATCGCCGTCGATATCAACCGGGAGCGTCTGGCGTTAGCAGAGGAACTTGGTGCTACCCATACACTGCTGGCGGGCGATAACCTTGTTGCAGAGATCAATAAAATTATCGCTGGTGGTGCTGACTATAGTTTCGATACTGCGGGCACCACGCAAACGTTTCAGCAAACTTTGGAATGTTTGCATATTGGAGGTCATGCAGCAGTTGCCACCGTGCCAAATTGGGGTGAGGACATTCCAATTAGATCGGATGCGCTAGCGATGGGTCGCACCATTAGCGGTGTATTGGAAGGCGGCAGTGTGCCGCAGGATTTTATTCCGCAACTATTTGACTGGTATCAACAAGGCAAATTACCGATTGATCGTTTGTACACTTATTACGATTTCGCGGATATCAACCAAGCCCTGCTCGATCTCGAGCAGGGCCGCGTGATTAAACCGATACTGCTCATGCCCTAAGCAGGATCACCCCAGCACTTCGTCGGGTGCATCTTCGTTAGATTCTGCTTCTATGAAAGTATGTTTCACATGTGGGAATGCCGCCTTTATCTTCCGGTCCATTTCTGAATTGGCCTTTTCAAGATCTCCAGCGCGCGTTTCATCTTTAAAGTCAGCACTGATAGTGGCCAAAATATACTCCGGCCCCATATGCACGGTGCGAACTTCATTGACTTGATCGATCATCTCGAATTCGGTAATGATCTCTCTTATACCTGCGACAATTTCCGGTCGGGCAGCTTCACCAATTAACAAACTCTTTGTTTCTATTGCCAACCAGATTGCGGTACCGGCCAAAATCAGGCCTATGACAACCGAGGCAATGCCGTCAAACTGATAGTTGCCTGTGTAATCGGCCAGCCAAATGCCGACCATCGCGACAATTAAACCCGCCATTGCCGCACCGTCTTCAAACAGCACCACAAACAATGTCGGGTCTTTTCCGGTTTTGACGGCTTTGAAGTAACTCATCTTGCCGCGCACTTTGTTAAATTCCTTGAACGCAACCGCAAATGCGAAACCTTCAAAAACAATAGCTGCTGCGAGCACTATGTAATTCACCATAATGTTGGTGATAGGTGAAGGGTGCAGGATATGGTGGATGCCTTTATAGATGGAGATGCCGGCGCCAACCGCGAAAATCAGTATCGCGACCACAAAACTCCAGAAGTAGACTTCTTTACCATGGCCAAAAGGGAACTGCTCATCGGGCGGCTTGGTTGATTGTTTTAAGCCAAATAGTAAAAGCACCTGATTACCGCAATCTACCATTGAGTGTATACCTTCCGATATCATCGCCGCACTACCGGTGATAGCGGCGCCGACAAATTTTGCGATTGCAATTAAGCCATTGCCAATCAAGGCAGCGATAATCGCGGTTTTTGAGCCTGCAGCCATAGTTTTTAGTCAGTGTTTATAAGTGCGCTAAGTCTAAACAAGAAATCCTCTTAGGTCACGTAGCCATTAGTCAGTTTTCCACAGATTACATTGTTCGAAGCGTCTCAAACCGTATACTATCCCGCATCTTTCACCAAGGCGGATAGTAAGGTTTTCGACGAACTTTCGATTCTACGAACTTGCGAATCGAAATTAGTGTAAAGTGAAAGCGCGAATTGATCCTGAATGGATTAACGAAAAACCTGGCTTTGAATCTGGAACAAAACCTCACAAATCATAGCTAAGGCTATTATTTGATCGCTCTTTGTCCCACCTTCATTGCCAGTTTTTCCCTCAATTCCATTCCTTAGTAAAAAATGCGGGATACTGGCATGCTGTACCAACAAACATTTGATGTCATCATTATTGGAGGCGGTCACGC
The DNA here is from genome assembly GCA_964621435.1 of uncultured Thiotrichales bacterium. Lineage (GTDB taxonomy): Bacteria > Pseudomonadota > Gammaproteobacteria > CAZUMV01 > CAZUMV01 > CALIRD01. The sequence goes on along the minus strand of CAZUMV010000189.1, from coordinate 844 downwards.
TGGCACAGAGGCGGCGCTCGCTAGTGCCCGTATGGGCGTCAACACCTTGCTGTTGACCCACAATATCGAAACCGTTGGGCAAATGAGTTGTAATCCGGCCATCGGCGGGATTGGTAAGGGTCACCTGGTAAAGGAAATTGATGCCATGGGCGGCGCGATGGCTTTGGCTGCCGACCTTGGTGGTATCCAGTTTCGTATCCTCAACAGTCGTAAAGGCCCGGCGGTCCGCTCGAGTCGTGCCCAGGCAGACCGTGTTTTATATAAAGCCGCCATTCGTGGAATGGTGGAAAATCAGGAAAATTTAAGTTTCTTCCAGCAAGCAGTTGACGATTTAATTATTGAGGGTGACACCGTGGTCGGTGTGCGTACCCAAATGGGTCTGGATTTTCATGCCGCTAAAGTCGTGTTAACGACCGGCACTTTTTTGGGTGGCAAAATTCATATTGGCGAAGAAAATCATAGCGGCGGCCGCGCCGGTGATCCGCCGTCGATAGCTTTGGCTGATCGCTTGCGAGAAATGCCGTTCCGCGTTGATCGCTTAAAGACTGGCACCCCGCCACGCATTGATAGCCGCACTATTGATTACTCGCAGCTCGAAGAGCAGCCTGGCGATAATCCGGCACCATTGTTTTCGCTGCGCGCCAAGCCATCTGATCATCCTGAGCAGGTTTCCTGCCATATCACCTGGACTAATGAAAAAACCCACGCCGTGATTGAAGCAGGGCTACATCGCTCGCCCATGTATAGCGGTGTCATTGAAGGTGTGGGTCCGCGTTACTGCCCGTCTATTGAAGACAAGGTAGTGCGCTTTGCTGATCGCACCTCGCACCAGATCTTTATTGAA
>CAZUMV010000188.1:0-5985 GCA_964621435.1 uncultured Thiotrichales bacterium | reverse complement strand
CAGCGCGATATCGGTGGGTCGCCGACTGCAGCGCGGCGTGACTGAGGTTCACCGAAACGATTCAGAACTTGTTCTTTGGTCATACCACGAGTCGGCGTATTAGAAGATTGCACAACGTTGCGATTACCGTTGATGTTAAGCACATCAGCGCTTAAGCCTAATGAGGCACAACAGCCTAGAACTAAAAGTAGCAATGTAGTCTTTTTCATGGTCTTTACCCGTGCAACAGTTTCAGAATAATTATATCAAATAGCTGCATCAAAATATTGATGAAGTTCGCTGATCGGTGGCAATTCGCCGGTATTTCGCAGCCGTTCCTCGGTTAAAGCGCCTGCGAACATAGATATTTTCGCGTAATCTATCCCTTCACTGAACAAACAAATATCACGAATATGGCGATTTGGAAAAAAGAACCAGGTTTAGAGTACTTGAACAAGATGAGCACTGGGATTTTGAGCGAGCTCGATATTCGGTTCACCGAAATCGGCGACGACTACCTAAGTGCGGAAATGGAGGTTGTGCCGAAAACACATCAGCCATTCGGGGTGCTGCATGGTGGTGTCTCCGTAGTATTAGCGGAGTCGGTCGGCAGTACCGCGAGTTTTCTAATGCTGCCAGAAGGTAAAACCGCGGTCGGACTGGAAGTCAATGCAAACCATGTTAGATCTGTCCGGAGCGGTATTGTCACGGCCACGAGTCGGCTACTGCATTTCGGTAAAATGACCCACGTATGGGATATCCAGATAGTTAATGAGCGGAATCAACTCTTTTGCGTATCACGATTGACCATGGCAGTTATTGATATTGAATAATCGCACAATGCGCGCTGTTCTCGGCTTGCTTGATATGCTCTAATTCCACCATGTTTAAACCATTGCCGTTATTCGTAGGGCTGCGGTATACCCGTGCCAAACGACGTAACCACTTCATTTCGTTTATTTCGCTTATTTCGATCGCAGGAATAGCGCTCGGGGTGTGCGCGCTAATTACTGTTATCTCGGTCATGAATGGCTTTGAAACAGAATTACGAGAGCGTATTTTGGGTATGGCTTCGCATGCGCAGGTGACGGAACTGAGTGGAACACTAACGAATTGGCCTGAAGTTCAAGAAAAAATTGCCGAGTACCCGGATGAAGTACAAGGCAGTGCGCCGTATATCGAGTTTGAGGGGATGATTAACCGCAATACTCTGGTTAGTGGCGCCTTGATTACCGGCGTGTTGCCGGACCAAGAGGCATCGGTATCGGATCTTGAAGGGATGATGACGGCGGGATCACTGAATGATTTGACCCCGGGTGATTACAACATTGTGCTGGGTAAGGACCTTGCGTTCAGTATGGGCGCAGGAGTCGGTGACAAGGTGAGTGTCATAACACCACAAATTAGCGTCACGGTTGCCGGTGTGACACCGAGATTGAAGCGCTTCACGGTGGCCGGTGTGTTTGATTCCGGTATGCAGCAATATGACTCGATCATGGCATATATCCATCTCAAGGACGCAGCAACCTTGTTCAAGTTGGGTGATAATGTGTCTGGCTTGCGTCTTAAGCTGGATGATTTGTACAGGGCCCCGGAGGTGTCTGCATCTTTGGGTAAAAAGTTAGGTTTCCAATATTGGATTACCGATTGGACTCAGGTACATCAGAGTTTTTTTGCGGCTTTGAGTACCGAGCGACGAATCATGTTTATCATATTGTCGCTGATCATCGTGGTGGCGGCTTTTAATATTGTATCTACATTGGTGATGCTGGTGACGGATAAGCGCGCCGATATAGCCATCTTACGCACGCTTGGATTTGCGCCATCTCAAGTTATGTGGGTTTTCATTATACAAGGTGCGTTAATTGGTTTGGTGGGAACGATATTGGGCGTGGTCGGCGGGGTTTTATTGGCTTCAAATGTGGGTGTGATTGTGCCGGCAGTAGAGAAGTTCTTTAATAAAGAATTTTTAGATCCAAGTATCTACCCGCTGAGTACCTTGCCGTCTGATGTGCGTTTTTCTGATGTCAGTACGATTGGCATTGTCGCGTTTTTGATCACTATTCTAGCCACTCTCTATCCAGCCTGGAGCGCCTCCAGAACTAAGCCAGTCGAGGCTCTACGCTATGAGTGATTTAGTACTTGAGGCAAAAGAGTTGTCCAAGTCCTATCAGGAAGGACCACTGGCAGTTGACGTTCTAAAAGGAGTAAGTTTAAAGCTCGCTAAGGGTGAAAAAATTGCTGTTATTGGAGCGTCAGGAAGTGGAAAAAGTACGCTCTTGCATTTGTTGGGAGGCCTAGATGTCCCAAGTTCTGGCGAGGTTTTGGTTGAAGGAAAAAATATCTCGGCGCTCAGTGGTAAGCAACGGGGTTTACTAAGAAACCGTTCGATCGGCATGATCTATCAATTTCATCACTTGTTGCCTGAGTTTACTGCTTTGGAAAATGTTGCGTTACCAAGCGTTATGGCGGGTACCGAAATTTCAACCGCTTCTGAGCATGCTAAATCTATTTTGCAGCGGGTTGGGCTGGGTGAGCGATTAGAGCACAAACCCGGCGAACTATCCGGTGGCGAAAGGCAACGTACTGCGATAGCAAGAGCGCTGATTAATCGCCCGGCATTGATACTGGCTGACGAGCCAACCGGTAATCTCGATACCGGCACGGCCGATGATACCTGGGAATTGATGCAGGAACTCAATCAGGAAACGGACACTGCATTTGTAGTGGTTACCCACGCCCAGGAGTTAGCCAATAGAATGGACCGGGTGTTGATATTGCGCGATGGTTTACTCGACCAACAAGCCTGATTCTTTATCGTCAATTGCATCCAGACGCAAAAGGCGTCGTTTATGCCAACGCCTGCGGACGATTAAGCGCCACCCTGCGTAAATTGTGGTGTGTGCGATGGATCCTATCGAAATACCCATAACTAAACAGCCAGTAAGTAGCGGATGATATATTTCTGTCAGTCCCTGACGCAGCCACTCGGGTGATAACTGCAATTCAAATGCGAGTTCTGGCGTATTCAATAACCAACAACCAAGAGTGTAGGCAAAGTAATAAATTGGCGCGTAGGTTAGCGGGTTGCTCACCCAGGTCACGGCCATGGCCAGGGCTAAATTACCACGCAGGACAATCCCGAGCATAACGGCGAGCAGCATTTGTCCGGGGATTGGCATGCAAGCGGAAAATAAGCCCACTGCAATGCCGACGCTTACTGAGCGTTTATTCAGGTTCCAAAGGTTTGGGTCATTGATCAGGCAGCCAGACATCTTTCCAATACGCGAATCACGGATCCAGGTTGTGTTCGGTAGGTATCTTCTAGATAAAAATTTTGGCATGATCGATTTATAAAAATATTTAGTAACACTGACAAGCGATGTGTTTAGTCGCACTCAGATGTTGCGATAAAGTCAGGGCTAATGCAACGCTTCGTACTCTGTTTCGTGATCGGGATTCTGCTAATTACTATTTTGGTTGAATTACCCGACGAACGTTATCTTATTTTTTTCGTGCCGATATTTATTGCGGCAACCTTCCGGAGAAAAAATTGGTGGATATATGCGCTGCCATTGGGGTTTTTGTGGGCCTTGTTCGAGGCGCATCAGCTAAGTGATTACGAACTGGCTGAGCACTTACAGGGTAAGAATTTGCTTATCGTCGGGCAGGTGATTAATATTCCCGAGCGTCGTCAAGATGGCATTTCGTTTTTGTTTAAGCTCGATTCTTCGAGTCGGTTGCGGCATGAGTTACCAGATAAAGTGCAGCTAAACTGGTATCGCTCTGCGCCAGTCATTTACGCGGGTGACCGGTGGCAGTTGACGGTGCGCCTGAAGCGTCCACATGGCTTTATGAACCAGGGTGGTAGTGACCGTGAGAAATTTTTGTTTCACAACGGTATTCAGGCTACTGGTTATGTGCGCGATGCCAAGCCGCTTGAGGTTAAGAGCAATCAGTTTTTAGGCCGGAGTTTTTTCAATCTCAATCGCGTACGCCAACATCTGGCTGGCAAAATTAGCGCCGCGTTACCGCATTCACAAGTGTTGGGGCCATTGTTAGCGTTGACGCTGGGGCAACGTGATCAGATGACCGTGGCGCAATGGCAGATTTTGCAAAATACCGGCACCAGCCATCTGATGGCAATTTCAGGATTACATGTCGGCTTGATCAGCGGTTTGCTTTTTTGGTTGGTGCGAAGATTTTGGGGTTATGCTGGCGATTTAAGCTTGCGGTTGCCGGCGCAAAAAGCAGCGGCGTATGCGGCCTTGTCCGGCGCTTTGTTGTATGCCGCCTTAAGTGGATTTTCCTTACCCGCCCAACGCGCATCGATAATGGTGGCGGCATTCTCAATGGCGTTTTTATTGGATCGAAAATTGGCGCCATCTTATGTGCTGGCAACGGCGTTACTATTGGTGTTATTGATGGATCCATTCGCAGTATTGTCAGCAGGACTCTGGATGTCGTTTATGGCAGTCGCGATTCTATTTGCCGTTATAGATCGGGGGCGTACTAGTAGTAAGCTTTATGCCTGGTTAAAAATCCAGTGGTTACTATTGTTATGCCTACTGCCGATGTCGATTTGGTATTTTCAACAAACCTCATTAATCGCCCCCGTGGTTAATTTAATCGCGATCCCCGTGGTTGGATTTTTGGTAGTACCTTTGCTGCTTTGTGGTTCGATACTTTTATCGGTACTGCCACCGCTAGGAAAGTTTTTCCTTAATAGCGGGAATTATTTATTGGAACAGTGCTTTTGGGCATTGGGTGTAATCGGGGATTCCCCGATAGTATTACTAACTTTACCAAAACCGACCGTGCCAATATTGCTCCTGGCTCTTGTTGGCACCGCGTTATTGCTGGTGCCGCGGCTAAAATCCACTAAACTTGCGGGCATTTTTTTGCTGCTACCGTTTGCTCTAAATCGTCCGGACGGGGTGGGCGTCGGAGATTTCAGGGTTGATATCTTAGATGTGGGGCAGGGCTCGGCGTACAGTATTCAGACCGCAAATCATGTTCTTATATTCGATGCAGGACCACGATATTCCGAGGATTTTGATGCTGGTGCTGCTATCGTTATTCCGTTTCTGCGGTCTCGCGGTATTGGTAAGCTTGATAAGGTTTTAGTAAGTCATGCAGATACCGATCACATTGGTGGCCTTGCAAGCATCCTCGAGGCGATTGAAGTATCAGAACTATCAATGCCGGACCCCGGCGTATTTCCGTTGCGTACTGCCAGCGCATGCGTCGATGGTCAAACGTGGCGCTGGGATGAAGTCGAATTCAGGGTCCTGAACCCGCCCAGCGGCTTTAACCACCAAGGTAAAAATCGAAACAATGGTAGTTGCGTGCTGATGGTTGCTGGCGCGAAGGGGAGGATGCTCTTCACCGCAGATATCGAGGCCGGTGCGGAGCGCGCATTTCTGGCGCAGCCCGATTCGATAGCGGCGCAAATCATGACCGTGCCGCACCATGGCAGTCGTACCTCATCAACGAAAAAATTCATTGCACAAGTGGCGCCCTCGGTGGCTGTTGTTTCAGCCGGCTATCAAAACAGCTTTGGCCATCCGAAAGCAGATATTATGGAGCGTTATCTCGAACAGTCTATACAAATACTTGAGACGACCAAAACTGGAATGCTGACCATGTACTTCCATAAAAATGGTCAGATTGACACACAGCATTACCGAGAGCTTCACCGCCGCTATTGGCATCGTGGTTAGTACTTTTATGGTATTAGTAGTAAATTCCGTGAACTAGCGCCTGATTTACGGGTCGATTTTCCGTCACGACAGTATTCTAGGTTACGTCGGCAAAATATTTTCGGTATTATTGCAGCGCTAAAGTGATCGTCAGGGGTCGTTGTGTTCGAATTAGTTAAAGCCGGTGGTATGTTGATGCTGCCAATTATTATTTGCTCCATTGTTGCCATGGCAATCATTGTAGAGCGTTTCTGGAGTTTAAAGCGTAACAAGATAATTCCTCCATCGCTGGTTAGGGATATCG
>CAZUMV010000187.1:0-6060 GCA_964621435.1 uncultured Thiotrichales bacterium | reverse complement strand
AATGATGGGGTCGGTGGTTCGAATCCACCCTTAGCCACCATTCTTTGTTAACTCTTACACTTCCTCGATCTTTGTGGTCTATCTTCTATTTTGGGATAAGTAGTGTTATAAAATGTCCATCTCAGGAGAGAAATAACCGGCAGGAAGCCCGTTAGTACAAGAGTTATAGGGCTTTCATTATGCAGTCTATCCATACTTTTCCCGCGAGTACGGCGTCATCGATGTATTTGCGCGCACTCATTTGTATCATGATCGGTTGTTTCGGGTTGTATTTATACCCGGTGGAATTTTTATCGAGTGAACCGTTTTCGTTGCTATGGTGGCACCTTCTGGCTAGTTGCATCGGCGCAATTGCGATGGTCACCATTGGCGGGATATTTTTATTCAGAGACGTACGTTCGTATTGCCTGGCTTTTTGCTATTTTGTGTATTTTGTTTGTGTGCAGTTTGTTGGTCAAGCTTTGTCCTACCCTGAAACAGGTATTATGGGATACGTTTTCGCTTTGACCAATTCTTTACTGCCGGCCATTGTTATCGGGCTATTTTGTTTTTACCTCTTTCATAAAAATGATGAAGATGTTTTCGACGGCGAACTTGGTCTATCTATCTTGAAGTCCGCCGATACCGACACGCGCTAACAGAGCCCTGCGGCTAAGCATGTACCTTGTTTTGACCAGGACAAGCCTGCTTCTGTCACATTTGGCGTAAGTATGTAGGTAGCGCCTTTTACTGCTTCAGACCCGGTAACTACTATCGAAGAGTCGGTGGCGTCAATTTCTAGTGAGTTAACAAAATTTGATTCGGCGGCATCCGGTAAATTAAGTTTTTCTTTAGTGTTGCAGGCAGAGAGGTCCTTGGTGTCTTGATAACATATATCAATAGCCAGTTTCGCGGGTGCGGCGGTTTGAATTACTTCGGTGTATTGCGCTTTGGTAACGTACGAGCCGTAGGCCGGGATGGCGATGGCGGCGAGAATGCCAACGATCATCAAAAGCGGAAAGACGCATGCTAGAAGAATAACGCCAACATTATTGTCAGGCGTACGCGGACCAAAACGATTAGTTCCTTTGGTGCCCGGCCAGATGTAGAAAAACAGAATACCGAGCAGTGGCACGAGCACCACCAGTGTCCACCAGCCAGATTTGTCCATGTCATGACAGCGCTGAATTGTTAGCAGGATGGTGACGATAAGCATTGCAATTAACGCGACCCCGCCCATACCCATAATGGCAACTTGGGGCAAACCCATGGTGGTCATCCAGTATGCGACGCCAATTAGCAAGTAATAGATAAGCGTGTAAGCGATGCCATATGCAATATAGCGCACTCGACCAATTCGGCCTTCAGCGCTCAGCAATTTTACGGCTTGGACGGCATCATCATTGTATGACGATGAAATATCACTTTCCGGGGGTTGATAAGGTGATTGGGCTTCATCGTTCATTGCGCTCTCCGTCCTATTTTTCTTTTAATTGAAGTCTATACTATCTTAATTTACCGGTTAAAGAAGTACCGGCTGGTAGAATGATTGCCAACGAATCAAAAAAAGCGCCGCTTTAAGCGGCGCTTTTTTGTCACACGGTAAGTAGTTTTAACTTACAGCGAATAACCAGTTTCGTTATGATCACTGATATCTAGCCCTTTTTGTTCATCTTCTTCGCTTACTCTAAGTCCACCTGTCATTAGTCCAACCAGTTTAAGGATGACGAAGGTGACCACGGCGGTATAAGCAATCGTAGCAAGGACGCCAATCAGTTGGACCTTGAATTGACCGCCCATAGTCATGATGCCTGCTCCTTCATTAAACCCATAGCCGCTCAGTGCGCCTAGTGAGGTTCCCGCGAAAATACCTGCACATAATGTGCCGAGTATACCGCCGACACCGTGCACCGGAAAAACATCCAGCGAGTCATCAATTTTTAGACCTTGCTTGATGAAGTTAGTCGCGTAGAAACAAATAACACCGGCAAGGATACCGATCACAAGTGCGCCGCCAGGACCGACAAAACCGGACGCCGGAGTAATCGTACCCAAGCCCGCTACCATGCCGGTAACCGCACCTAAAGCACTCGGCTTGCCGTGCTTGAGCCATTCGACGAACATCCAGGTCATGGCGCCTGCTGCCGCTGAAATATGGGTTACGAAAATTGCCATAGCGGCATCGCCATTCGCGGCTAACGCACTACCACCATTAAAGCCGAACCAACCCACCCACAGCATGGCTGCGCCAGTAATAGTCATGGTCATATTATGTGGCATGATTGCGGAGGTCCCGAACCCTTTGCGTTGGCCAAGAACTATCGCCGCTACCAAAGCAGCCACACCGGCGGTAATGTGCACAACAGTGCCGCCAGCAAAGTCGTATATACCCATATTACCTAACCAGCCGCCACCCCAAACCCAGTGACAAATAGGCGCATAAACGGCGAGTACCCAGATGACGCTAAAGATTAAAACCGCACTGAATTTCATGCGTTCGGCAAATCCACCAATGATTAAAGCTGGTGTGATAATCGCAAAGGTCATTTGGAAGATGGCGAATAAAGCCTCGGGAATATCGCCAAATAAGGTCTCTTTGCCGATCCCGATCATGAACATTTTACTGGTGTCACCGATAAAATCGTTACCCGTGCCAAATGCCAGGCTATAGCCAATCACCATCCAGACGATAGAAACAGTGCCGGCTATAGCGAAGCACTGCATTAAAATAGATAAGACATTTTTCTTGCTTACCAGGCCGCCATAGAATAACGCAAGACCTGGCAGTGTCATAAACAGTACGAGTGCTGTGGATGTTAAAATCCATGAGGTGTTGGCGCTGTTAAGCACATCTTCAGCATAGAGTGGATTGGTTAATAGCAGACACACTGCTGCTATCAATGCTGCATACTTTTTCATTTTATTTCCCTGATTTTTTCTTTCTGATTTTTATTATTACAATGCGCTATCGCCGGACTCGCCAGTTCTGATGCGGATGGTTTGTTGGATGTCGGCGACAAAGATCTTACCGTCACCGATTTTGCCAGTCTTCGCTGCTTCGATGATGACATCAATCGCTTGTTGGCTTTGATCATCTGATACTGCGACTTCAATTTTAACTTTGGGCAAAAAATCGACCACATATTCGGCACCGCGATATAGTTCGGTATGACCTTTTTGACGGCCAAATCCTTTGACTTCTGTAACGGTCATACCGGTAACCCCAACTTCGGACAGTGCGGCTCTAACATCGTCAAGCTTGAAGGGCTTAACGATTGCTGTAATTAACTTCATGATTTCTCCTATAGAACTGATTTTTATAGTTGTTTTATAAATATACATCAACTGTGTTAGCAGCGCGAGGTGCTATACGGCCAAATCAAGTGCTAGAATTAAATCTGAACAATAATTAGATAAAAGGACGAAATTAATGTCTGCAACAGCAGCTTTTACCAGCTCAATTATGGGTTTCCTTGCAACCTTGTTTATCTTTTTTATCGGTGTGGCGCTGATTGTCGTGGTGATCCTGTTTTTTATAGACCGCGGCCAGACCAGCGATGTTATTCGACATAACTATCCGGTAGTCGGTCGCTTTCGCAAGCTATTTTCCACGCTTGGCGAGTTTTTTAGACAGTACTTTTTCGCCATGGATCGAGAGGAAATGCCCTTCAACCGTGCCGAGCGCGAATGGGTTTATAAATCTGCTAATGGACACGACAACACCGTGGCATTCGGATCTACCAAGTCCATTACACCGGCTGGTACAGTTTTATTTGTGAATGGACCGTTCGCGACATTGGATGAAGAAGCAACAGATCCGCCCCCGGTCACAATTGGCAAGTACTGCCGTCATCCGTATACAACATCCTCGTTAATCAACGTATCTGGTATGAGCTATGGCGCGATTTCCAAGCCAGCAGTGCAAGCGTTGTCGCGCGGCGCCAAGTTAGCCAATTGTTGGTTGAACACGGGCGAGGGTGGTCTGTCGCCCTATCATCTCGACGGTGGTTGTGATCTGGTGTTCCAAATGGGCACCGCCAAATATGGTGTGCGTGACAAGGCCGGTAATTTATCTGAAGAAAATCTAGCGGCAGTGGCTGCGCATGAGCAGGTTAAAATGATTGAAATTAAAATTTCCCAGGGTGCAAAACCGGGTAAGGGCGGTATGCTGCCCGGCTCGAAAGTCACCGAGGAAATCGCCGGAATTCGCGGTATTGAGCCAGGGCAGGATTCAATCTCCCCGAATCGTCACAATGACGTCAATGACTTTTCAAGTTTGTTGGCTTTAATCAACCGGGTACGGGATATTTCGGGTAAGCCAACGGGCTTCAAGACGGTAATTGGTGATCACGATTGGCTCGCTGATATGTGTCAGGAGATTCATAAAAATGGTATTGAGTCGGCGCCGGATTTTATTGCCATAGATAGCTCGGATGGTGGTACCGGAGCCGCGCCGATGCCATTAATTGATAGTGTAGGGTTGCCGATCAAGTCAGCATTACCCGCGGTCGTCGATGTGTTGGTTAAGTACGGCTTGCGCGATCGGATCAAACTCATTGTGTCGGGCAAATTAATTACCCCCGCTGAAGTTGCCTGGGCATACTGCGCTGGTGCGGACTTTGTGGTTTCGGCGCGAGGTTTCATGTTAGCCCTTGGGTGCATTCAAGCGCTGAAATGTAATAAAAATACCTGCCCTACGGGCATTACTACGCATGATCCAAAACTACAGCAGGCATTGATTCCTGACGAGCGTGCGGTCATGGTTAAAAATTATGCGAAAAAGATCAATTACGGGACCGCATTAATAGCGCGTTCATGTGGCGTTGCGCATCCCCGCGAGTTGCAGCGTAAACACTGCCAGATCGTTCAGCATACAACCTTTCCGATTGCTTACGACACGCTATTTCCGGAAGTTAAAACTTTGCCTGAGTATGAAAAAACCGCGTAAGGTCAGCTGAATATAGCGCGGAGTATATAAAAGAAAATTATCGCCAGCGTAGCGCCAATTGGTAACGTGATTACCCACGAGGTGAAGATGCGGGTAACGGTGCCAAACTCGACCTGTTTTTTACCACGGGCTAGTCCAACCCCGATTACTGCACCGATTAAAGTATGTGTGGTAGAGATTGGGGCACCGGTATAAGAAGCCAACACAACGGTTGTCGCGGCTGCTAGCTCTGCGGAAAAGCCGCGAGTTGGTGTGAGTTCTGTGATTTTTTTGCCGATGGTTCTCATTACCTTGAAGCCATAGGTAGCCAACCCCAAAACAATGCCGGCAGCGCCTACCAATAATACCCAGGTTGGTAATGCTGAATTATTCGAAACGGCTCCTTCAGAAACGGTGTTTATGACGGCAGCCATCGGGCCCACTGCATTGGCAACATCATTCGAGCCATGCGCGAACGCCATAGCCGATGCGGTAAATATCATTAGCACTGCGAAGATTCGCTCAACAGGATTAAAGCCAATATGGGTTTCTTGCGTTGGTGTTTTTGGAAGTTTGTTAATCAGGTGTGCACCGATTACCGCAATTACAACGCCCGTAGCGATAGCAAGCATAAAACAGCCAAATTCGCCGATCGGGAGTCCCAGGTTTTTTAGGCCCTTCTTCAATGTGACCAGCGTTAATATGGTGCCAACGAAAAATATATAAATTGGTCCGTATCTGCGTGCACTAAGAATCGGGTCTTTACTCTGCAAGATAAATCTAAAAATGCTGATTTGAATAAAAAAGGCGATGGTGCCGGCCATAATGGGTGAGACTACCCAGCTCATCACAATTTTGCCAACAGAAGGCCAGTCAACCGCATGCATACCGATGGCGGCAACCGTGAAACCGACAATAGCGCCGACGATGCTGTGCGTTGTGGATACCGGCCAACCACGACTTGAAGCAACTAGCAGCCATACGGCGGCGGCTAGCAGCGAGGCTAGCATGCCCCAAATAAGGACCTCTGGCTGATTAGTAAAAAGCGCTGTGTCAACAATGCCTTTACGAATAGTTTTGGTGACTTCTCCGCCTGCGAGCCAGGCACCGAGGAACTCAAAAACTGCGGCCAGTAAAATGGCGGATTTGACCGT
>CAZUMV010000186.1:2999-6103 GCA_964621435.1 uncultured Thiotrichales bacterium | reverse complement strand
GACCGGGCGGACCCAGAGGGTCAGTTTTATAATACTTTGAAACTTGACCAAACTTTGAACGCGGTAAGCGCTGCAATGCACCGACGGCACAATTCAATTGCCGTAAAGGTTGATTCAAGTTGCTACCCAAACCAATGTAAACGGTTTCCATTATGATTTTTTATTCCGGCCGCGTTTCCGACGGCGACCGCGGGCACGAGTCTTGCCCTTCTTCTTGGTGTTGCCAGTATGATCAGGTCGATCGATATGACGGCGATCTTTAAGCTGCAGTAATTTCAGTTGTTCTTGCTCCGATATCTCTTGAATGTCGGTCCAGAAAGTAACCTCCTCTGCCAGCTCTTGCTCGCCTGCCTCGTATCGCAAACACAAAAAATCATAAGCAGCACGAAATCTGGCGTGCACTAATACTGACAATGCACGTTTGCCTCGGCGCGCCGAAAATTTCGTTTGCAGGATCCACATCTCTTTTGCCGACAGGGAGAAACGACGCGGGATGCTTAAAGTACTGGACTGCCTGGATACAACGCGTTGTCCAGCATTTAACCAACTTTGCATCGGCGGCACATTTTTAGCAATACCTTGTTCAGCGAAATATCGCACATCATTCCACAACATGACTGCAACTAAAAATGCCGGAGTAACCGGCTTTCCTTGTGCAACTCTTTTGTCGGTGCTATTGAGCGCTGCATTCACCAAAGCCAGAAAATCACCATCTTGTTCGCGCTCAAACTGGGCTTCGGCACCGGGGAAAAAGTATTGGAACATATCATATTGGCGCAGCAGCTCAAACGTAACCCTCGCCGCACCACCATGAAAAAGCTTGATCATTTCGTCGAATAGCCGAGCCGGCGAACCGTCTTTCAAAAGACTCGATTGCAATTTTAGAAGCTGCTCATAGGTCTCATCAATTTTAAAGTCCAGCTTTCCCGCAAACCTTAGCGCTCTGAGCATGCGTACCGGATCCTCTTCGAAACGGGTTTCGGGATCACCGATAATACGTAAGACTCGCTGTTTAATATCGGCAATGCCATTTACGTAATCCACAATATATTGATCTTTACCATCGTAATACAATGCATTGGCGGTAAAATCCCGGCGCCATACATCGGTATCCATACCGCCGTAAACATTGTCCCGTATCAATCGCAAGCCATCGCTTCTGGCTTGCGATGTATTCTCTGCATCCGCATGCGAAGCACGAAAAGTGGCAACCTCGATGATGTCGCGACCATAGCGGACATGCACAATCTTGAATCGCCGGCCAATCAAGCGCGCGTTGCGAAATACCTTGCGGACTTCTTCCGGAGTTGCGTCGGTTGCGATATCAAAGTCTTTAGGGCGCCGGTCTAGCAGCAAATCCCGTACCGCTCCGCCAACCAAATAGGCCTCGAAACCTGCTTTGTTAAGTCCTTTTAGAACGCGCCAGGCATTCTCACTAATTCGCGCAGGGTCAATTTTGTGATCTATGGGTGATACTCGAACCGGAGCGGCAGACGAATTTTCGTCAATGAAAATAAGAGGTTCCTTCCTTACTGTTCCTTTTCTATAGCCGGATTATAACATTATTTACGCCTCCAGCATCTAAACCGATGGGGCTCGCGTATCTCAAATATGAAAAAAATTAATACATTATTGTTGCTAAGTACGGCGTTGCTGTGGTTCTCGCACAGCTTCGCTGAAACTCACGAAGTATCGACCGGCACGCAGAAAAACGTGTTGCTGGAACTGTACACCTCACAAGGTTGTAGTAGCTGCCCTCCAGCTGAAGAATGGATCGCAAGCACCAGCAAACAATCGGCTTTCCCTGAACCCAATTTGATCCCACTGGTTTTTCACGTTGATTATTGGGACTATCTTGGCTGGAAGGACTCATTTGCAGATCCCGAGTATTCAGTACGACAAAAAAGGCATCAACTTAATGGCTCGATTCGAGCGCTTTACACACCACAATTAATACTTAATTCAACAGAACTAAGACCAATCAGTCGTATGCCAACGTTGTTTGACAGAAATCGCCAGACACCAGCACTTGTGGAGCTGACTCTCCGGGTCAACACGCAAGATCCGGTTAAGGAAAAGTGGCTGGTACAGCTAACCAGCGCACCAACCGATACAGTTCTGGCTGATAATCAATCATTGTTTTTTGCGATCACCGAAAGCAATCTGACCACTGACGTGCGAGCGGGTGAAAATCATGGTCGGATCTTAACCCACGATCATGTCGTTCGTGAAATGATCGGGCCAATCGAGTTATCTTTGTCGGGCGAGACCACGACTACTCGGGAAATCCCTATAGCGGACGAATGGCGTGACGAAAATCTTAACGTCGTTGCCTTTGTACAAAACGGAAACGGTAAAATTGTGCAAGCTGTGAGCCTAAGACCACACGGCACTGTGCAGTAATATAATTAACGAGTGGCGGGTCGCTCGCGGCCTGTCACTTAACTGTTTATATTTTTGAAGCGACGGATTTTCTGCCGATCACGTTTGTTTGGACGTCCCTTAGGGGGCTGCATACCCTGAAATTGAAACCTGCGTTCGCTTTGTAGTCGCTCACGCTCTGCCCGACTCTCGTCGCTCTCGACATACATTTCGGCAGCTAATTTGGCTGCCACGCGACGCTCACCGAGCGTTCGCACTTCGACATTAAAAATCTCGCGGCCCTTGGTGATCTTTAGCTGTTCACCACTATTTAGATGCCGCGAAGGTTTGGCGCGCTGGCCATCGACCAAGACCTTACCACCACGCACCGCGCTAATGGCCAGATTGCGCGTTTTATAAAATCGGGCCGCCCATAACCATTTGTCCAATCTAACTGTCATCGTCAAATGCACTCCTACCGTCATCCACGTATAATAGCGTATGTATACATAAAAGGATTAATCGCAATGGAGTTCTCTACCCTGACCGCACTCGCTACAGTCGACGGCCGCTACGCTAATAAAGTTGACGAACTCCGCCCTTTTTTGAGCGAATACGGCCTTATCTATTACCGTGTTTTAGTTGAGATACGCTGGTTACAAGCCCTTTCAAAAGAACCTCGGATTTCTGAGGTCCCGGACTTCTCCGGATCTTCCAACGCACTACTGGACAATATTCTCGAA
>CAZUMV010000186.1:0-2989 GCA_964621435.1 uncultured Thiotrichales bacterium | reverse complement strand
ATGCCCGACGAGTCAAAGAGATCGAAGGCACGACCAATCACGACGTTAAGGCCGTTGAATATTTCCTGAAAGAAAAAATTCGCGATGAAGATGCCTTGAAGTCTGTCGATGAATTCATCCACTTTGCATGTACCTCGGAAGACATCAATAATTTGGCTTATGCATTAATGTTAGATGCAGCGCGCGCACAGGTCATTGTGCCTGGCTACAATGAAGTCATCGCCCAAATTCGATTAGCAGCAAAATCTTATGCAGATATTCCAATGCTATCGCGCACACATGGTCAACCGGCATCTCCCACCACCTTGGGAAAAGAGTTTGCAAACGTGGTCGCCAGAGCAGAACGCCAATGTCAAAAGCTGGTGGAGGTAGAGATACTAGGTAAAATTAATGGCGCAGTTGGAAATTACAACGCTCACCTCAGCGCCTACCCGAATATTGAATGGCAAAATTTCGCAGAGCAATTCGTCCGCTCACTCGGAATTTATTGGAACCCGTACACCACGCAGATTGAACCACATGATTATCTTGCAGAATTATTCGATGCCAGCAGTCGCCTGAATACTATTCTGATTGATTTTTCCAGAGACATCTGGAGCTACATTTCGATCGGATATTTCAAACAAAAAGTTGTCGCCGGAGAAGTTGGTTCTTCAACCATGCCGCACAAAGTTAACCCCATAGATTTTGAAAATGCCGAAGGTAACTTTGGCATTGCCAACGCGCTGATGACGCACTTATCGAGCAAGCTGCCGCGCTCACGCTGGCAGCGCGACCTCACCGATTCTACCGTATTGCGTACCATGGGCACTGCGCTCGGGCATACTTTAATCGGACTGAAGTCATTACAAAAAGGTTTAAGTAAATTGGAAGTCAACGAACAAACTCTGGCTCGCGATCTGGACCAAAACTGGGAAGTGCTTGCTGAACCAATTCAGACGGTCATGCGGCGCTACGGAATACCGGAACCCTATGAAAAGTTAAAAGCATTAACGCGCGGCAATGAAATCGACCAGAGCACGATTGCCGAGTTCGTTAAAAATCTTGAACTACCCGATGAAGCGAAAGAGCGCTTGCTCGCGTTAACACCGGCTAGCTATATCGGTAATGCTACCGCGCAAGCAGAAAATATCTAACTGGCGCCTGCAAAGCTAAGCATGGCTCCTAACACGCCAGATATTGACACATTACTCGGCGGTATTTCTGCGGAGCAATTCCTCAAAGACTACTGGCAGCGGCGCCCGCGTTTGATCAATCAAGCCTGGCCCGGCATCCGCGCATCTATAACGCCAGAAGAGCTCGCGGGACTGGCTTGCGAAGCCGAAGTTAATTCACGTCTGGTAAGCAATGCGGCGAACAACTGGTCAGTCATAAATGGGCCACATTCAGAGTCTACGTTTACCGAGCTCGGAGAAACAAACTGGAGCCTCCTTGTACCCGACTGCGAAAAATTTCTTCCGGGCCTGCAGCACCTCCTGGATCCGTTCAAATTCATTCCGAGTTGGCGTATCGATGACTTAATGATCAGTTACGCTACTGATGGCGGCGGAGTCGGACCGCATATAGATGAATATGATGTTTTTTTATTACAATTGGAAGGCAAACGTCATTGGCAAATTGACCCGAAACCGGAAGATACCAAATTGCGTGATGCTCATGAGTTAGCCATTTTAGAAAATTTTAACGCCAGGCAAAGTTGGACGCTAGACGCGGGAGATATGCTCTATCTGCCACCCGGTGTGGCACATAACGGCGTCGCCGACGGCGCATGCCTTACCGCATCGATCGGTTTTCGGGCACCGCTAGCGAATAACCTGGCGATGGAATTCGCCAATCATCTGCCACCAGCCAGATATAAAGATAAAAATTTGAAGCCTGCCAAGCGACCAGCGGAGCTAACTGATGCAATGCTCGCTGCACTCGCCGAGAGCATTCAGGAGCTCTTTGCCGGGCAATCGAAATTACCCCACTGGGCGGGCGAATTCCTTACTACATCTTCCGCCCAAATTCCTACGCTTGAACGCGCCCTATCCATCTCGGACTTCAAATTAGCGCTGGCTAACGATACAGGCTTAATAAAATCGGCATGGTCAAAATTTCTTTACCACCGTAGCGCAACCGAGCTCACATTATTTGCCGATGCGGTTTCATTTCCGATTGGAATCAACTATCTTTCTCAAATACAAATGATTTGTGATTCCCACAACATACAATTCGAGCAAGCAGACTTAAATAGCGAAGAACTATCACAGTTACTCTATGATCTTTATCTTCAAGGAACACTGATATTGGACACTTAACATGTCGACTTTAACTGAACAGCTTAGCACTGCAAAAATTGGCCAGCCGCAAGAAGTAATTAATCTTGACGAACGTAGCCAGCACCAACTCGTGGCAACCACACTAGCGGAACAAGCGCGCCAGGAAATCTTGATCATCAGTCGCACTCTGGACCCACTAGTGTACGGCACGCCTAACTTTTTAAATGCAGTTACCCCATTTATTCGCTCGCGACGTGCAAGTATGCGTCTGCTGGTTCACGAGACCAGCAAGATTGTTAAACAAAGCCACCGCCTAGGAGAGCTTGCGGCCGCAATTTCAAGCAAGGTTTCGATCCGTAAGATAGGCTCACGACAAAGTGACTACAATGAAGCCTGGATGCTAGTCGATGGCGTTGCATACCTGCATTTACCGCAAGCGGACAAATATCAAGCCTCTTTAGATTTTTACTCGGCGCGACGTGGTCAAGAACTAACCGCAACTTTTGATGCGCTGTGGAATAACGCCGAATTAATTCCGGATTTACGCATCCTGAAAATCTAAACTCTAAAAGAGTTCAATTTTTCTGCGCTACCCGCCTCGATAAAACAGTTCCGACTATCAACGACAGCAACATCAAACCAACCACGCCAGCATTTTTCCAAATCACATATAGCGTACGCCCCTGACGCGGTGTTATATCGTCGGTTAAAGCAACCACTTCAAACTG
>CAZUMV010000185.1:0-6145 GCA_964621435.1 uncultured Thiotrichales bacterium | reverse complement strand
ACATCCAGAAGACAATTTCTTAAATCCACCGCACTGACGGTTTCGTGTCTGGTTGCTGGTAAGGCAACGCTGCTTAGTCCTGCTCAGGCCTATGCGCAAGCAGTTCCTTATCAGACTTTATCGGCCGCGGAAGTCGCGACGCTTGAAGCACTTGCAGAAGCGATTGTGCCAGGCGCAACGGCTGCTGGCATAGCGCATTACATTGACTCGCAGTTAACAGCCAAGCCGGAAGATTCACTACTAATGGTTAAGTATTTAGTGCCTCCGCCTTTTAACGGTTTCTACCAGGCATCCTTGGCAAGCGCAGACAAATTACGCGGTGATAAAGAATGGAGTGAGTTGGGTGCGGACGCTATGACTGGGATTATTGGTCAAATCGCAACTGACAAAGCTGCCGATTGGCAGGGTCCACCGGCATCTTTTTTCTATTTTATTCTGCGGTCAGATGCGGTAGATGTAGTTTATGGCACCGAGCAGGGCACCGAAAAACTGGGTATGCCATACCTTGCGCACATTGCTCCCGAGAAGAACTGGTAACCGCTATGGATCGCGCCCCGAAAAAAGAACAATTTGATGTCGTCATAGTAGGCTCCGGTGCATCTGGAAGTATCGTTGCAGCTAAAGCTGCAGAAGCAGGAAAAAGTGTTCTCATTCTTGAAGCTGGCCCCGAACGAAAACTAAATGATTTAACCAGCTCACAAATCTGGGCGCGGCGTCAAAAATGGAATGGTGCACCCGTAGAAGAAGAGGGCGACTTAAAAATTACCCACGCTTTTAATGCTGGCTACGGAACTGGTGGTAGTGCTATGCACCATTATGCTGTGTGGCCTCGCCTGCATGAAAACGATTTCAATGTTTTTTCAGAGCATGGAAAAAGTCTTGATTGGCCTATCGGCTACAAAGATCTCCAGCCGTATTATGATCAAGTGCAGGCGGAAGTCGGAATCAGTGGTGACGCAAAAGCAGAAAAATGGCGCCCGGATGGCGCCGACTATCCGTTGCCGGCAATGCCGATATTTTCTCAAGGCAAATTGATTGCCAAAGGCTTTGAAAAAATGGGTATGTCCACTGCACCCATTCCATTGGCGATAAATAGTCAGCCATTTAAAGGCCGCAAAAATTGTTTGTTTGATGGTTGGTGTGATGCCGGCTGTCCAATAGGTGCCTTGGCTAATCCATTGGTGGTTTATTTGCCGCAAGCCTTTAAGGCAGGGGCACAAATAAGAAATAACGCTACCGTTGTACGGGTGTTGCATGATGCAGCCGGAAAAAAAGCGATTGGCATTGAATACATCGATGCAAATGGTATTCGTAGAACGGTGCTTGGTAAGAATATCGTGCTAGCAGCATTCGTGGTACAAAATGCGCGCATATTGCTTGCGTCCCAGTCGGATAAATTCGAACAGGGGTTGGCTAATAACCACGATATGGTTGGGCGGTATTTAACGGCCCACCCTTCCAATTATGTATTTGGCATGTTCGGCGACGAAACCCAGCCGTTCATTGGTGCGACTGGCGGCCAAATAATGTGCCAAGACAATTATGATGATAAAGCCGCCATAGAAAATGCCTTTGGCTCGTATCAATGGCTTGGTGGTCTAGCGGTTAAATCCAATGACTTGCTTGGGTTTGCCAACACTCGTCCTGATATTTTTGGCGCTGCACTTGAGCCATTCCTAAAACGTGCGGCAAAACATTTCGGCAGTATGGTCTGCGTGGGTGAGGATATCTCCAGCCCGGATAATCGCATTACTTTGAGTGACAATACCGACAAGTTCGGCATGCCGCTTGCTAAGGCAGTGCACAACATTGCGCCGGAGTCCGCGAAAATGTTGGCAGCAGCGGTTGAGCAGGGTAAGGCAGTGTTCGAGGCAGCCGGCGCTGACGAGGCGTGGTCTGCGCCACCGTTTGCAATGCATAATATGGGTGGCACGGTGATGGGAACCAAAGCTGAAAACTCGGTTACGGATTCTTACGGTCGGACCCACGAACTCGACAATCTCTTTGTGGTTGGTCCGGGTTTGTTCCCGACAACCGGTGCAGTCAATCCTACCTTTACCATCCACGCGCTGGCACTACGAACCGTACAAGAACTACTTAAGACTGCCTGAAGCTTTCTGTTCCTTTTTTTAAAGAATCATTTTACGATGTCGGTTGAAATACTGATCTATTATTGATTGCTTTCGAGCACTCGCAACATGAGGAAATAAGTGATGTTAAAACTCTATGGAAATTCTTTTTCGCAATGTAGTCGTCGCGTCGTGGCCTTAATGGTTGAAGCGGGAATTGACTATGATGAAAATGAAGTCGATCTTATGGGTGGAGCGCAATACACTCCAGAGTTCCTTGCTATGAATCCGAATCATTCAGTTCCGACGATTAAAGACGGCGATGTCTGCATAAACGAATCCAATGCAATACTACGTTATCTTTGCAATAAGCACGGTTTGGATAATTGGTATCCGACTGATCCGGTGGCTAGAGCGAATGTGGATCAATGGCTGGATTGGAGTGCGACCAGACTCAACACGATGATCGGGCAGATTGTTTTCAATACTGTGTTCGCCGGTGACAAGGCTGATCAGGCGGCACTTGCTGCGGGCAAGAAAATCCTACCGGAGATTAGTGGAATAATTGAAGACCAATTGACGAAAACAGATTTTATTGCTGGAGATTCGATGACCATTGCGGATTTGAGTATCTCATCGTGTTTATTTCAGCTTGGGATGGCAAAGGTGGTTATGGAGGGCGAGAAGACCAAAGCCTGGTATGAAAAAATGAGTGAGATGAAGGGCTTTCAAGCATCATTGCCACCGGCTATGGCTTGAAGGTAAAACGCGTGACGCTGGCACTACTCTGAGGAATACCATTGAATTCGACCCGCCCCAAAATATGGCATTGCCATAACGCCAGATCACTACGTCCACTTTGGGCTTTGGAAGAGATGGGTATCGCTTATGATGTTGAAGTATTGCCATTTCCTCCGCGAGTGTTCCAAAAGGATTTTCTGGCGAAGAATGTACTCGGGACGGTTCCTCTATTTGTCGACAAAAATGTTGAGATGACCGAGTCGACCGCTATTTGTCACTATCTTGCACAACGCTATAACAAAAAGGAATTTGCAGTAACGTCCGATCATCCAGAGTATGGCGACTACCTAAACTGGTTGTATCACAGCGACGCGACTTTAACTTTCCCCCAGACCTTGGTTCTTCGCTACCGTGATCTTGAGCCCGAGGCGCGCAGGTCACCCCAAATTGTAGAGGATTACTCCAAATGGTATATCGCCAGGTTGCGAAGATTGGATGCGCATATACTGGATCGGGAGTATCTCGTTGCTGATAAATTTACCATTGCAGATATTGCGATTGGATATGCGTTGTTTCTTGGCAGGGATCTAAACTTAGATGGTCAGTATAGCCCCCAAGTGACCGCGTACCTGGATAGATTGCGTAAACGCGCGGCATTTCAGCGTGCACTCCAAATCACTGCGCCGGCAGCTTAATTCGCGAACTTGCGGCTCTAATCGGTGTTGTTTGTGCGTAGAGTGGGTCGGTGGTACACAGCTAGAATAAATCAATTGAAAAGTAAACTAATATTCGGTATTCTCGAGTAATCGATCAATGCACCTCGGGAGGCCGTTATGGCTGAGCGTTCGTTTGCAAAAGAAGTTGAAGACCTGCGAATCGGTGAGGGTGAGCGTTTTCACGGCGAAGGGATACTCGCTGTTACTAAAGCTTTGCTGCAATCCGGTGTTTCTTATGTTGGTGGCTATCAAGGCGCGCCGATTTCCCATTTGATGGATGTACTTTCTGACGCCCAGGAAATTCTTGGCGAACTTGATGTGCATTTTGAGACCAGTGCCAGCGAGGCCGCAGCTGCCGCCATGCTGGCAGCTTCGGTAAATTATCCCTTGCGTGGTGCGGTGACCTGGAAATCTACAGTGGGTACTAACGTAGCATCGGATGCATTAGCTAGTGTTGCTTCCAGTGGCGTAACCGGTGGTTGCTTGGTGATCGTCGGTGAAGACTACGGTGAGGGTTCATCCATTATGCAAGAGCGGACCCATCCGTTCGCGATGAAATCTCAGATATGGTTATTGGACCCACGGCCTAATTTACCTTCAATTGTCGAGACAGTCGAAAAAGGTTTTCAGCTCTCGGAAGCATCTCGTACCCCGGTCATGCTGGAGCTCCGTATTCGTGCTTGCCATGTGTATGGTTCGTTTATCGCCAAAGATAATGTCAAGCCAGACTTTACCTTGAAAGACGCCATGGAGAACCCGACCCGTGAATATAGCCGGGTGGTGTTACCGCCCTCGAACTTTGTTCACGAAATCGAAAAAATAGAAGAGCGATGGCCAGCGGCAGTCAAATTCATAAAAGAAAACAAGCTCAACGAGTGGTTTGGCTCTGACCAAGGTGATGTTGGCATTGTTGTTCAAGGTGGTCTTTACAACACCCTGATGCGTGCCATGGAGTTAATCGGCTTGGCTGATAAGTTCGGTAACACCGAAATCCCACTATATTGCCTTAACGTTACCTATCCAATGATTGACGACGAAGTGGTTGATTTTTGTCGTGACAAAAAAGCCGTGTTAATGGTGGAAGAAGGGCAGCCAGAATATATTGAGCAAGCGTTGAATCAGATTATAAATGCCGCCGAGCTGTCGACTAAAATTGTCGGCAAAGAAATTTTACCGCGCGCCGGGGAATATACCGGTCAAGTTTTGCGAGATGGACTCCTAGCGTTCTTTGGTCAGTATCAAGCGGACTTGGTTGGCGATGTTACAGCGCTGTCGAAAACCGCAATTACACCGGAAGAAAAACAAGAAGTTGCGGCCAGCGTGCCGGGCCGGCCAGCTGGCTTTTGTACGGGCTGTCCCGAGCGCCCGGTATTTTCAGCCATGAAACAAATCGAGCAAGAGATTGGTAAGTACCATGTGAGTTGCGATATTGGTTGTCACTTATTTTCTATTTTGCCTCCGTTCGACATCGGCAACACAACAATGGGTTATGGTTTGGGTTGGGCTGGCTCATCGGCATTACAGTCAGACTCCAGTCAGCGTACCGTCAGTATTATGGGGGACGGTGGCTTTTGGCATAACGGTTTAACCAGTGGTGTTGGCAGTGCAGTGTTTAATAAGAACGACAATGTACTGATAGTAGTTGATAACGAATATTCGGCAGCCACTGGCGGACAAGACATTCTTTCTTCGCGGGCGGAAAATAAAACCAGAAAAACCAATAACCCGATTTCCTCAGCGGTTAAAGGGCTTGGCGCAGAGTGGGTTAAGGAAGTGCATACCTACGATATCAAAAAGATGAAGTCTACTCTGAAAGAGGCCATGACCACCGAAGTAAAGGGTCCAAAGATCATCGTTGCCCAATCCGAGTGCATGTTGAATCGCCAACGTAGGGAAAAGCCTATTCGTAACAAGGCCATAAAAGATGGCAAGCGAGTGGTGCGCGCACGTTTTGGTGTCGACTCGGATACGTGTACCGGAGATCATAGTTGTATTCGTATTTCCGGTTGTCCATCGCTCACGATTAAGGATAACCCGGACCCATTGCGAGATGATCCGGTCGCGCATGTTAATAATGATTGTGTTGGTTGTGGCGTGTGCGGTGAGAATGCACATAGTGCGGTCTTGTGCCCCTCATTTTATCAGGCGGATTTAGTGTATAACCCGAGTTGGTGGGATCGCTTCATGCAGTCTTGCCGGTCTGGTTTTATTGGCTTGCTGCAAGGTCGTCGAGATCGTAAGCGTGCGAAAGTGAGTTTTGAGCTATGAGTGAGAGTATTGAGAAAGACCAGCCGATAAAGATAGCGATCAATGCGCTCGGTGGGCAGGGCGGTGGTGTGTTGGCAACCTGGCTGGTGGAGCTGGGTAAGTCACAAGACTACCAAGTACAGTCGACTTCGGTGCCAGGCGTTGCGCAACGTACCGGTGCCACAGTGTACTATGTCGAGTACTTTCCCGAGGCGTTAGCGAAAGAACAGGGTCAAGCTCCGGTGCTGGCGTTAATGCCAACGCCCGGTGATGTGGATGTGGTGTTAGCGTCAGAAATTATCGAAGCCGGTCGGGCTATAGACCGCGGCTTTGTTTCTGATAAAACCACCTTGATTACCTCAACCCACCGCG
>CAZUMV010000184.1:3410-6152 GCA_964621435.1 uncultured Thiotrichales bacterium | reverse complement strand
ACCGCCGACCTCTTGCATGCCATGCAAGCGCTCTCCCAGCTGAGCTATAGCCCCGACGCGACGCAGCAGATGGCGTAATTTACGACAGGGGTGGGTTTATGTCAACCAGTCTCCAAGAGTTTAGAGGCGTTTTCGAGACGCTCTATAACAGCCTTACGCCCTATCAATGCCAAGGTCACGCCAATGTCAGGCGAATTAGTATTTCCAGTCAATGCGACCCGTAATGGCATCCCTACTTTGCCCATACCAACATCTTGATCGGCCGCAACTTGTTTGACCACTGCACCTAGAGAATCTGCTTGCCAATCGGCTTCTTTAAAGACACTAATTAGCTGTTCGAAGATAGCCGGGGTCTGCTCACCGAAAGCCTTTTTTTGCGCCTTGTCGTCGTAAGCTTCGGGTGCATGAAAAAAATAACGACAAGTCTCGGCAAATTCGTTTAGCGTTTTGCACCGATCCCTCAAGGCATCCACAACATCTTCCAAATCACTTTCGCCGTCAGTAGAATAGTCGATCTTTCTTGCTACCGATTCTGCTAGCGCCTTCGCAGGTAAACTTTTGATATATTGTTCATTCAACCACAAAAGTTTTTCTGAATTGAAACTAGAAGCTGCCCGGTTTACATCTTTTAGGGCAAACAAATCAATCATTTCTGGCACGCTAAATACTTCCTGATCACCATGTGACCAGCCAAGTCGAACCAAATAGTTCAACAGCGCTTCTGGCAAAAACCCCTGCTCCGGATACTGCATGACACTAACGGCACCATGCCGTTTTGACAGTCGCTGCCCATCTTCACCCAATATCATTGGCAAGTGTGCGAATTCTGGCACCGGCGCACCGAGCGCTTTGAAAATATTAATTTGTCTTGGCGTATTATTGACATGATCATCACCGCGAATTACGTGACTAATTTGCATATCCAGATCATCCACTACCACGGTCAGATTATAAGTTGGAGTGCCATCGGACCGAGCGATAATCAGATCATCCAGCTCGGCGTTGCTGACCTTGATTTCGCCTTTTACAAGATCATCAAATACCACATCACCGGACTGCGGGTTTTTAAATCTAATCACCGGATTTACACCATCTGGCGGAGTACCGGTAAAGTCGCGATACCTTCCATCATAACGCGGCTTTTCTTTGTTCTTCATTTGCTCTGCACGCAGCGCATCCAGTTCTTCTTTGCTGCAATAACAGTAATAGGCTTGATCGTTATCGAGCAGTTGCTGAATGATCTCTTGGTATCTATCCATGCGCCGGGTTTGGTAAAAAGGCCCCTCATCATAATCAAGACCCAGCCATTCCATGCCATCTAGAATTGCTTGCACGGATTCATCAGTGGAGCGCTCTCTGTCAGTATCTTCGATGCGCAAGATAAACTCACCCTTATGGTGCCGCGCATATAACCAGGCAAACAACGCTGTACGCGCGCCACCCAAATGCAGATAACCTGTCGGACTTGGCGCGAATCGTGTTCTTACAGTCAAGTTGCTTTACTCGGACGAGTTTTACTATGATCTTGTTCAGACTGATTTTCGCGACTTCGTTTTTGATCTTGCTTATGTTCTTGCGTTGGCTTTCGCTCCTCGCTTTGATTCTGCTTGTGCCTTTGGCTTTGCTGTTGCATTTGCTTCTTATCGTTTTCTTGAGTTCTTTTGTGCTGACCAGACTCGTATGGATGCGAGTCTCGTTCCGGGGCAACAGCTAGGGCATTTTGATACAAGTCCGGTGTAGACAAGCCAATGTCTCTTTTCAAGGACTCCATCAGAATAATTTCGCGAAACAACTGCCTGGTCTTGATCAGAGCTTTAACATCTTTGGTGTAATAAAAAACACCCCACTCAACCGCATAGTCACCAGTATCAAGCACTCTGATCTCGACCGCATGGCCATCGACAATAGGAATAGAGTTATCTTCTACCGCTTGCATGTGTGCGGCTTCAAACATTTCTTTGACATCCGAAGCACTTGCATCGTAGCCAATCTTGAAAGTCAGCCTATCTCGTAGTCCACGAGCAGAAGCAAATTTCGACAAATTACATATCGTCATGTCACGCACTTTGGCGTTTTTTATCATCACTCTATGGTTATTGACGATGTCCAGAAATTCAGTGTGAAACAACTTGGTGCGAAATACCTGCGCCACCATATCGCCTTTATGCTCAACTTCAATGACATCGCCCTCTTCCACCAAACCACTGTTTAGAATTATCAAACCACTAATAATATCCGGTGCCCACGCGGCTTGTGTGAGCGCCAACATAACGCCCAAGAAACCAAGCATACCGCCAGCTTCAAGTAGACTATCAAAGCCCAGCACCTGAACAATACCTATCAGTGCGACAATCACCACCAATACGGTAACCAATAAACTTAACAAACGACTGTTATAGGTATCTGAAATGACTTTGGCATCATCAACTTCCCGCACATGCCCAAACTGTCGCCGGATAAAGTAACGCAGAATTTGCGTCGCCCAAAAGGCACAAAAGATGACCATAATAACGCCGACGAGTTTACTAGCAATCGTTGCGCGGTCCCCAGAAAAAACAAAATGATTCAACATGAGAACCATGATAATAAAAAGATTCGCGGCCCGAAATACCTGCAGCTTTACAATGTTTTGTCGGTCTACTTTCGGGTCACCAATAGACCAATGAAAAATTCGTGTCATGATTTGCCGGGAGAACACAATAAGCAACAAACAACAAATCATTAAGGTTAACTCTACCGTTG
>CAZUMV010000184.1:0-3400 GCA_964621435.1 uncultured Thiotrichales bacterium | reverse complement strand
AACTTTTTAAGCTCTACAACATATCAAAAAAAAAATTTTTTCATGGCAGAATCCCTTTAAGTATCGGTATAAAAATATCAACACTTTATTGCTGTTTATACTCTGTATACAGTCCGTTTGAATTGTTGTTTTCTGCACCACAGGACATAATCTTTGAAATTATTTCGCTCATATCGTCATGCCCAATTGTTTAACCACAAGTACCACTAACTGCACACCAAATAGTGCAAAAGCTCCAGCCAGAACATCGTCAATCATTATACCGAATCCGCCGTGAACCTTTTGATCCAATACCTTGATTGGCCAAGGCTTTATGATATCGAAAACCCGAAACAGCAAAAAACCTAATAACAACCAATACCAGCCAGATGGAATCATGATAAAAGTAATCATGATGCCTACAATTTCATCCCAGACAATACCCCCATGGTCGTGTACGCCCAGTTTTCTCGAAGAGGCTCCACAAATCCACACGCCGGCCAAAAATAAAACTCCCGTTACCGCCAAATATACTACGGGTGACAGCGCCAACATAAAGTATGCTAGCAGCACCCCTACCACGCTGCCAAATGTACCTGGCGCCTGCGGTGCCAGCCCGCTACCAAAACCGAACGCCAAAAAATGCACCGGATCTGAAAAAACAACACCGGCTTTGACTGGAATGTTTTTTGCATTGTCAGACAAAATGCTTATACCCTCGAATTTCCAAGTCCAGAATTTCTCCAGCGCGATCCCGCAGTAGCAACCCGGCTTGCGCATTAATTTTACCGATCCGTTGCACCCCACAGGACATACTTGCAGTGCGCGTAGCAATGTCATCGCGTTTATCGGTCGATGCGGTAAAGATTAATTCATAATCATCACCACTGTTGATTAAAGTCAGCAAGCTTTGCGAAGATTCACAATACGCACTGACTGCAGCGGATACCGGAATAGTGTCAATATGGATTTCTGCACCGACTGTATTCTCTGCCAATATATGCCCCAGGTCTGCAAATAAACCGTCACTACAATCAATCATGGAAGATGCAACTCCACCTAGTGCGTGCCCTAAAGCGAGGCGCGCTTGCGGTCGATGAAAACGCTGTAGTGGAATATCTGAATCAACACCAGCGCTGCTTCCGGATCGCCACTGCGCCAAACCCAATGCTGCATCACCAATCGTACCGCTAACATACACATCATCACCGGGCTGCGCCCCGCGCCGTAAAACGTACTGCTCTTTATCGACTGCACCGGTCATGGTAATCGCGATCGCCAAGGTACCCCGCGTGGTGTCACCGCCGATAAGATTGATGCCAACCTCTTTACACAAGGTCTGCAAACGTTTAGCGAATTCGCTCAGCCAGGTTTCATCAGCCCGAGGCAATGTGAGAGACAAAGTGAACCACAACGGTGTTGCGCTCATGGCAGCGATATCGCTAAGATTCACCATCAAGGCCTTGTGTGCAATATCTGCCGCGACAGCATCCTCGGGAAAATGCACACCCGCTATCAAGGTATCTGTCGTTTGCACTAATAATTGACCTGCCGGCGGACTTAACACAGCTGCATCATCACCAATACCGGCGATAACGGTCTCATCAACAGAAAAATTAGCAAAGTACTTTTTGATTAACTCAAATTCATTCATAGCATCAGTGAGCGCTCAATCAGCAGACTTTTCAAAGGCTCGCAGTTCTACTGACATTTTATCCAACACGCCATTGATGAATCTGTATCCATCTTGCGCACCAAACTTTTTGGTTAGCGCAACGCCTTCGCTCACGATAACTTTGAATGGAATATCATGACGGTTACTTAACTCGTACACTGCCATGCGCAGCACGGCTTGCTCAACCTGATCAACTTGCTCTTCGTCGCGTGACACATAATTGCCAATGACCTTGTCCAGATCTTCGCAAGCATCAATCACACCAAAAACAAGCTCACGAAAATAATCTTCATCAACCCGGGCATATTCTTCGTCACCTTTAAAGGAATCACATAACGCACCAGCATTTTCGGTGTTCATTTGCCACGCGTACAGCGCCTGCATTGCTAATCGACGCGCCGCCCGACGCTTGTGAATTTTTGTTTGATCCATAATGAATGCTTTCTGGTTGCGGCGACCTAGATTTGACGCAGCAAATTAACCATCTCTATCGCGCCAACCGCCGCCTCGGCGCCTTTGTTTTCGCGTCCGGTACCAGCGCGTGCCATCGCTTGAGCTTCGTCGTTAGTAGTAATGACGCCGTTTAGTACCGGCAAACCATGTCGAACCGCAACATCCGCCAAGCCACGTGCTGATTCGTTAGCGACAATCTCGAAGTGGTAAGTTTCGCCACGAATAATAGCACCTACCGCAATTAACGCATCGAAGTCTCCACTGGCTGCCGCTTTCTCGGCAACTACTGAAAGCTCAAGCGCACCTGGCACTGACATATAGTGTATATCCTTTTCTGCCACACCATTTTCCAGTAATGCCTGCTTGGCGCCGGTTACCAATGCTTCAACAACGAAACCGTTAAAACGCGAGGCGATCAATGCGACTCTCATGCCCTTACCATCCAAACTACCCTTGATCATTGCTATTGTCATGTCGTTTCCCGTGGCGCCCTAAGCGCCGTCGCCATCCCAGATGTAATCAACTACTTCTAAATTAAAACCCGCCAATGCATGAAACTGTTTTGGCGCACTTAACAAGCGCATTTTATGCACACCAAGATCCAATAGTATTTGCGCACCAATGCCGTAGGTCCGTTGATCGGATGACTCGCTTCCTTCGACATTCCCGGATTGGACTTCTCCTCCGAGTGCCTTGATTCTTGAAACCAACGAGTCATTTGATTCGTTCCATCTCAGAATGACAGCAACGCCCTTTCCTTCCTCTCCAATTCTTCTAAGCGCATCACGCAGTGGCCAACCAAAATTCTGGTTCTCTACCGGCAAACCATCGGCGAGCGCATCATGCAGATGCACCCGCACCATCACCGCATCATCCTGCGTAAACTCACCCTTAACTAAAGCATAATGGATTTGATCACTTATCTGGTCGCGATAAGCTTTCAGCGTAAAACTCCCAAACTCGGTTTCCATGGCCGTCTCGGCACACATCTCGATCGAACTTTCGTTATTCAGTCGATGTTGAATTAAATCTGCAATGGTGCCAATTTTCAAATCATGCTGTTGTGCAAAAACCATAAGATCGTCGCGTCGTGCCATGGTACCGTCATCATTCAAAATTTCGACGATAACAGCGGCTGGCTCCGAGCCGGCCAGACGCGCCAGATCACAACCTGCTTCGGTGTGCCCCGCGCGCGTTAATACGCCTCCCGGGCGCGCAGTAATTGGAAAAATGTGGCCGGGCTGGACCAAATCATCGGCAGTCGCATCTGGCGCAATCGCGGTTCGAATAGTA
>CAZUMV010000183.1:0-6184 GCA_964621435.1 uncultured Thiotrichales bacterium | reverse complement strand
CGGGGACTTGTCGTTGAAATTGTACTTCCGTCCGCCCTATAACTGGACCCAGGTACATTCATTTTTGGTAAAACGGCAAATTGAAGATCTCGAATGGAGTGACAAAAATAGTTACTCAAGAACAATTCAGTTTGCTGATACTTATGGATACTTTACCGTTCGCCCTCAGGCGAAGAAAAATTATTTGCAGTTGAATCTTTGGTTAAATGATTACCAATATTTAAATCCAGTCATGCAGAGAATTCGAGAGATGTTTGATGTTGATGCCGCTATCAATGACATTGACCAACATTTACGAAAAATCGTTGGTAGCGGGTTCGAATATCTGAACGGGATGCGGATACCCGGAATTTGGAATAATTTTGAGGCGGGTATCAGGGCGATTTTGGGTCAGCAGGTATCGGTGGCAGCGGCATCTGTTTTAGTCAGGATGTTCGTCCAGCATTTGGGGGAGCAAGTGGTTCTGGATGATGATTTGGAGTCCTGCTTGTTTCCCACGCCGCAAGCGGTGGTTGATCATAAGCTCGATTTTTTTCGTATGCCACAATCACGCAAGGACACGATTCGGAGGTTTTCTGAATATATGCTGACCGCGCAAGATCCTGATGATATGGATCAGTGGCTTGAAATTAAAGGTATTGGGCCGTGGACGGTTGCATACGCGCAAATGCGCGGCAATAAAAATCCGGATGTTTGGCTAAGTGGGGACGCGGGCATTAGAAACGCTTTGGAGAAATGCGGTTTGGAAAATCATGGCGTGTTTGACGAGGCGAGCCCCTGGCGGAGTTATTTATGTTTTCAACTTTGGCATCAACTATAGGAGGGTGATATGAGCGAGTATTTTGATCATTTCGAGAGTGAACTTGGGCTGATGGAAATTCATGCAAATGAAGGTGCGGTGCTAGCAATAAACTTTGTTGATACGCCGCAAGAGATCAATACAAACAAGATTACCGATCAAGCGAAAAAACAATTGCAGGAATACTTTGCCGGCAATCGGGAAACTTTCGATTTGCCGATGGCGCCAATCGGCACCAAATTTCAAAAACAGGTGTGGAAAGCGTTAACGACGGTTGGCTATGGTGAGACCTGTTCTTATAGTGATATCGCGAACAAGATAAAAAATCCTAAAGCGGTCAGGGCGGTGGGTGCCGCTAACGGGAAAAACCCGATGACTATTGTGGTGCCCTGCCATCGCGTGATCGGAAGAGATGGGTCGTTGACCGGATATGCGTCAGGCACCAAACGTAAAAAGTGGTTGTTGGAGCATGAGTCAAAACAACCATTGTTAGAGGGGGTTTAAGAAGAGTGGTATTTCGCCATAGCAGGTACCATCAACAAGGACTTTGCTGGCGCTCTATTGTTGAGTCCTCTGCCCATCCAGATATGCCGGTAACTGACGTACATGAGGCTGGTAACCAGAGCCACAAATGGAAACACCAGTATCGGTAGAATGATCGCGAGTTGAGATACGACACCGAGTGCAAGTGATAGCAATATTACGAACCGGTTAAGCATAAAGGCTTCGCCCGCTTGTGCGGCGGCCATACCTAACGGCATTTCTGCGTTGGCTATTAAGGGTACAAAGAACCAAATAAATGGGCCCGCTGCCAACCACACATAAAGTGCAAACAGCATCACTACCCCGGCGCTAAAAGAAGGGCTAACTTGTTCAGGTGGTAGGCCGCTGGAAGATGCAATTGGGAGTAATGTGGTCAATGCTGCGCCGAAAATAGCAAGTAGGTACGGATAGGCACCTAGCATGAATAGTCGCCCCCAAACCTTTAACGGTTTGTGCCAAAGTTCTGCTAACGGACTTTTGCCATCGTCACCCGCGGCGGCAATCACGCAACCGATACCGAAAAGAATCGGGGTGCTGGCAAATAGAAATCCACTTAACCAGGTAGGTGCAGCAAATAAGAAAATGATAAGCGCGGTGGAGCAAACACTAAGTAGCGGGTGTCTGACTGTCAGGTCAAGCGACTCCCGAAACCAAACGGGAATATCTTTTGGTTCCACAGTTTGTGGTTTAAATTCCATTTATATAAGTCCCAAGCGCACATTTAAGATTACTTTGGACACTGTAAATGAATATCGGTAGCGAATAATGGGCCAACTTGCCAAATTGTTAACCAGTTGGTCGGGTGCCCGACTAACGGATGAAATTGGCGAATCGAAGCTGCCGACCAAACAAATTTATGCAAGTACTTAAGGGTGTGCAAAAATCAGCTAAAATAAGTGAATGTCACGTATTGTCCTGTTATTCAACAAACCCTATGGCGTATTGAGTCAATTCACCGATGCCGGTGATCGAAAAACATTGGCGGATTACATTGATGTGCCCGAAGTATATGCAGCGGGCCGGCTGGACAAAAATAGCGAGGGATTGTTGGTCTTAACCAATGATGGGAAATTACAGGCAAAAATATCCAATCCTCAATACCGAAAAGAGAAACATTATTGGGTGCAGGTTGAAGGCGAAGTGTCGCAGGATGCTTTACGTCAATTGCGCGCGGGGGTTAGTTTAAAAGATGGCCGAACCAAACCGGCGAAAGTAGCGGTCATTGCCGAGCCGGCGCAGTTATGGGAGCGCCAGCCACCGATACGCGAACGCAAGGCAATCCCGACCCAATGGCTAAACGTAGTGATTCAAGAAGGTCGCAACAGACAGGTACGGCGGATGACAGCAGCAGTTGGTAATCCGACCTTGCGGCTTATAAGATATCAAATTGGCCAATGGTCTTTGGAAGATTTGCCTCAAGGAGCATATAAAATGGTTAACGCTAATTAATGACTCGGAGATATTTAATGACCACATCATCATCCTGGAATCCGGTTGCGAAGTCATTTCACTGGATCCGTGCGTTGTTGATATTTGTAGCTGCAACGCTTGGTTGGGTGTCCCATGAAGCCTCGTTGTCACCGGGTAAACTACAACTCTATATTTGGCATAAGTCGGTAGGCCTGACGGTTTTAGGAATTATGATTTTGCGCTTGGTGTGGCGTTTAACACAACAAAGTCCGCCGGACGTTGAAGGTCTGTCCCAGCAAAATCATAAGCTTGCGAACTATGGGCATTTTGCAGTTTACGTATTCGCAATTCTAATGCCATTGAGTGGCTGGATTTTGAACTCCGCTGCAAACTATCCGTTTAAGTGGTTTGGCTGGTTCGAGGTTCCGATGCTGGTTGGTCCTAGTGAATCTATACAGGCCAGTGCCTCGACGGTCCATTTGGTTTTCTTCTGGGTTCTCGCGATTCTGGTCGTCGGCCATATCGCTATGGCGTTCAAACACCACTTGGCCGGCATACCGTTATTAGTGTCCTGCCCACCCTGGCAATCCTATGGGTTGCGGTGGCAGGGTTGTTTGGTCTGGCCTATACAAACTCGTATGACATTGCCAAGCAACCCATTCATGCACCAGTCCAAAGTCTGCCGGATACAACCACCGGAGTGCATGTTGCAGAGGCAGAAAAAACAGACTTGGCAATAGCGTGGCGTACGTTGGAAGATGAGAGCGCGTTAACTTTTACCGGTACCTATGACGAGATCGAGTTTCCCGGAGGCTTCTCAAAATTTTTTCCAGAGTTATATTTTGCGCCAGAGGATTTATCGAAAAGCTTTTTTGATGTCACGATTGATGTCACCAGTGTCGCCACAGACAGTTATGACCGTGACGAAGAAATGCCTACCAAAATGTGGTTTTGGTTTGAAAAGTATAGTGAAGCCAAATATATCGCCCGTGAATTTTCACAGCTGGATGACGGGCAGTATCAGGCTGATGGCGTGCTCGAACTTAAGGGTATGAAAAAGGTGGTGCCACTCGTGTTTTCCTGGAACGAAAATGATCAGGGTCAAATTAATCTGACCGGTACGGCGGCCATTGACCGCCGTGATTTTAACTTCGGCAGTGGTCTTTGGATAGATGATCCAACAGTGGGTTATGTGATTAAGATCAAAGTAGATCTATTGTTAGAACCGGCTTAAGCCAGCACAATAAGACTCAACCAATAGGTTATATAAATTGCTCATAAAATTATTCAAAAACGGCTTGTTGCTAGGTGTTTCGTTGCTAGTGTCATTGTTAATAGCCGAGGCAGTTTGCCGGATGTTCTTTGATCCTATCGATCTCCTGATGCCAAATATTGAGCGGGATGAGTGGTTAGAACTGCGTATTCCACCAAACTCAGGTGGGCATGATGAATGGGGTTTTCGTAATCACGAGTTGCCTGCCACATCCAGAATTATCGCTATTGGAGATTCCAACACCTATGGCATCGCGGCTACCCACAAAGATTCATGGCCAAATCAATTAGCAACTCAAACCGGCAATGAAGTCTACAATATGGCGTTGGGTAGTTATGGTCCGCTGCAGTATTTGCATTTATTAGAAACCAAAGCTCTGGAATTGAACCCGGAAGTAATTTTGATAGGCCTATATTTTGGCAATGATTTCTACGATGCGTTTCGGTTAGCTAATTTTGTCGAAAACTGGAGCGCCTACCGTAGCACGGAGGTTAGAGAACGTACTGCCAAGAAAACCCTAATGGACGATGACCTTGCGGGTAAGAAGTTCGCATTCGTTCGTTATTGGTTAGCCAGAAACAGTGTGCTGTATAGACTGCTAACGACCAAGTTAAAACCGATGTTGCGCAAGACCCCAGCCGTTATTGAAACGCCACACAAGCTGACCACCTATCAACCGGAAGGCGCCATACCAATGACCTTTGAAGCGGAACGTTGGGAGCGATCTTACAAAACCGAGCGTGCTGATCTCGATGAAGGTCTGGCGATTACTTTGCAGGTCATTGAAAAGATCAAAAATTTCTGCGAGGACAATAATGTAGAGTTGGTCTTTTTAACCATCCCCACCAAAGAGCTGGTTTTCTCTGACTTGGTGATTGCAACAAATCCGCAAGTCGATAAAGAGCGGTTTGCCTACATAGCAAGCTCGGAAAACAATTATAGGCAGCAGATTTTCGCGAGTCTAGAACAACATCATATTGAGTATGTTGATCTATTGCCGGTATTGGTAGAAGGCGTTTCGGGCCCTGTGCCCATATACCCGTCTTATGACAGCCATCCAAATGCTGCTGGTTATAAAATTATCGCCGAAACGGTCGCGCAAAAGTTACAGGAACTTCAGTATTAGTCTTTTTTTCTAAGGTCTTCGAGTAGTTTTCCTGAGTCCATTATATCTTTTTCATGGTCCGGTTCGCGCCAGGTTTCAGCGAGTGCATCGGTGTCCCATTGGCGCATGGAAGGCAGGTCAATTAATCGTTGCGCATAGGCCAGCGAGGACTCACTCAGCTTAAGGCCATAGGTTCTTATTCTGAAAGCGACTGGCGCAAAAAATGCATCGACGTTGGTGAATGAGTCTCCGGCTAAAAACGCTCCGCCAAATTCTCCAAGGCCTTGTTGCCACAGCTCATCAAGCCGGTCCAGATCTTTCTGCAAGCCAGCGGAAATCTCGTGCAACTCAATTCTAAGGCCGCAGCTCATAGCGCACGTGTTGCGTAAGTTAAAAAAACCGGAGTGCATTTCAGCGGCGGCGCAGCGTGCCCAGGTTCGTGCCGCCATTGCTTCCGGCCACACCTTATTGCCTTTTTCAGCCAGGTACTCGGCAATTGCAAAAGAATCCCAAACGACTTGACCGTCATCTTCCAAACATGGCACAAGCCCGGTTGGGCTGAAGCTTCTGAATTGCTCCCAACTTGAGCCACTGGGAAAAGGGCTGATGGTTTCTTCAAAGGGTATGGATAGCTCTGACATGAGTACCCAGGGACGTAAAGACCATGATGAGTAGTTTTTATTGGCAATGTGTAATTTGTACATTTTTATTTCCTGTGATCGGGAATTTTGTTTGCATCCGGGCGTCCAAGCCGTGCAAGATGAGCGCCGTCAGGCATTCTAACTATACAGACTAACCATGCGAGCAGTAGAAATTTCTAAAGAACCGGTTGAGCTATACAAATTGTTAAAATTTGACGGCTTGGCGTCGAGTGGTGGAGAGGCCAAGTATTTTATTAGCGAGGGGTTGGTCAAAGTCAACGGGCAGGTTGAAACCAGAAAGCGAAAAAAAATCATGGCGGGTGATGTGGTCGAATTCCAGGGTGATGCTTTAAAAATTGTAAAGCAGCAATAGTTTAATAAATCGTTTGCCGATACGTTAGAATGGCGGCCGG
>CAZUMV010000182.1:0-6240 GCA_964621435.1 uncultured Thiotrichales bacterium | reverse complement strand
TCATCAATCCACCCATTGGCACCTGCGGAGCAGACACTAGGCTATCAACAACTTGTAAGCGAATTATCCGACATGCTGTGCACGGTTACTGGTTACGATGCCATTTCACTACAACCGAATGCAGGCTCACAGGGTGAGTACGCCGGCCTGCTAGCGATTAAGTCTTATCATGAAGATCGGGGTGACACCCAGCGTGACGTTTGTTTAATTCCATTTTCGGCACACGGCACTAATCCGGCGTCGGCACAAATGTGCGGTATGAAAGTTGTGGTGGTCAACTGCGATGACCAAGGTAATGTTGATCTCGCAGATCTCACCGAAAAATGCAAACAACATGCAGCGGCACTAGCAGCAATCATGATCACCTATCCGTCTACTCACGGCGTGTTTGAAGAACACGTTACAAAAGTGTGTAAAGTTGTGCATCAATATGGCGGTCAAGTATATATTGACGGCGCCAATCTTAATGCGATGGTTGGACTTTGCTATCCCGGAAAGTTCGGCGGTGACGTTTCGCACTTGAATTTGCACAAAACATTTTGCATACCACATGGCGGCGGGGGACCCGGAGTCGGTCCAGTTGCCGTCGGTGAACATTTAAAACCCTATTTACCTGGTCACAAACAATTACCAGGCAAACACAAAGTTGGACCAGTTGCCGGGGCCGTTTGGGGTAGCGCCAGCATTTTACCGATTAGCTGGATGTACATGAAAATGATGGGTCGGGAAGGTTTAAAGCGTGCTAGCGAGATTGCGATCCTGCATGCGAATTATGTTGCGACGAAACTCAAGCCTCACTATCCGGTTCTATATACCGGGAAAACCGGACGAGTCGCGCATGAATGTATTATCGACCTTCGCGAAATTAAAAATCGCACAGGCATCGAGGTGGAAGACATCGCCAAGCGCTTGATTGACTTTGGCTTCCATGCACCTACTATGTCTTTTCCAGTACCCGGGACTTTGATGATTGAACCGACAGAAAGCGAATCTTTATTCGAACTAAACCGCTTTTGTGACGCCATGGCTAGCATTGCTAAAGAGATTGAAGCGGTAGAAACGGGCGCGGTGGATCCGGAAAATAACGTTTTGAAGAACGCTCCACATACCAGCGCAGCGGTAACCAGCGATAATTGGGATCACTCCTATTCTCGTCAACTCGCTGTCTTTCCCAACCCCGAGCTAAAGAATAATAAGTACTGGCCACCGGTTGGAAGAATTGATAATGCTTACGGCGATAGAAATTTGATCTGCAGTTGTCCTGCGATTAGTGACTACACTTAAAAACGTACTGCGAAATAAAAAATCAGGCGCCAGCCTGAGCACTACGACATCAATCAGAAAAGCTCTAATTTAAAGCACCTAGCATTTTTCCCCGGCCAAATAGTAGCGGAAAATCCGTAAGGAAATCGTACTACTCTATTTGTTACGAGCTGTGCGGGGGAATATCGGGAAAGTCAGTTGTCACATTGGCATTTTGCGCTCGCTGTAACAGCGCATGATCCATTAACACAATCGCCAGCATCGCTTCTGCAATCGGCGTTGCGCGGATACCGACACAGGGATCATGTCTACCCTTGGTGATTATGTCGGTAGGCTGACCTTGTTTGTCGATGGTTTTACCGGATAGCCGGAGACTGGAAGTCGGCTTAATCGCTACGCTAACTTTGATATCCTGACCGCTGCTAATGCCCCCTAAAATCCCGCCAGCATCATTACTCAAAAATCCCTCTGGTGTTATTTCGTCACGATGCTCGGTGCCTTTCTGTTCGACCGACCTGAAACCCGCTCCAATTTCCACCCCTTTTACAGCATTGATAGATACCATTGCTTTGGCTATGTCAGCATCCAGCCGGTCAAAAATTGGTTCACCCCATCCCGGTGGCACGCTTTCGGCGACCACATTTATGCGTGCTCCGATTGAATCTCCTTCTTTGCGTAAGGCATCCATAAAGGTTGCCATCTCATCGACCTTGTCTATATCCGGCGTAAAAAATGGATTTTCATTGACCTGATCCCAGTCAAAATTCTCATATGCAATTGGCCCCAATTGCGCGAGGTAGCCACGAATTACGGTACCGAACTCTTGCGCAAGGTATTTTTTTGCGATTGCGCCTGCCGCAACTCTACTGGCAGTCTCGCGCGCCGAAGATCGACCGCCGCCACGATAATCGCGTAAACCGTATTTTTTATAATAGGTGTAGTCAGCATGGCCCGGCCGAAAGCTATTTGCGATTTCAGTGTAATCCTTGGATTTTTGATCGGTATTTTCGATCAGTAACATAATCGGAGTACCGGTAGTCATTCCATCAAATATACCCGAGAGTATCTTGACTTCATCCATCTCGCGCCGCTGCGTAACGTAGCGGCTTTTACCTGGCCGGCGCCGCTCGAGATCAGCTTGCAAGTCTTCAGTCGACAATGGCATGCCCGGTGGACAACCATCCACGATACAACCTATGGCCGGGCCATGGCTTTCACCAAAACTGGTAACGGTAAAAACTTTTCCGATGCTATTGCCTGGCATATCGAACTCAATTATCCATTTATCGCGTTAAAATAATTATATCAGCAACAACGCTTAGATGCGCTGTACGACTATCCACGCTTCCATTGGGTTCCACCAGCACTATCCTCCAACAGGATGCCAGCCGCTTGAAGCTCGTCTCTGAGTTTATCTGCCGTGTCAAAATCTTTATTCGCTCGCGCATCCAGACGCTCCTGAATCATAGATTCAATCTGCGCATCGGACAGCGCGTCGTCATTACTACCAGCCATTTGCCAACGAAACCAATCGTCTGGATCTTGTTGCAGCAAACCAACCAGAGCTGCACTTTCTATCAGCTCACTCTTGATTAGCATTTGTTGGTCCGTATCAGTAGTTTTGTTCAGCTGCTTGGCCAACTCATGCAATTCAGAAATTGCATTTGGTGTGTTGAGATCATCCAATAACGCTTGCATAACATTTTGGTTAGCCTTGGACGCGGGTTTGATCGGAATATCCGTCACGCGACGCAAAGCCGTATACAAGCCGTCCAGGCTTGCCCGTGCTTGTTTGAGATTATCAACTGACCAATCCAGACCGGATCGATAATGACCGCTTAACAGAAATAACCTGACGGCCTCGCCCGGCGCTTGCGCAAGCACATCTCTAAGGGTAAAAAAATTACCCTCTGACTTTGACATTTTGTCACCGCTGGTTGTGATATAGCCATTATGCATCCAGTAGTTTACAAAGCTCTCACCGTCATTGGCGCAGCAACTTTGCGCGCGCTCGTTTTCATGATGCGGAAAAATCAAATCCCGACCACCGGCATGAATGTCTATGGTTTTCCCTAGATGTTTCTCAATCATGGCAGAACACTCCATGTGCCATCCAGGGCGCCCGTATCCCCATGGGCTTTCCCAACCCGGCGTCTCGGCATCAGATGGTTTCCACAACACAAAGTCACCGGCGTGGCGCTTGTAATTCGCCACCTCTACCCGGGCACCCATCTCCATATCTTCAAGCTTGCGATTGGATAATTCACCATAACTCGGCATTGACTCAACGGAGAACAAAACATGTCCGTCTGCTTCGTACGCATGACCTTTTTCTATAAGCCGCGAGGTGATATCAATCATCTGCTCCATGTGATCGGTCGCACGCGGCTCGATAGTCGGCGGCAAGACATTCAAGGCCGCTATGTCTTCATGCAGCGCTACGGTAAAACGGTCAGTAAGCGCCTTGATAGACTCTTCATTTTCTTTGGCAGCAGCGTTGATTTTATCGTCAACATCGGTGATGTTTCGAGCGTAAACCACTTCGGGATACAACTGACGCAAAACCCTAAATAAAACATCGAAGACCACAATTGGACGTGCGTTTCCGATATGGATCAAGTTGTAAACCGTCGGACCACAGGCGTACATCGTTACCCGCTCAGGATTAATGGGCTGGAAAGATTCTTTCTGACGAGTTTTGGTGTTATAAACCTTGAGAGACATAATTAGGTAAATTCCGTGTAAGCTTTAATCCTGATACGCAAGCATACGCAGCACGCAACGCTGGTGCAATCTTGAGCTTGCCAAACCGATAACCAGTTTACGTTTCCGTGAATTTTAGAGCACCGACAAGAACTATTAGCCGCCAGCAATGGTGAGTTTTTCGAGCAGCCAAGAACCGGTATGGACATTTCCACGGCGGTCCGTATCAGCACCAATTTCTACCAATCCGGCATACATATCACGAAGATTTCCAGCGATGGTTAATTCTTCCACCGGATACGCGAGTTCGCCATTCTCAACCCAAAAGCCGGTTACACCTCTTGAGTAGTCACCGGTAACATTATTAACACCCTGCCCGATCAATTCAGTCGCCAATAAACCTGTACCCATCTCGCGCAATAACTCATCAAGAGATTTATCACCGTGAGTAACACGAACATTTCTGGTGCCACCGGCATTCGCAGTAGTTTCCAGGCCTAATCTGCGCGCCGAGTAACTCGACAATAGATAGCGACAAATTTCACCATTTTGAACAACGTAAGACTTGTTAGTTGCGACTCCCTCACGATCATAACTAGAACTTTTATGACCACGAACAAGATGCGGGTCCTCATGAATTGAAATATTATCCGGTAGAACCTTTTCACCAATCTGATCAAGCAGAAAACTTGCCTCGCGATATATAGCGCTTCCAGACAAAGCTCCAAACAAATGCCCTATCAATGATTTTGCGATATCTGCTGAAAAAATTACCGGTGCTTCCCGGGTTGTAAGTTTCTCCGGTGACAAGCGGCGTACCGCTCGCGCCGCAGCTGTCACGCCGACCTGCTCCGGAGCATCCAGGCGGGTAATATCTCGATCGCCGCTATACCAATAATCACGCTGCATACCGTGCTTATTTGCAGCGATCACCGAACAACTTAAGCTATAGGTAGTCCCCGACTGGGCATGCAAGAACCCATGCGTATTTCCAAAAGCACCGGTACCTGCAAAGGCATTTATATTTGCACCTTCCGAATTTTCGATTTCATCAGCATGATCCAACGCGGATTTTTCACATTTCAAAACCGTCGCAATTGCCTCTTCAGCACTCAGCTGATGAGGATGGAATAACTCCATGTCTTTGATATCAGTCGCCATCAAATCAGCATCAGCCAAACCGGCACATTTATCTTCAGAAGTATGTTTGGCTATGCGTAATGCCGCATCAACCGATTCTTTTATGGCAACGTCACTCAGCTCCGAGGTACTCGCAGAGCCTTTACAAGATTGGTTAAAAACAGTGACACTCAATTGCTGGGAACGATGAAACTCGAGTGTTTCCAACTCTTGCATACGACATGCTACGGATGTCCCATCATCTACGCTGGCAGTCACGGCGCCTTCTGCACCTGCAGCCCGAACATACTTGAGCGCGGTCTCCACTGCATCCTTAACTGTAGCCGCCTCAGCGGCACGATCATCCTTGTTCATTGTTCTGTACCGCCCACTGTAATCTGATCGATTTTTAAAGTTGGCTGACCAACGCCGACCGGTACGCCCTGACCCTCCTTCCCGCAAACGCCAACTCCGCTATCCAGAGAAAAATCATTACCAATCATGCTGATTTGACCCATAGCTTCGGGGCCATTACCGATTAAAGTTGCGCCCTTGACCGGCTGCGTGATTTTTCCACCCTCGATTAAATATGCTTCCGATGCAGAAAACACAAATTTCCCAGAGGTAATATCAACTTGACCTCCGGCAAAATTAACGGCATATAAGCCTTTGTCTACGGTCGTAATTATCTCCTCAGGGTCGAACTCCCCGGCACTCATGTAAGTGTTGGTCATTCGCGGTAAAGGCAAATGCGCATAAGATTCACGTCGACCATTTCCAGTAAGGGGCATATCCATAAGTCGCGCATTCATTCGATCCTGCATATAGCCGACCAAGACGCCATCCTCGATCAGGGTGGTAGCTTCAGTAGGCGTTCCTTCATCGTCCACACTCAGCGAACCCCGCCGCTCGCTTAACGTCCCGTCGTCTATGACCGTCACGCCTTTGGCCGCAACTTGCTCACCAATACGACCACTAAAAGCCGAACTACCTTTACGATTAAAGTCACCTTCAAGCCCGTGACCTACCGCTTCATGCAACAATATGCCAGGCCACCCCGCACCTAATACGACCGGCATAAGACCTGCTGGTGCATCGACCGCTTCCAAATTAACCAAAGC
Source organism: uncultured Thiotrichales bacterium (assembly GCA_964621435.1). Lineage (GTDB taxonomy): Bacteria > Pseudomonadota > Gammaproteobacteria > CAZUMV01 > CAZUMV01 > CALIRD01. The sequence goes on along the minus strand of CAZUMV010000182.1, from coordinate 34 downwards.
CTGTCGAACCGCTTCGATTGCATAATCTTTCGCT
>CAZUMV010000181.1:0-6243 GCA_964621435.1 uncultured Thiotrichales bacterium | reverse complement strand
CACCGCTAGATTGGCCGGCATCAGCCGAATTAATCCAAATGCCATTTTCGCAGGCAGCATTTACGTGTGCGGCTGCACTAGAGAAATAAGTAGTGGTTGTACAAACCTGACCTTCGGCAGAACAACTATTACCTACGTATTCCACCGCGGCATTGTACATAAAGCCGTTGTCGAATACGGTATTAGGGCAGGCTTCGATTTCGCCAGTAGTTTCACCGCCAGTTTCACCGCCAGTTTCACCACCAGTCTCTTCTTCAGGGTCGATAGTGATAGTTTGCGCAGCCCACTCGCCATCAACACAAGCAGCGTCAGAAAATTCATCAGGACCGTAGAACCAAATGTTAGAACAGGTCAGGCCTGAATTTGAACACTCATTTGGTGCATAACCACCATCAACGTAGATTTGTCCATTATCAAAAATGAACTGCGGACAACTGGCTGGTGCACAGTATGCACCCCACACGCTATATGGATCGATGAAGTCATAACCTTCAGGACATACATAACCGTCCATCGATTGCACCGAGCATTGACCGCGGGTACAGCGATTCTCAGGTGTGCTACCACAATCGGCGTCAGCGCTACAGGCGTCACCAAAACTCGCGACATTTGCCAGAGGGTTTACTACCGGGTTGTCATTAGTACCTTGAGTCGCCCAAAATGAATCTGGTTCAAACACGTCATTGTTAGGAAAATTCAAGAGTTGGCCGTAAGAAAACACCTGATATTGATCGTCTGTATCAGCCACTAGAAAGCTTAACATGCTGTTAACAGACCGTTCACCGTGACTCAATTGAATCCAGTTAACTGCTGTGACCACATCCAGATTATTAGTGTTTTTGGCTGGATTACGGAAAAAGTGCTCAGAATAGGTTGAGTAGGTCTGGCAGCCACTAATAATCATTATCTGATAGCGATCCGGATCCATTGAAATATTGGCAACTGCATCAACGTCCAGGAAGGCATCGTTTTCCGGGCCGAGGTACCAGCCATAATACGGTCCAGCATGGCCGCTATAAATTAAAATATCACTGCTACTAACTTCGTCCAGAAAAGTGCTTTTCATTAAACTATTTTCGCCTTCGTACAGATTACGGTGGCGAATTTTCACGTTAACCGTTATTGCGCGGCCTTTATAAAAGACTTGCTTGGTGAAAACGGTGTCGCGCTTCATGCGCGCGAAAAGCTCTATTGATAAATCAGTAATAGTACCGGGGTAATAAATGCCCATGGTTTCTACCACTTCATCGTAAATTTCTTGATCGATATCGTCGATATCAACATAGTCAGCATCATTTTGCATTTCGAAGCCAGCCGCAAAAAGCGCTAACCATGAACGCATTGAAGTCCAAAGGCCTATTCGGTCTTCGGTGTAATCGTAGCCAGCCCACATGGTGATGTCTAAGGTATCGTCTTCCATCAAGCGGTCGTACTCGGGAAACGTGTTTGGCGATTGCGCGATCTCGCTGATAGTTCCAAGTATCGATTCTAGTTCACCTGTCTCGGTTGCCGGGTCAAATCGTCGCATCTCGAACAACGGTCCAAAATTGCTTACCGGTCCAAAGTTGTTGGCATTTGCGTCCTTTGGCATTTGAATGTCGAAAGTACCATTGGTTTGATCCAAGAGATCTTCTGGTCCTGCAATCAAAACGGTAAAATCAATGTTGTAGATGCCAGCAGTGCTGGATTCATAGACTCGTTCTGCACGCATCGTTTCATGACGCACGGTAGATTTGAAATTACCGTAATCGAAATTTACAAATATATCGGGATACTTGTCGGTGATTAGCGCGGCTAGGTATGTTTCAAGAGCCAGCAAGCGACTTTCGACGAGCTCATTGCGCGTGGCGATGTTGTCGAACTCGCTAATAGATAGGGGCAAGGTGATCGTGCCACTGACTTCATATTGGTTAGAGTTACTGCCATAAAAGCCGCCGAAGTCGGGGCGGTCAGTACTTAGCGTTTCAGCGCTGGCAAACCCTGCAAACATACATATCACCAAAAGCGCGATCATTTTGGTTGTAAGAGAGTGAGCGAGACGGTCCCGGAAACGGGCTGTTTTGGTGTTTAACATATATTTGTTCTCCCAGTTATGCCAATTGGGATTGGCATACGTACATCGTTTAATCGAATCTACTTTTGGTTGACGATATTCTAAGTCCGTTCTAAATGGTCGCCGACAGCCGGTAGTGTAACGCAGATTAGCGGTAATCTAGGTTGATCTCAAGCCCAATGTGAACGAGTTCACATTGGTTTGTAGGTTGTAAAACAATCAGTTAGCGCTATAGCTTGCTAAAATACCGTTCTCGATCGACTTAACTGACCGCCTAATATCAGATTCAGTAGTGGCCCAGCTACAAACACTGATCCTTATGACCCGATTGCCTCGCCAGCTAGCCCCACCACACCAAAGATCTCCGGATGTCTGAATATATTCCAGCAAGTAGTCTGTCGCCCGGTTGTCCGGCAGCCGAACAAGCAATTGGTTGAAAACTACATCGTTGTCGATGATCAATTCCGAATCACTTAGCAGCTTTGCGAATAACGACGTGTGTTGGCACAATTGCGATACCAACTGATCGATACCATGCCGGCCAAGTGTTTTGAGAATGGCATATAATTCGATCGCGCGGCCGCGCCGCGACATTTCGGGTGCCATCAGCATGGGATCACGTTGTCGACTATATTGTATGTAACTGCCAGTGGCGGCCATGGCTGCGTTCAGGTATTCGGGATGTCGACAAAATACAATTCCACTGTCGTACGTCGCATTAAGGGTTTTGTGGGCGTCAGTTACCCACGAATCGGCCATCTCGATTCCTTTAGTGAGATGCGACTTTTGTGCACATGCTGCTGCCCATAATCCGAATGCGCCATCGATATGTACCCAGGCTCCGGCCTGCCGGGCCTTGCTGCATAGTTCAGTAAATGGATCGAAGCTGCCGCTGTTTACGTTACCCGCTTGCAGAATAAGTATGCAGTTCTTGGACAGCGGCGGTAATCGTTCTGGGTCGATCCGACCCTGCTCGTCGACTGGTGCGGCAATGATGTTGTCAGTGCCCAAGCCGAGCAAGGCGATAGCTTTCGCTATAGATGAATGCGCTGCAGCACTGGCAACAATTTTTATTTCGGGTGCATTTTGTAACCCCTGCCGTTCAACGTCCCAGCCTTGTTGTTTTAATATGCGATGCCTTGCCGCTGCAATACCGCAGATATTGCCGACCGAAGAACCAGTAACGAAGCTTGCGCACGAACTCCCGGGTAAACCAAAAAGCTTGATCAACCACTCTTCACAAACAGATTCCAGACTGGTTGCCAGAGGTGACATAACGTGCAATGCGGCATTCTGATCCCAACTTGCGGCAAGCCAATTGGCAGCAAGACCAACGGGTAGTGTACCGCCAGTAACAAAACCAAAGTACCGGCCACCGGTGGTTTTGACGGTGCTTGTTTTGCCTAATTCAGCTAGTTCCTTGAGTACCGTGGTTGGGTCACAACCTTTAGCCGGTAAAGTCTTTGTTAACGCGTTCAGGTTTTCTACAGCCGCGTTGTTTGGAACAACTGGTTGGTCAGGAGTCGTGTTGATGTAATCTATAGCGGCCGCCGAAGCGTGCTGCAGCAAATCAACTAACTTGTCACCATGGAAGTTGCTCATGTCTTTTCATGGCTTCGTTTTCCTTGAATGCTGGCAGAGGCCTTTTCGATATCAATATCGGTATAAATGAGCTCTCCACTGAAACCACCGGTGATCTCTGCGGCATTGGCTTCATCAGTATCGATATGCATTTCCAGTTTATATTTTGGCGACACCCGAACCAACACATCACCAAAGGTCAGATCTCGCCCTGCGCTATCGATCGCCACCTCGATTACGTCACCATTCTCAACCCCATAGTGCTCAGCGTCGTCTGGATGCATATGAATATGTCGGCGTGCACAAATCAGGCCCTCGGTTAGTTCCAGGCGTCCCGCTGGACCTTCCAGCGTAATAGGTGCAGAGCCTTTGACCCGACCAGAATCACGCACCGGCGCATCAACCCCTAGTTTGAATTCATCGGTCCGGGAAATTTCAATTTGATTGTTGCGGCGTAATGGCCCTAACAATCGTACTCTTTCAATCGTCTTGCGTGGTCCGATCAAACTAACCCGTTCTTCACAGGCAAATTGTCCCGGTTGGGAAATATCCTTGTAATGCGTTGGCTCCGCGTCGGCACCGAACAGCGCCTTGAATGACGCTTCATTCAGATGTAAATGACGGGCACTTATCGCGATTGGAATAGGACGATGTGCTACCGTAGCTTGGCGGAGACTACTTACAATATGTTGGGTTTGTCGGGCGATCATTCTCGCTTCATTGGTTTTAACAACCAATGCTGCGACCCGTGAATGGGGCTCATTGATACTGGCAACCGGGTTATCATCGTTGGTATTACAGTTGCTGTTAGCGTCTTCGTTGAAATTTAACCCAAGAAACTCCAGACGTTGCATGATTCTGCGCCGCATCGAGACGCCGTTTTCACCAATACCGCCAGTGAATACAATCGCGTCTACGCCACCCATTACGGCGGCATAAGCACCAATGTACTTTCGTACCCGATGCGCGAATACATTAATAGCAAGTCGGGCGCCATCTATACCATCGGCTGCGGCAGTCTCGATTTCCCGGAGATCATTGCTGATACCCGAGAGGCCCTTAAGACCACTGTTTTTATTTAGTAAGTTATCAAGTTCCTCAACGCCTAAGCCCGCATCGCGTTGTAGTTTCAATATTAGACCGGCATCGACATCACCGCTGCGGGTACCCATAACCAATCCTTCGAGTGGCGTATATCCCATACTGGTTTCCACTGAACAGCCATTCTCTATGGCACAGGCGCTGGCGCCATTTCCTAAATGCAGAGTAATGATGCGTAGTGCCGCCATCGGTTGTTTTAAAAAATCCGCTGCTAGTTGGGCCACATAAGCATGCGACGTACCGTGGAATCCATATCGTCGCAGTTGATATTTTCCGGACAACTCGTGATCAAGTGCATAAGTTTTAGCGCGGCGCGGTAAACGTGCATGGAAGGCGGTATCGAAAACGGCCACATGCGGCAAATCAGGATAGGATTTTTTAGCTGCAATGATGCCTTCCAGATTATAAGGGTTGTGTAACGGCGCATCGCTAATACAGTTGGTAATTTCCTGAATTACATCCTGGTCAACCAAAACAGCATCGGTAAATTTGGCGCCGCCATGTACTACTCGATGACCTACGGCATTGATAGGATACTCTTTTACTTTCTCCAGAATCTCTGCGATCGCTGCGCTGTGGGTGCGGTCGTTACCGAGCTCCTCCACTTTTCCATCGAGCACAGTTTTTTCGTCGTTAAACACTTTGTACTTAACACTAGACGAACCACAATTGATTACCAATACATGCATGTTAATCATCCTTTAAAATTATCGAATGATATTAACACGCAGGTACAATTTTTCCTGCATATAGCATTCAAAACCAGTTGCTCGTATTCTTAGCCTATGGATCCGAAATTAATTTTGTTGTTTATCCCGACCTTTGCGGCAATCTCGATCACCCCGGGTATGTGTATGACATTGGCTATGTCATTGGGTATTTCGCAAGGGTGGCGCCGGACCTTGTGGATGATGTTGGGCGAATTAACCGGCGTTGCCCTGGTTGCGGTTGCGGCGGTCGCCGGTGTTGCAACCACGATGTTGAATTACCCCGCGGCATTTAAGGTGTTTTGCATTTTAGGAGGCTGTTACCTTGTTTTTTTAGGGATAAAACAATGGCGTTCGCAAGAAAAGATCGTGTTACACAATGCGGTAGACTCAGCCGGGCAATTAGGGCGCAGCACTTTGGTGGCGCAAGGTTTCATTACTGCTATTGCCAATCCTAAAGGCTGGGCTTTTATGGTGGCTTTTTTGCCGCCATTTATTTCGGATCAATTTCCAATCGTTAGCCAAATGATTGCACTGTTGGTGGTCATTGTGAGTATAGAATTCGCGAGCCTAATGATTTACGCTACTGGTGGTGGGCATTTAAGTCGTTGGTTAGCACGCGGTCAACGTTTGCACTTGATCAACAAGTTATCCGGGTCAATGCTGGTTGTAATCGGAGTTTGGTTGGCGGTCCTGCATTAAGTGAACACTATCGTTTTTGATCGACGAGTTCCTGGAGGAATATTATCTCGACTCGGGTTTTTAGAAGCTAATTTCTTAATTTAGCCGAAATTAACAAAT
>CAZUMV010000180.1:0-6349 GCA_964621435.1 uncultured Thiotrichales bacterium | reverse complement strand
ACGTCGGTATTCTATTGCGCGGCACCAAGCGCGACGAGATTGAGCGCGGCCAGGTATTGTGTAAGCCAGGCTCGATTAATCCGCACGTAAAATTTGAAGCAGAAGTCTATGTTTTGTCGAAAGACGAAGGCGGCCGGCACACCCCGTTTTTTAATGGCTATCGTCCGCAGTTTTACTTCCGCACCACCGACGTTACTGGCGCCTGTGAATTGCCAAGTGGCGTAGAGATGGTCATGCCTGGTGACAACATCAAGATGGAAGTCACCTTGATCGCACCGATCGCCATGGAAGATGGTTTGCGCTTCGCGATTCGCGAAGGCGGCCGAACCGTTGGCGCTGGTGTAGTGGCCAAAATAATCGAATAACATAAACATAACGAGAAAATCATGGCTAATGAGAATATCCGTATCCGCTTGAAAGCGTTCGATCATCGATTGATTGATCGCTCTGCCAAGGAAATCGTCGATACTGCAAAGCGAACCGGTGCGCGGGTCAAGGGTCCAATCCCTCTGCCAACGCGAAAAGAGCGTTTTACAGTGCTGATTTCACCACACGTTAACAAGGATGCGCGTGATCAGTACGAATTACGCACACATAAGCGTTTAATGGATATCCTGGACCCTACAGATAAGACCGTAGATGCCCTGATGAAGCTTAATTTAGCAGCCGGAGTGGATGTTCAAATAAAGCTTAACTAAATAAAACGTTTCTGACATACTATGCCCCCCTTGCGGCCCGGCTATTCACTTAGCTTGGGCCGCAAGCGTATAAAAAAGCGCATGAAAATGCCGAAAACTGATGAATTGAGGTTAGTTAGATGTCTTTAGGACTAGTTGGTAAAAAAATTGGAATGACGCGTGTCTTCAATGAAGACGGTGCGTCTGTGCCTGTGACAGTCGTCGAGGCGACCCCAAACCGTATTTCTATGGTTAAAACCGTCGATTCTGATGGATATGACGCCATTCAGGTCACTGCGGGCACTAAGAAATCCTCAAAAGTGAATAAATCCGCCAGCGGGCACTTTGCCAAGAATAAAGTCGAGGCTGGTCGCGGTCTGTGGGAATTCCGTCTGGATGAGCCAAATGAAGAACTACAAGCTGGTGGCGAGATCGGTACGGACGTCTTTACTGAAGGCCAGACAGTAGATGTAACTGGCACCTCACACGGTAAAGGTTTTGCCGGTGTTATCAAGCGCTGGAACTTCGCTGGTAAAGATGCCACCCACGGTAACTCCATCAATCACCGGACGCCTGGTTCGATTGGTATGTGTCAGACGCCGGGCCGGGTTTTCAAAGGCAAAAAAATGACCGGTCATATGGGTAACGTTCGCACCACCACACAGAACCTTGAAGTGGTAAAAATTGATGCCAAGCGCAACCTGATTTTGATCAAAGGCGCAGTACCCGGTGCCAAGGGCGGCGATGTCGTTATCAAGCCGGCGGTCAAAGGCAAGAAGGCTAAAGGATAAAGATCATGCAATTAGGAAATGTGAGTCTTAGCGATACGGTATTCGATGCCAAGTTTAACGAGTCTTTAGTGCACCAGGCTGTTACTGCGTATCTGGCCGGCGGCCGAGCGGGAACAGTAAAGCAAAAGAATCGCTCAGATGTTCGTGGTGGTGGTATTAAGCCGTGGAATCAAAAAGGTTCCGGTCGAGCTCGCGCCGGTACATCGCGTTCGCCAATTTGGCGTTCCGGTGGTGTGACCTTTGCAGCCCGTCCACGAAGCTACAAACAAAAGCTCAATCAGAAAATGTATCGCGCCGCGATGCGTTCGATTTTCTCCGAGTTAGCCAGAACAGATCGACTCGTGGTAAGTGATCTGTCATTGGCAGAGCCTAAGACCAAATTACTGGCGCAAGAGCTTAAGAGTCAATCGGCCGAAAGCGCATTGATTGTGGTGGCCGAAGCCGACAAGAATCTGGGTCTGGCATCACGCAATATACCGGGTGTTGAATGCATTGACGTTGCCGGTATTAACCCGGTCAATTTATTGCGTCATGACAAAGTGCTGATTTCCGAGCAAGCGCTGAAGAAAGTTGAGGAGTGGTTAGCATGAACGAAGAGCGAATTCTTGACGTGTTAAGAGCGCCGCATGTTTCAGAGAAGGCGACTTATGCAGCCGAAAACGGGCAGTACATTTTCCAGGTCGCGCCAGGTGCTAACAAGCGCGAAATCAAAAAAGCGGTTGAGGCACTTTTTGAGGTATCAGTCACGTCGGTAAGAGTGATAAATCAAAAAGGCAAAACTAAACGGTTCGGTGCCCGTATGGGTAAGCGTAGTGATTTACGTAAAGCTTATGTTCGTTTGGCTGAAGGCCAGGAACTTGAGCTGATGAACGTTGAATAAGGCATAACCATGGCAACTATCAAATCTAAACCAACTTCACCGGGGCGTCGCCACAAAGTCAGTGTCGACAAAGGAGGTCTGCACAAGGGTCAGCCTTACGCGCGCCTGGTAGAAGCGAAAAGTAAATCTGGCGGTCGAAATAATAACGGCCGCATTACCACCCGTCATGTGGGTGGTGGGCATAAGCAAAAGTATCGTGTCATTGACTTCAAACGCAACAAAGACAGCGTGCCGGCAATTGTTGAAAGAATTGAATACGATCCAAACCGTTCTGCACATATCGCTTTGCTCAAATATGCGGATGGCGAGCGTCGTTACATCATTGCACCGCGTAAGGTTGCTGCTGGCGACAAAATTGTTTCCGGTAACCACGCCCCGATCAAGCCGGGCAACGCGATGCCACTTGGCAGCATTCCGGTGGGTTCAGTTGTTCACTGTATTGAGTTAAAGCCGGGTAAAGGTGCGCAGATCGCACGTAGCGCCGGGACCTCGGCACAGCTGGTTGCACGAGAGGGACAGTACGCAACACTGCGATTACGCTCAGGTGAAATGCGCAAAGTGCTGAATGACTGCCGCGCTGTGATTGGTGAAGTATCAAATGGCGAGCATAGCTTGCAGAAATTGGGCAAAGCCGGTGCCAAGCGCTGGCGTGGTGTTCGTCCTACCGTTCGAGGTGTTGCTATGAACCCGGTTGATCATCCCCACGGTGGTGGTGAAGGTCGAACTTCGGGTGGTAGACATCCGGTTTCTCCATGGGGGACGCCTACCAAAGGTTTCCGTACCCGTAGTAACAAACGTACTGACCGGCTGATCGTTCGCCGGCGTAAAAAATAAGAGGTTTATGACGTGCCACGTTCACTAAAGAAAGGACCGTTTATCGATCATCATCTGATGAAGAAGGTCGCAACGGCAGCAGAGAAAAATGACAAGCGTCCAATTAAAACCTGGTCGCGACGCTCCATGGTTTCCCCCGAGATGGTCGGGTTAACGATTGCAGTTCATAACGGTCGTCAACATGTGCCGGTCCTGATATCGGAAAATATGGTTGGTCATAAATTGGGCGAGTTTGCGGTTACCCGGACGTTTAAAGGGCATATCGCGGACAAGACGGCTCGCTAGTAATAATCATAGGTAGAGAAGATGGAAGTTGCAGCTAAATTAAAAACCGCGATGATTTCGCCTCAAAAGGTCAGGCTTATTGCTGATCAAATTAGAGGTATGCAGGTTGAGAAGGCAATCGATTTGCTTAAGTACAGCCCCAAGAAAGCAGCCGGATTGGTCAAGAAAGTTTTGGAGTCGGCAATCGCCAACGCCGAACATAACGAAGGTGCCGATATTGATGAGTTGAAAGTATCCACCATCTTTGTTGACGCTGGTCCGATCTACAAGCGTATGCGTCCTCGTGCCAAAGGCCGGGGTAATCAAATTTTAAAGCGAACCAGTCACATTACTGTTTGCGTTAGTGATACTAAGAGTTAATTACTATGGGTCAGAAAATACATCCGGTTGGGTTTCGTTTAGGTATTGCTTCAGATTGGTTATCGCGTTGGTACGCAGATGGCCCTGAGTACGCGGAATATCTCAATAAAGATATCGAGGTAAGAGCTTACCTGCAAGAGCGTCTGTCGCAAGCATCGGTCAGTAAAATTCATATCGAGCGCTCAAGTGGTTCTGCGCTAATAACGATTCATTCAGCCCGGCCCGGTATCGTCATTGGCAAGAAGGGTGAAGATATCGAGAAATTGCGCCAATCGGTTTCGAAGAAAATGGACTTGCCGCTTGGGCAGGTACGCATAAATATTGAAGAGGTGCGTAAGCCGGAAACGGATGCCATGTTGGTGGCTGAGTCAATAGCGCAACAGCTTGAAAGAAGAATCATGTTTCGACGCGCTATGAAGCGTGCCGTTCAAAACGCCATGCGTCTGGGTGCTTTAGGTGTGAAGGTCAATATCGGTGGTCGTTTGAACGGCGCCGAGATCGCACGAAGTGAATGGTACCGCGAAGGTCGGGTGCCGCTACACACACTACGAGCGGATGTTGATTACGGTACAGCGGAAGCGAATACCACATACGGCATCATCGGCATCAAAGTCTGGATCTTCAAAGGTGAAGTTTTTGATTTTGGCGCTGAGCAAGAGAAAAAAGAAGAGCAGAAGCCAACCCGCACTCGTGCCGGCCGCTAGAGGAATAGTTAAATGTTACAACCAAAAAGAACCAAGTATCGCAAAATGTTTAAGGGCCGTAATCGTGGCCTGGCGCAAAGCGGTAATAAAATCAGTTTTGGTGAATACGGTTTAAAAGCCGTAGGTCGCGGTCGTTTGACTGCGCGCCAAATTGAAGCAGCTCGACGAGCGATGACGCGTCACGTTAAACGTGTTGGCAAAATCTGGATTCGGGTGTTTCCGGACGTTCCGGTTTCAAAGAAGCCACTGGAAGTTCGAATGGGTAAAGGTAAGGGCAACGTCGAATATTGGGTGTGCAAAATACAACCAGGTCGCGTGCTCTATGAAATGGAAGGGGTTGACGAAGAAACTGCGCGCAAAGCTTTTGCGTTAGCGGCAGCAAAGCTTCCGTTTAAAACTACATTTGTTAGCAGGACGGTGATGTAAATGAACGCCAGCGAATTACGCAATAAAAGCATGGACGAGCTCGCACAAGAATTGGTTGAGCTAAAGAAAGAACAATTTAGTCTTCGTATGCAGCATGGGAGCGGTCAATCATCGCACACCAACTTGATGAGTCAGGGCCGCAAAAACATTGCCAGAGTAAAAACGGTTATGAATGAAAAGAAAAAAGCAGGTGAGAGCTAATGAGCGAAGATGTAAAAAAAGAACGGACCCTTCGTGGTGTTGTCACTAGCGACAAAATGAATAAGACCATTACCGTCAAGATCGAGCGTAAAGTTCGTCACCCGGTATACGGAAAATATATCAAGCGCTCAACCAAGGTTCATGCGCATGATGAGAACAATACTGCGAAGCAGGGAGATTTAGTTTTGATTTCTTCTTCGCGCCCGGTGTCCAAGACCAAAACCTGGTCGTTGGTAAGCGTCGTTTAATAGACGTTAAAAGCAGAAAAGCACAGGAAGCAAGACAATGATACAAATGCAGACAGTACTCAGAGTGGCCGACAACAGCGGTGCTCGCCGGGTTCAATGCATCAAGGTTCTTGGCGGTTCGCATCGTCGTTACGCTCGCATTGGTGATGTCATCAAGGTCAGCGTTAAGGATGCAATCCCGAGAGGTAAGGTCAAGAAGGGCGAGGTTTATGATGCCGTGGTTGTTCGTACCGCAAAAGGTGTACGCCGGCCAGATGGTTCGTTGATTCGCTTTGATTCAAATGCGGCGGTAATTTTGAACGCCCAGCAGCAGCCAATTGGTACGCGTATCTTTGGCCCTGTGACGCGTGAGTTACGCGGCGGTAAGTTCATGAAAATTATTTCATTAGCGCCCGAAGTGCTATAGGAATCAGGAAATGCAAAGACTAAAAAAAGGCGACGAGGTTGTCGTAACAGCAGGAAAAGACAAAGGCCGTACCGGCAAGATACGCGCGGTGAAAAGTAACGGTCGAGTGATTGTGGACGGTATTAATGTTGGTAAAAAGCATGAGCGTCCAAATCCGAATACCGGTAAAGAAGGCGGTATTGTGGATATCACCATGCCGATTCATGCCTCGAATGTCATGCATCTGAACCCCGCCAGCGGTAAAGGCGAGCGCATCGGGTTCAAAACATTAGATGACGGTAAAAAGGTTCGCTACTTCCGTTCCAACGGTGAGTCGTTGGACTAACAGTGAATTACCAAACGTGTTGATACAGACAAGTTAACTGATACGAATTAATTGAGACAGGTTGATTGAGAAACGAATGGTTAGATTAAAAGAACATTATCAGACAGACGTGGTTCCTAAACTACAAGAGCAGTTCAAGTTTAGTAATCCTATGCAGGTGCCAAAGATTGAAAAGATCACGCTCAATATGGGTGTGGGTGAGGCGGTTGCCG
>CAZUMV010000179.1:0-6384 GCA_964621435.1 uncultured Thiotrichales bacterium | reverse complement strand
GCATCGACATTGGCGTTGCGAGCCATATTAAGATCGTAATCGGTATCACCAATTACCAGACACTTGCCAGGCTCGGTATCCAGATCAGTGATTATCTCGAACAACATTGCCGGGTTAGGTTTCGACAAGGTTTCATCCGCGGTTCGGGTTATGGGAAAATAGCCACTCAATCGTGCTTCTTCTAAATCGCGATCCAACCCTTTTCTGGATTTACCCGTAGCCACAGCCAACAGGTAACCTTTCCGCAATTCGTCCAGTGTTTTCCGAACCCCGGGAAATAATACGCTCTTACGCATACCGGGGAGCAAAAATGCCCGCCGAAACGCGCCACATAACTGCTCAATGTCGTGCTGGCCTAAGTCCGGGTAAAGACGTTCGAAAGCCTGTTGCAAGCCTAGACCGATCAAATCGGCTAATGCTATCTCATCGGGGACTTTATAACCGCACTCCACAATCGCCAATTTCAAGCAATCGACAATCGCAGCACGCGAGTCCATTACTGTGCCATCCCAATCGAAAATCAATACTTCATATTTTTTCATTTACGCTAAACAACCTCGTTACGCCGCTGGCTGCGGTAACTGACCCGCAACCAGAAAGTCACCCTTCGGAAACACAAACTTGTTATTTTTTTCATCTAGAAAGACGACTTCTTTGGCGTCGGTTGAGCACACCAGCTGCAAGAAAGATTCTGGACTTTTGGACTTAAATACTTCTGGCGAAAACAATGCTGCATTTAACCCGGCCGCCGGATCTCTCGCAGAAATATATTCAAATGCTTTTACACCTACCTCTCGCAAAGCCAAACCTAACTGCTGACAGCGCTGATAATCAGACTTGTCGGTTAGTGCTTTCTTATGTTGGTTAAAAGGTGCCGCATTCAACTTGGCTCCTGCACTGGTAAAAATTTTCACGCTGAAGACGGTGTGCTGGGTATTCAATTGTCCGGTAGGTGGTGGTTGCGCCATACCACTCCAGAAAAAGAACCGGTAGTAAGCAGCCTCGGCGAGCACTGTCGCGACTTTGCGGGCCGCATAGAATAAACTTGGTTCGAATCGAGTCGAAAACCGGGAACCATGTGAAAGCGGCGGATAACGAAACGGTGTCCACAACAAGTAATCAAGACCGGCAACTTCGTTTTCTAAGCGTTCACTTATTTTAGGCTTACTGTTTTCAAGTAGCTCTTCTAATAACTGCTGTTCATGTCGGTCATCGACCAACTGACTGGTAGCGACAATCTTCTGTGATTCAACAATACGGTAGACGGTTCCACCTAACGCCTGGGTTTTAAAGGACTTGAGACATTCCTGCCAGAACTCACTCACACCTTGCCTCGAACAGCATCCAAATACATGACGACACTGGCTAGCCCGTCAACCGATTGCATTAACTCTGACGGAACACCGTTGAGATGATGATTGTGCGTTTTCGTCCAATGTTTTAGATCTGCATCTTCACCACCCAGGAGCAAGAACAAGCCGCGGTAAGCGCGAATGAGCAACAAGGCTAATTCTCCCGCTTTACTCGCCGGATCCACACCACGGCTAATGCTACTGCGGTCTCTGCCAATGATCTTGCCAGTCTGATCCTGGGTCAGCCCCAATGCTTTTGCCGCACTTAACAGTGCTTTAGCTAAAACCAGCTTCTCCGACGGTTTGTTATCAGTTTCAATACTCATACCGCTATTATATGTATTAAATACAACATATCAATAGTTTTTGATGTATTTACAACATTTTGGTATTCGATAACGAATCTAGCTGATTAAAGCTGCTTCAATACTTTATCCAGGTCTTCAGCCAATGGTGCATTAAACACAAAGGTTTCGTCATTCAAGGGAATCTGCATAAAGCTCGCATGCAAAAACTGTCGACCAAGTCCCATATCTGCAAACCTCTTATTGGTTACCTGATCTCCATACATCCCATCACCAATCACCGGGTATCCGGATGCCGCCGTATGCACCCTGATCTGGTGAGTTCTACCAGTGTGTATTTCAACTTTCAATAATGTATTATTTTTATAGTAATCAATAACTTTCATTGATGATCTCGCCTTTTTTCCATTCTTGGAGACGATCGTTTTGGACAGTTTTCCGGACCGGTCACGATGTAATGGCAAATCAACAGACAACAAATCTCTCGGCCACTTACCCTTAACCAGGCATATATAACTTTTGGCGGTGTCAGCACCGCCCAGCGCTGCTTGAAATGCTAACAACGTTTGGCGATTTTTAGCCATCACCAACACACCACTCGTGTACCGATCGAGCCTGTGTGCCAGCTCGATATTTTCGAGGTTTGGAAACGTCGCTCTCGCCACCTCAATTACGCCATAGCTTAGTTTTGAACCAGCATGCACCGGCATACCCGCGGGTTTGTTGATTACCAACAGATTCGAGTCTTCATGAATAATTGATTTTTTGAAATTTTCTTTATTAATATCAGATATATAGAGTGTTTTTTTAGTGCTATCTATATTAACCGGCGGAATCCTGACAATATCGCCCTCATTGAGCTTATATCCAGGCTTAATGCGACCTTTATTGACTCTTACCTCACCCTTGCGGAACATTTTATATATTCGGCTCTTGGGAATTCCCTTGAGCTCGCGCAACAAAAAATTATCCAACCTTTGCCCGGATTGCCCTGCCGAGATCGTAACTTTTCTGGCACTGGTCCGATTCATGGATTCACATCGTTTTTCAATGGCTTATCTTATTTGCGGTAACTATGAAGGGCTGTTAGTATTATTACAGGTTGTAGTAATAAACCAAACGAATTGTTAGAGCGCCTGTCGAAGCTTGCAGTTTTAAAGACATGGCCCAGCAGTGTAAGAGCGACAACGAAAAAGCGTTGGTCGCCTAAAATTAAGAAAGAACGAATTTACCGAGATACGAACAGAAAAGAAGCGCGGATGGCGCGAGACGTATCAGACAAGATTAAGCACAGAATTGCTATCAGACGTAAACAAACGCCTGAAGATATGAAGATAGACCAAGATATTTGGAACTAACGAATACCCTATTTTAAGCCTGCTTTGTTTTATAACAACAGGTTAAAAGCAACAAGTTGAAGTAATGAGTTGTTGCCCTGTAGAAAAGGCCTGTGCGGCCAATTGTCCGAAAGCTCATTTATAAACCTCCATGCTTCTCTTCTGCCATATAACTGTTTGGCAGGTGTATACGTACGTCTGTTAGACCAAGAATGAGAACAACATGAAACGAATACTAATCAACGGTACTCAGCCGGAAGAACTGAGAGTAGCAATTGTAGATGGTCAAAAGCTGGAAAATCTGGATATAGAGATCCCGTCAAAAGACCAAAAAATATCCAGCATTTATAAAGGCAAGATCACCCGGGTAGAACCTTCACTAGAGGCAGCGTTTGTAGAATACGGCGCTGCCAGACATGGCTTCCTACCTTTTAAGGAAATCATCCCCTTCTATTACAAAGACGGTGTCGACGCCAATGCCAATAATTTATCAATCAAAGACGCGGTTGCCGAAGGTACTGAAGTAATCCTGCAGATCGAAAAAGAAGAGCGTGGCACCAAAGGTGCAGCGATCACAACCAAAGTCAGTCTGGCTGGCAGATACTCGGTATTAATGCCGACCGAGCCACGCGCCGGCGGCGTTTCAAGAAGAATCGAAGGTGAAGATCGCCGTGAAGTGCAAGCTGCGTTGAAAGGTGTTGAACAACACGCTGACATGGGCTGCATCGTCCGGACAGCCGGCGTTGGCCGCAGCACTGAAGAGCTGCAATGGGATCTGGATTACCTGGTAACAATCTGGGAAGCCATTGAGCGTGCCGCAGAATCAAAGGCCGCGCCATTTTTAATTTATCAGGATAGCGATCTGGTAGTGCGCGCCATGCGCGATCATTACAGTGCCGATATTGGCGAAATACTGATTGATGACAAGGAAACGTTCACCAGAGCGAGTAACTTTATTCAGCAAGTCATGCCGAATACCACGCGTAAATTAAAGCTGTATGAAGAGCGCACTCCGCTATTCAACCGGTTTCAAATTGAATCGCAGATAGAGTCAGCCTTTAACCGCGAGGTGCAACTGCCCTCTGGCGGCGCGATCGTTATCGACCCCACAGAAGCGCTAACCTCAATTGATATCAACTCGGCACGTGCCACCAAAGGCTCGGACATTGAGGAGACTGCCCGCAACACCAATGTTGAAGCAGCCCTGGAAATAGCACGGCAATTGCGCTTGCGTGATCTGGGTGGCTTATTCGTCATTGATTTCATTGATATGCACGCCAACAAAAACCAACGTGAAGTTGAGCGTCAACTAAAAGAAGCGTTGTCGCAAGACCGGGCACGCGTACAGGTCGGGCGCATATCGCGCTTTGGCCTGCTTGAGATGTCTCGCCAACGCTTACGCCCATCGCTGGATGAATCAAGTAGAGAGCTTTGCCCTACTTGTAGCGGCCAGGGCACGGTGCGCGGTGTTGAATCTCTAGCACTATCTGTACTAAGGCTCATTGAAGAGGAAGCCAGTAAGGAAAAAACCGGCCAGGTAGCCGCGCACTTACCGATAGATGTGGCCACCTATTTGCTCAATGAAAAACGTGATCACGTGATGGATATTGAAAAACGCTATAACACCCACGTTATGTTAGTGCCGGATGAAAATTACCAACGCCCCCTTTACCGCATTGATCGCGTTAGGTCTGATGACAAAGAACACAAGAGCGTTCATAGCCAAAGCTATGAGCAACCAGAACGTGCAGAAACCCCTACTCCGCAAGCGCAACAAGTTGCGCCAACCGAGTTAGCGGCAGTCCGTAACGTAACCCCGGAAGGTGTTGCGCCAGGACGAGCAACCGCGGCCCCCAAAGCAGGTATATTCGTGCGCATGTGGCGCTGGTTGTTCGGCACTGGTGCTACTCAACCCGCTAAGAAGGCGCGACAACAGCGTCGCAAGCCACAACGGGGCAATGCCCAAAATAAACGTGGTGGCAACAGAAATCAAAACCGCAACAGAAACCGAAATAACCAAAGGAAACGGCCGCAGAACAAGCGTGGTGGCAACAAGAATCAGGGAAATAAGGGCAACCAAAACAATAAAAACAGAAACCAGCGAAATAAGAAACCGCAAAACCAGAATAAAGGCCAGCAGAATAAGGGGCAGCAAAATAACAAGCCTCAAAATAAACAAAATACCAAGCCCCACAACAAGCAACAAGGTGAGCAAAACAATAATACCAACGGCAACACCGGGCAGTCTAAGGATGCGGCAGCTAAAGGACCGCAACGAGGGCCAGGACGCAGAAACAACCGCAACCGTAACAGGAATCGCAATAGAAACAGAAGCCGTAACAACAATAAAAATACGGAGTCTAATAATCAGGCGCAAGGAAATAACAACCAGAGCTCAGAAACGCCGAAGCCACAAAGCAATCAACCGGGAAGCAACCAGCCCAGTAGTACCCAAGGCTCGCAAACTCCGGCTAAACAAGCTGACGCGAAACCTGCTGCTCCAAAACCCATTAATGAAAACGCAGGCAACGTAAAGACGCCACCGGCACCGGTAAAGCCGGATGTTGATGGTAACGCTATTGGCAACACCGCAACAAAACCAAAGAGCGTTGTGCACACCGTAAAAGACTAGCTGTAAAGCAACACAAAAAAGCCCCACTGAATTCAGCTGGGGCTTTTTTTATACCTACAATAAATACTAGAGACTAAAGCTTATGTTTCCGCTTGATATGTTCGAGCAAAGAATCTGACGCCTCTTCAACCATATCCAGAACATCCTCAAAGCCCTGTTCGCCACCATAGTAAGGATCTGGAACATGATCGTTCTCACCACTTTGGTAGGACAAAAAATACTCAAGCTTATCGACACCATCGCTCGATAGAATGTCACTAGCATCATGGTAATTGGTGTCATCCATCACCAATAGATAATCAAATTCAGCACCATGCTTAGAAATAAGCTTTTGCGCTTGCTGGTCACTCAAATCATAACCCCGCTGCAACGCCGCCGCTTGTGAGCGTTCATCAGGCTGGTTGCCAATGTGATAAGAATGCGTCCCAGCTGAATCTACAAAGATCTTGTCATCAAGACCAGCATCAACAACCCGTTGCTGAAACACCCCATGCGCAGTCGGCGACCGGCAGATATTCCCCATACAAATAAACAGTACTTTAACCATAGATAGGGAGTTTAAAGAATCCGATCCACAATGTCAGTTGAAACAATAAGTGGTTTTGTCCCTCACAAAATTCTAGAATTAACTCTTGGGGCCCCCGTAGCTCAGCTGGATAGAGCATTCGCCTCCTAAGCGAAGGGTCGGACGTTCGAATCGTCTCGGGGGCGCCATTCTAGACTGCGCTACCTTACGAAGAACGGTAGCAGGATAGACT
>CAZUMV010000178.1:0-6395 GCA_964621435.1 uncultured Thiotrichales bacterium | reverse complement strand
GTCTGTCGGACGAAACATACCAACTATGTGTTTTACCCGAGGTTGGACCATATTCTCTGTACAAAAGTGACAATTTCCGTCACTATCTATTCATCATTTACGTACCAGTAGATAGCCAAGGCAAGGCCATGGCACCAAGTTAAAGTTTAGTTTTAAGGTTTAGTTAAGTTTAAGTTCTTCGGGTGGCTTTATAGCCGCCCTTTTTTTTGCCGACAGACAAAACTACTGATCAAACCATCGTTCTTACGGATCAACGGTATCGCTGCAATAGCGACGGCGCTCCCGGAGAAAAGCCTGAGGCATGTTTGATCAAGATATTCTTTGCCGGAGCAAGCCGGGATAAAAATTCGAGACCGAATCTTCTGACGCCATTGGCAACCGGGTCATCGGCACAATAAACCGTACGCAGAAATTCCAGGCTTTTCAACATCAACTGATTTTCACCTGCACGCTTTCTTTGATACTTTGATAAATGCTGCAGCCCGCCGAGATCCCGGTCTGAGTTACGCAAAACATCGCATAACACAGCCACATCTTGAAAGCCTAAATTCACCCCTTGCCCGGCAAGTGGATGGATTGAGTGCGCCGCATCCCCGATAAGCGCTAGACGAGGTCGAACATATTCTTTTGCCTGTCGGCCGCGCAAAGGAAACGCAGCACGTTCGCTAACCAAAGTTACCGCCCCGACGTGATTTTCTGACAATGTCTGCAATGCAGCGCAAAAGTCGGTCTCTGAATAATCGAGCAACTCTGAAGCTCGGGCATCCGAAACAGACCAAACAATGGAGTAAAGATTTTCCGCAAGCGGTAAAAAAGCGAGGATATCGTGCTCTGTAAAACGTTGCCACGCAATCGCCTGATTAGGCAGACTCCCCTCCACCACGCCGACGATTGCCTGTTCTCGATATTCTTGCCCGGACTGTTCTATGCCCGCTTGCTCACGTACGAGCGAGCTTACACCATCCGCGCCGACCACTAATTGCGCCAACAGCACTTGTCCATTTTCCAATGTAACAATTGCATCCTCTTGCTCTAAAGAAAAACTCTGCACTTTGGATTCAATCCATTCGATATCGCTATTACCATTGGCTGCAGCACGCAAACAATTTGCAATCAATCTGTTTTCAACGATATAACCGAGCGCTTCTTCCCCGATGTCGTTAGCGTTAAAATCTAGAGCGTCAGTACCTGCTGCATCACGTACTCGCATCGCCGTAAATGGCGACACTCGCTGGTGTTGAATCGCATCCCAAACGCCGAGGTTATTTAATAAATTCCGGCTAGCAGGCGTAATTGCAGAAACTCGCAAGTCATAAGGTTGCTCTTTGTCGAACGCTAGCAATTTATTCGGCTCGATTATTGCCGACCTAATCCCGCCCTCTGCTAACGCCAATGCTAATGCAGAACCGGTCATGCCGCCACCGACAATAATCACATCGAATCGACTACTCATGATTCCTGACTCCGCTGCTCAAGCAGACCAAGACGGCTTCTAAATAACCCCAACCCTTGCCGACTAACCTGACGCTGCAAGGCAGGCACTTGCCCGAGAGTCGTCAAGGCGATACCGCGCGCACTATTCAACAATCGCGACTTGGTAGCAAATAGCCGCAACAAACCATCGGTAAAACCAATAATTCTGTCCACATCGGAACGCCGATCATTTTCGTACTGTGCTAGTAAAACATCAGCACCAGGATCATGTTTATCAGCAAGTAATTCCGACAAATAATCGATATCGCGCAAAGCTAGATTGAAACCTTGCCCGGCGATCGGATGAACCGTGTAAGCCGCATTACCAATTAACATGCAACGATTCCGATAAATTCGCTGTGCGCGTAATAACTGTAATGGATAGGACTGCCGGTCGCCGCAGGACTCGAATGTACCAACACGAAAGCCAAAATGCTTTTGTAAACGCGCTAAAAATTCTTGCCCTGATAAATCCATCAAGGTTTGTATCTCTTCTGGTGGTGCCACCCAAATAGTTGAATATTGTTGGTTAGCTAACGGCAGAAGCGCCACCGGACCACTTTGGGTGAAACGTTCGTAAGCCACCCCGGGAGAAAAACATGTTGCCGAAACATTTGTAACGATCGCTGATTGATTATAATCAGTAATATCAGCTTTGAATCCTAATTGCTTTCTTACCTGCGAGCGAGCTCCATCAGCGCCGATCAGCAGCTTGCAAGTGGCGTTCGTCGAACTACCTTCATGCTTGAAAACTAAATTTACGCCGTCGTCTTGCGGCGCGAGTTCTAAGCCAGACACATTTTCGAACGTTTCTACGTTATCGAAGTCATCGAGTTTACGGTATAAGGAGCTTAGTATTTTGTAATTCGGCAACAAATAGCCAAGAGCTGGTAAACCTTCGGTTTCTTTGCTCAGACGCGTGACCCCAAAGCTGCCTTTCTGAGAAACATGCACGGTATCGATCTCGGCTAAGTGCTCCTGCAATGCATCCCAGACACCTATTTTTTCTAACAACTCTTTCGACCCGAAACCGAGCACCGTGTTACGGGCATCTTGTCCTGCTTTTTGATTACGGCTTAGCGAACCAGACTCTAACATCAGAATTTTTTTACCCGAAGACCCAAGCGCTACAGCCAGGCTTGCGCCGACCAACCCGGCGCCAACAATACCGATATCGAAATCAAAATCTGAAGCAACGTTCATGCAGATGCCATGAACTTCTCGATTTCGTTTGTAGTGCGCGGCATCCCTGCAGTCAAGATTTCATGTCCATCCGGGGTAATCACCAAGTCGTCTTCTATACGTACCCCGATACCCAACCATTTTTTCGCTACACCTTTTTGATCCGGCGCAATGTAAATCCCGGGTTCAACGGTATACACCATACCGGGTTCGAGCAAACGCCATTCTTCATCAATCTTGTAGTCGCCAACATCATGGGTATCCAGACCCAGCCAATGACCGGTCCGGTGCATATAAAAATCTGTATAACTTTGTTTTTTGAGATTGGTGGCAAGTGTTCCCTTGAGCAACCCGATCTTGATTAAACCCTTGGTAATTTCTTTAACCGCAGCGTCATGCGGATCGTTCCAGTGCCCGCCGGGTACCGACGCGTCAAACGCTGCTTGTTGGGCTTTAAGCACAATGTCGTAAATAATCTTTTGTTCTTTACTATAGCGACCACCTACTGGAAACGTCCGCGTAATATCACTGGCGTAACCTTGATACTCGGCACCGGCGTCAACCAATACCAAATCACCCTTCTGCAGTGTTTGATCGTTTTCCACATAATGCAAAATGCAGGCATTTTCACCACCACCGACAATGCTGTTATAAGCAGGTAAACCACCACCTTTGCGGAACTCGTACAAATACTCGGCTTCCAGTTGATACTCAAACATGCCCGGCTTGATCGCTCGCATGGCACGATTGTGCGCTTGCACGGATATTTTCGCGGCCTTTCGCATCACTCTTAATTCGGACTTGGACTTGAACAATCGCAATTCGTGTAACAAAAAATTAAGATCAACGATTTCGGGTGTCGCTAACGCGCCTGACCGAGACTGGGTACGCTGCATACTAACCCAGTTTACGATGTGGGTATCGAAATCCTTATCGCGCCCCAACGAGTAGTATATGGTTTCCCGGCCATCCATCAGGCCCGGTAAAATATCGTCCAGGTCGTCAATCGGAAAGGCGTCATCGGCAGCGAAATCAGCGACTGCGCCCTCCGGGCCGGAGCGATAACCATTCCATATCTCCAGCGTTCGATCTCGCTCGCGGGTAAATAATATAAACTCGCCCTGCTTGCGGCCGGGAATCAGAACCAGAACAGCCTCGGGTTCTCCAAACCCGCACAAATATAGAAAGTCGCTACGTTGACGGTAGGGGTACTCGGTATCTCGATTACGCAGCTTGTGTACCGCTGCTGGCAGGATTGCAATACTGCCCTTACCCATTGCCTGCATTAATAACTTTCGTCTTTTTTTGTATTCCGATGCTGGTATCTTTATTGCTGGCATAATTATCTAAGATTCAATGAAGTGGTTGCGAGGATACCTGTGGTTGCAGCTCTTCTTGCAACAACAACGCGCCCATCCTCAGGTATTCGACAAGCTCAACATAAATCAACTCTGATTCTTCAGACTCATCAACCTCGTATTCGCTATTAGATATTTCGGTGAGATCATGGATAAACTGGGACACTTCTGCAGAAACAATTTTATCAGCGCTGACGCCCTGTTTTGCCAAACCTACAATAAAACCGCGCGCCCATGAGCTCGCCGCGTTAAGGCGTTCAATCAGCGCGTATTCATCATCTGGTAACAATGGTTCAAACTCAATGCCACTGGACCCTAATAACTCACGCGTATCGCGGTGCAATTTCTTAAGCACATCAGCGGCGCCCGTTGCTGTATTACGCTGCTCATCACCCATAATACAGGCCAAAAAGTGCCCCTCGGTGACCGCCTCATCCACTACCAATAAGCCCGATAAAATGCCATGCATTTCTACTGGCGAAAAAATTGCGTCAGAAAATACCGCAGTTGCGGAAAACTCGTCAAAGTCCAAATTCATTTATAACTCCAAGTATCAAGCTGTAATCTTATCATTGTGCAGCTCTGAACAATATATTTCGAAACAAATACACCTTTGCTCGATCAGGTCAAGGCTTGTCTTAATTTTTCGGAAAATACATCGCACAATGTAAATTTGCTCAATATGGTAATTGACCAGCACCGCAGCTCGGCCTAGACTATGTGCATGAATAAAAAAACCGCTAATCCCGAGATCAATCAAGCCATCGACAAGCTCGAAGCACGAGTAAATGAGCTAGTTAAGCTTACCAATACACTTAAGACCGAAAACGCTGCATTACGTCAGCAAAATACCAATCTACTAAGTGACCGAAACGATTTAATGGGACAGAAAGCGACCGTTAAGAGTTCCGTTGAAAATATGATCACCAAATTAAGGGCAATGGAGTCGGTCTAATGGCGGATTCATTACCAGTTAACGTGAAGATATTGGATAAGGAATACCGTATCGCCTGCCCGCCAGATGAACGCAATGCCTTACTTGCTTCGGCCGACATGCTCAACACCCGAATGCGAGACTTGAAGGATGGCGGTAATGTTATAGGTACTGACCGAATTGCTGTCATGGCCGCTCTAAATATGACCCATGAAATGATCGAGCTCAAAGATGATAGCTCTTCTGCCAGCGAAACCTTGACTAAACGTATCGCAAAAATGCAGGAAAAAATCGAAGAGACCTTGCAAGATACCAAGCAATTAGAAATCTAGGCGACTTGCAAACTCTCAACAAATTGGATGCCTCTGTGGCGTACGTTAGTGGTTTTAAAATCCCTTGAGCCTACTTTTTACCCGGGGATTTGGTGTACTGGTGGTGTGCAATACCGCAATGACGGGAAGCCTAATGTCAGTATTATTATCCCCACTTGAACCTTTGGTTCAAGGTCCTAAACAACGACGGCGCTAATGGAGCGCATCCATTCTTCTTTGGCTAACGCGAAAAACGCGTTGCGACGTCCCTTAAAACTTAAGCGTCAGGCAATGCATCCGTTCAAGCGACTACGCGCAGCCGCATCCGCCCGTCGAACTTTACGTAACTTCCCGGTATTACAAC
The DNA here is from genome assembly GCA_964621435.1 of uncultured Thiotrichales bacterium. GTDB lineage: Bacteria > Pseudomonadota > Gammaproteobacteria > CAZUMV01 > CAZUMV01 > CALIRD01. The sequence continues at coordinate 773 of CAZUMV010000178.1, read as the reverse complement.
GAGCACAACGAATTGGCAGCTATCTGGACGTTAATGGTGAATTTCCAATGTCCGGAATTAACGATCTGTTGCTACATCAACAAAAAGCAGTGTTTTTTCCCACCATTAGTGATTTTCAAAATGGACAAATGCATTTTGTACCCTGGACCAAAAATAGTCGCTTGAAAGCAAATAAATTCAAAATCCCCGAAGTATTTCCCATAACCACAAAACAACATTCACAAGCACTGGATCTAATACTGGTTCCGTTACTAGGTTTCGATAACGCCGGCAACCGGCTCGGGATGGGCGGCGGTTTTTACGATCGTTATCTGGCCAGCTATCGCGTGTCAAAAAAGCCGTTCATACTCGGTATCGCATATGACATGCAACGCTTAGCCAAACTTGAGACTGACCCATGGGATCACCCGCTCGATGCAATTTTAACCGAAACAGGGATACAGCGTTTCCGTAGATAATGCTATCCTGCGGAAACTGCACTACAAAAGATTAGTAATCGGTGTCTTTGTTAAAATTCTTCAATCAAAGAAAAATTCAGCAGCTGGGGCGAGCCGGCCAGCTTCCAGGTCCGGACAGTAAACTTGATCCTGCCGAACTGTTCTCACAATGGTACGAATACGCCCGGGAGGCGGGTATTGTGATGCCTGAGGCGGTTGCTCTGGCGACGGTGAGCGCTAACGGCCAACCGGCATCCAGAATGGTGTTGCTAAAAGCGTATGACCCTGAAGGTTTTGTATTTTTTAGCAACTACGACAGCAGAAAAGCTAAAGAAA
>CAZUMV010000177.1:4762-6421 GCA_964621435.1 uncultured Thiotrichales bacterium | reverse complement strand
CTGCCTGTAGCCCAAGCCATACCGCAATGGCCGCAGCCATGACAGCGAGCCCAAGCCATAACAAAGCGGCACGATCACGCGTCAGGAACCAGGCCTCTCTTTTCAGCGCATTCATGGTTTCATCCGTTGCGCTAGTATCAAACCGGCTACAGTTAAGGCCGCAAACCACACCAGCAGCATGATGAACGGATGCGCCGCACCCTGCCAACGATCGGTAGTCGAAGCTGGTGAAAACTCGAATTCCTGCAACACGTTCCAGTTTTCAGACGAGATACGCGCACGGCGACTGGCGGCCTCATCTTTATTGCGATTGATATCATCGGCATAGCTAAGTGCTCCGATGTGCGCTTTATTGAGACCGTCAATGAATGAAAAACGCAGCGTTTCGGCTTCGCGTAAGAAGCGGTGATAAGTATTCAGACCGGTACCTGCCAGGGATTGTGAAGCATACGAATTAGCGACCACTGGCGAGAGCCAGCCAAAAACTTGCATATGCTGTGACTGATATACTTCGACCGCCATCTTTTCCTCAGCATACCGGTTCATAAGATCAGTTAGCTCGACCTCATTTTGTTCAGCGACCATACCCCGAAAGTTCACCGGCAAATCTTCGATACCATCAACACCATATTGCGCCAAAACCTTGGCACGGAATTGATCGAAAGCAGGATCTGCTATGTTATGACCATCTCCGAGCGCACGCACGTCACTTAGCATCCGCAGTTCAGTTTCTATTTTCCCCGGAGCTGGATAGGCTGAGGTCGCGGAGGCCACCGCAATTCGCGGGATGATCATGCTGGTAGCAAGCCAAAACAGCACCAGCACACCCAAGGCAACACCGCGCGACTTTGTGACGGTCGAAACGAGCACGATAAGACTTACCCATACCAGGAGGTAAATTGCATAGCTAGCGATCAGCCCGAGACTAATACCGAGCGTTTCACCGTTAGCACTCGCCCACAAACTGGCGATAACCAGCGGTAGTAGACTGAGGGCGGCCGCCCCGCCAAGCGCCGACCATTTGCCTAAATACAGTCGGGCTCCTGAAATGCCTTGTGACAGAACCGACACCAACGTACTGGATTCGCGTTCCCGCACAACAACCCCGTGCCCTATCGCAATGAGCAATAAAGGAATAAGAAGTTGATAGACCTTCGCCGGTGTTAAGGAGCCAAAGCCACCAGAGGATGCCCCGGCACGATCTTCGGCAAACATCGCCGTATTTTGATGATGACCTTCAAGAAAGATAGATTGACCGGTGACCGCATCCACCCCGGGATCAACTGTCGCGAGTGGTGTCGGCGCCCGGAAAGCATAATGACCGTAGTGCACCATTCGGTGTGGATGGCGATCAGGTTGCGCCAGAAACGCTTCTTCTGCCGCATCCTGCTGATGTTCGCGCGCATGTCTTTCCTCGCTGATCCGGATACCATTGAAAACACTCGTTGCAATGAGCAATATTGAGAATAGCAAAATCGCCGAGATCGCCATACGGGATCTTTTCCAGAGCCGCCACTCCTCTGCAGCGATAGTGAGAATCTGATTCATGCGCTGGCTCGTTCGGCAAAGGCGCGATGGACCGTCTCAGTATCAATACCTCCATTCGAACGATCGAAAGCTCCGACCAGTTCGCCTTTTCTTAGCAAGCCCACACGATCA
>CAZUMV010000177.1:0-4752 GCA_964621435.1 uncultured Thiotrichales bacterium | reverse complement strand
GACAAGCGCCATAGACGTCGTGGGTTACCATCAAAATAGTGCGCCCCTCGTCCGCTAGTTTCCTCGCCAGATGGTTAAACTCATCAATCGCAACAGGGTCGAGCCCGGAGGTTGGTTCATCAAGGAGCAAAATTGGTGACTCCCGCAGAATCGCCAACGCAATCGCGGTCTTCTGGCGCATACCTTTGGAGTAGGTTTCCATCCGTTTCGAGCGCGCCTCGGGCTGCAAAGCCACCCTATCAAACGCATCATCCAGATCTTTCGCGGTAGCCTTGAGATTCGCTAGCGAAAGAAAGTACTTTAGGTTTTCGTAAGCACTTAAATGACCATAAAGCGTTGCCGCTTCAGGTAGGTATGCAATCACTTCTCGTGCATTGGCAACATCGTTTGCAACGTCTTTACCCTGCACGCTCACGGACCCGGAAGCAGCGTCCAAAAAACCAAGAAATGTTAAAAGCGTGGTCGACTTGCCCGCGCCGTTTCCGCCGAGCAGAGCATAAATCTCGCCCGGCGGAACACTAAAGGACACATCCTTCAGCACCGAGATCCCGGAACGCTTAACCGCAAGGGAATTTGCCTCAAGTGCATTAGTCATGATTATTCCTTAGAAGCGGTAGGTAGCGGATAATCTGACACGCTGCGGTGCGCCTGGCTCTACCCAAACATTTGCAAAAGAGTTTGTGTAGAAAGTTTCGTCGGTTAGATTGTCGATATCCAAACGAACCGAGATGCCGTCAACCGGTTCGATTTCACCGAACACTCGGAGCGTGGTGTAATCCGGCAGAGAAAAGTCAGACCCGACAAAGCCATTACGTTCATCTGTATAGAGCAAACCGCCACCAAATCGTGCTGGCATGCTACCCAGATGGAAGCCTTTGGTCGCCTGCACATTTAACTGATGTTCCGGTGAATTGATAACCGGATCGCCCGCATCAATGGTAAAACCAAAGCCATCGGCATCCGCAAAACTATTGGTGAACTCTGCGTCTGTATAAGCATATGAGATCCACAGACTGACGTCATTTGCAAAGTCTAGATTCGCGTCAAACTCAAGACCGGTACTTTCGGCTTCACCCGCAGGGATTGAGAAGAAACCAACCGCGGTTGCTTCAGGTCGGTCATCATTCACTAGGAAATTGCTCTGCTCTACTCTGAACAGCGTGGCACTAATCGACCCGTCCACTGTATCGCACAACGCACCAAGGTCCGCTTTGAAACCGATTTCCGCAGACTCGGTAATGTTCGGCTCAAACTGGCTGCCCTGAAAGTCTTGCCCGGTTTGCTGACGATAGCCTTCTCCATAAGACGCATACAGACTGAAGCCATCATTTACCCGGTACACCGCACCGAATTGTGGTGAGAAGCGATCGTCTGATGAGCTTATAGTCGTCGCCGGCGTTGAAGCGAAGTTAGTAAGGTCCTGCTCGAAATCATCAAAGCGTGCACCAATCCGGATTTGTAGCTGATCAGTTAGATCAATTTGATCCTGTAGGTAAATACCGTAGCCTTCGAGCACTTCGTTTCGGCGTGTATTCACACCAGCGGCAGGATCGAGATTCAAACCGTAGATCGGATTATTGATTTCCAAAATAAGATCGGCCGCCAAGTCTGCCTGAGTCAGCATAGTCAAATCACCCGAAAATCTTGAGCGAAAACGGTCGATGATCAGGGTGTTGTCGAATTCATCGAAATCCGCACCAACAATTAAACGATGACGAACTTGTCCGGTTTCGAACTCTCCAGCGAACTCACCGCGCAATACCGTGTAATCAGAATCGAAATCACGTGAGCGGAAGAATCGCGCAATCGTTTGACCGTCCTGAAAATAAGTTTGACGCGACCCAAACTGCGGCTCAAACGCATCTCCTTCGAGACTCGTATCCCGGTAACCTATGCCGCCCAAAAAACTCCAATTGTCACTGAAGTTATGCTGGACCTCTATTTGATGCCCCAAAACTTCTGTTTCGATCGGGACATTTTCGCCAACAAAGAATTCTCGGGGTGAAAAACCAAAGTCCTCGGAGTAAACAACACCACGATCAAATGGCAGCTCTTGTGCCGTGTATTCCAACTCATAGGCAAGATTAGTCTGGTCACTGATGTTCCAGGAGATCGAAGGATAGAAACCCAATTTTTCAGTTTCAACTTCATTTCGGAAGCTTTCAGAGTCCTCTATAAATCCTACCAGGCGAAGGCCAACGTTATCATTCACACCAAAGAGGGTTTGATAATCGCCTTCAAACCGTAACTGATCCCACTCGCCGATAGTGCCTTGAATATAGCCACCAGTTTCGAATTGCGGGCGTTTGGTTACCATGTTCACGGTACCGCCCGGTTCGCCTCGCCCGAACAACGCGGAGCGCGGGCCCTTTAATACTTCTACCGACTCGATTCCGACCAGATCACGAGGGCCACCAAAACCGCGACCAGCGTTAAATCCGTTTACCAAAAACCCACTCGGCAGGTTGATATCTCCGGAAAAACCACGGATCGAAAAGCTGTTCCACAGACCACCAAAATTATTCTGGCGAGCAACTGAAGCAGACAAATCCAACGCATCATTAAGACTCAACGCTCCAACATCACGTAACAATTCCGCATCAATTTTTTGATCGGCTGCAGGCACCTCAAGATCATCAAAATTGCCCTGGTAGGCCTTACGATCACCAAGCACAAAAACCTCTTCCACTTGATCATTATTTTCTTGCGCCATGCCCGTAGACATCGCAACCAAACACAGGCCCGACAATGCCAGACCCAACATATTTTTTATACTCATGGTACTTTCCTAACTAAACTCATAAATGACTTGCACGCGGGTTATATCGCGAGAAGTCGTAACTTGTAACTGGTCGCCCACCGCAAAAGGCGGGCAGGTGTTATTGAATCAGTAGGTTATGGGTGGCGCGCGGGAACGACGGAGGTCATGCTGTCGGGATAAAACTGCAGTAGTAACAAATGACACCGGCTGCATAGGTGCAGCATGTGTTTCGAGAAATGCTGTTAATGTACTTGCGTCAGATTCTGGATCAGCTGCATCGCCGAATTCGTAATCATGCTCGTCTTTTATCAATGCCAAACACTCGAGACACATTGAGCTTCCCGGGTGCTCATCCAAAACGTGTTCAGCGGCGTGCGCTGCGGTCAAAACTTGACCAAGCGCCATAGCCAGCAACGCAATCAGGATAAGCTTGCGCTGCTTGAAAAAAACTTTATTGGAGGTTAAAGATTCCACAATATTTTCGGATCGGTTTCGAGCCTTCAAACAGACACAGCAAATATTACAGAAATACCGCAACGAGTGCGAGATTATATTGAGGAGAATATCGAATGATATAGTCGCAAATATGACAAGTACCACGCGCGATTCGATCGCGCCCACCTATTCTCCACAACGCTGAGTAAAATTATTTATCAATAACTTATAGGCGTTCTCGATTCTGCATGCCGCTACAGCAGCATATCTTAATCCGGAGCAATTGTTTCTATCGCGAAGCGATAAGATGATCAACAACCGCTGGATCCGCAAGAGTACTCGTATCACCCAAACTCTCATAGTCGTCTTCGGCGATCTTTCGCAAAATACGGCGCATGATTTTACCCGAGCGTGTTTTAGGCAATCCGGGCGCCCAGTGAATGACATCGGGCGTTGCTACCGGGCCAATTTCTTTTCTAACGTGGCTAACGAGTTCGGACTTTAGTTCGTCTGTGTATTCCTGACCGGCCATTAAAGTAACGTAGGCGTAGATTCCCTGCCCCTTAATATCATGTGGATAGCCGACAACTGCTGCTTCCGCTACAACCTTGTGCAGGACTAAAGCACTTTCTACTTCGGCAGTACCCATGCGATGACCTGAAACGTTAATGACATCATCTACCCGGCCAGTGATCCAGTAATAGCCATCTTCATCCCTTCGACAACCGTCACCTGTAAAATAGTAGCCGGGATACATCGCAAAATAAGCGCTATGGAAGCGATCGGCGTTGTTATAAATTCCGCGCATTTGTCCTGGCCATGATTGCGGCAGTGCCAAATTTCCGGAGCCTGGCCCCTCAATAACATTACCCTCATCATCCAGCAATACCGGCTCAACACCGAAAAATGGTAAGGTCGCGGAACCTGGCTTGGCGGGCGTCGCGCCGGGTAATGGCACGATCATGATGCCACCGGTTTCGGTTTGCCACCAGGTATCCACAATGGGACACTTTGCGTGCCCGACCTTATGGAAGTACCATTCCCACGCTTCCGGATTTATCGGCTCACCGACTGTTCCGAGGATCCGTAAACTGTCTCTTTTAGTAGTGTTCAGATGCTGGTCACCGGCCCCCATCAGAGCTCTTAAGGCCGTTGGTGCGGTATAGAAGATAGTGACTTGATGTTTGTCTACTACCTGCCAAAACCTGCTGGCATCCGGATAAGTTGGAATTCCTTCAAACACTAGAGTCGTTGCACCGTTTACCAAAGGCCCATAGGTCAAATAGGTGTGGCCAGTGATCCAACCAACATCTGCGGTACACCAGTAAATGTCACCGTCTTGATAATCAAACACATACTTAAAAGTCATCGCAGCGTATAACAGATATCCACCGGTGGTGTGCATAACACCCTTAGGAGTACCGGTTGAACCAGAAGTGTAAAGAATGAACATTGGATCCTCAGCTTCCATAGACTCCGGCTCGCAGGTTTTTGGCTGTTGGTCAACTGCACCGGAATACTTCACATCTCTGTCTGCTTTCCAAGCCACGTCGGCA
>CAZUMV010000176.1:0-6433 GCA_964621435.1 uncultured Thiotrichales bacterium | reverse complement strand
CGCTGTCGTGTGAAAAAGCACAAGGATCTCACCGATTCTATTGCGTAAAATTCGGGAAATTTCACGATTAATAAGCCATAATCCCGCAAAATCCCGAAATTGGACCAGAAATGTCTGAAATTGAATATGACCTTGTAGTAATTGGCAGCGGCCCGGCCGGCGAAAAAGCTGCCCTGCAAGCAGCCTACTATGGCGCCAAGGTATGCGTTATCGACTATGGTCCTGCCGGTGGTACCTGGGTAAACACCGGCACCATACCCAGTAAAACCTTAAGAGAATCCGCGCTGTATATCGCTGGTGGGCGTCGTAAAGGTGTTGATACCCATAACACCCATACCCCAACAATGAACAATTTCATGGCGCTAAAGCGTCATCTTGTTACTCGTTGGCGCGAAAAAATAGAAGCCAACTTTCGCTCAAAAGATGTTGACCGGATCAGAGGCAAAGCGCACCTGACTTCTGATCATCAGGTGGCATTGGAAGATGGCAAAGTTATTCCGGCGAAGAATATTTTGATCGCAACGGGCTCCAAGACTCGTCCTACACCTGATATGCATATCGACGGCGTGCGTGTTCACAACTCCGATACCTTGTTGAACATGGAGACGATGCCGAGCTCTTTGGCGGTGTTGGGTGGCGGTGTTATTGCTTGCGAATATGCGGCCATGTTTCAGGCTTTGGGGATTCAGGTGACATTGGTCAATAGCCGGGAAAGAATTCTGGGTTTCATTGATCCGCAAGCAACCGAGTTTTTGGAAAATTCATTTTGTGAGGCCGGCATGGTGATTCGCCATAACACCCGCGCCGAAAGTATTAATAACGATAAAGAAAATGCCGAGGTTGAGGTGTTCTTGAATGACGGCACTATGGTCGCAGCACAAACGGTTTTGGTGGCGCTAGGGCGAGTGCCGGTACTGGATGGTCTGCAAATCGAAGATACTGACATCAAGCTAACTGATTGGAACAGCATTGAAGTTGATGAGCATATGGAAACTTCCGTGCCGAATATTTATGCGGCTGGTGATGTGGTTGGTTTTCCGTCATTGGCTTCAGCGGGTATGGAACAGGGCCGGGTTGCTGCAGCTCACATGTTCGCACCTGAAAACGAAAGTAAAGTCACTGATCTCATACCGAGCGGTATTTTCACGATTCCCGAATTGAGTTCAGTGGGTATGGATGAAGCTGCTGCGAAAGAAGCGGGCTATGACCCGGTCGCAGCGCATTCGGATTACAGTGAGTCAGTGCGGGCACCGATGCTGGGAGATGAGTTTGGTATGGTGAAATTGATTGCGGATAGAAGCACCAAAAAACTACTAGGCGCTACGATTGTCGGCAATCAGGCCACGGAGCTGATTCATTTCGCGATGTTGATGATTCGCTATGAGGGCAAAGTGAGTGACTTGACCCACTTCGTTTTTAACATTCCTACCTTAAGTCTTTTATATCGACAAACTGCCTATAAAGTGTTGTCGAAGATCAGCGAAGATGCCTAATATTAAATAAAGCGAAGGTTTATCTCGGGAGGGTACTGTCGCCCATTAGAAAAGCGTCGACTGCCCGTGCAGCTTGTCGCCCTTCACGAATTGCCCAAACCACCAGTGACTGACCGCGGCGCATATCGCCAGCCGCAAACACACCTTTAACTGACGTGTGATAGGCCTTCTTGCCTTCGGTCTGACCTTTTACATTACCGCGCGGGTCCAGTTTAACCTTAAGTTGTTCAATCATGTTTTCATGCACCGGATGGACAAAACCCATTGCCAGCGTAACCAGGTCGGCGTCGAGCGTGAATTCCGAGCCTTCAACTTCTGACATTTGATATTGACCATTATCATCTTGTGCCCAGGCAACCTTGGCGCAAACGATTTTTTTGAGTTGGCCTTTCTCGGCAATAAACTCTTTAGTCGTGGTCGCGAACAATCGTTCACAACCTTCCGCTTGCGAGGTCGAAGTGCGTTGTTTGTTTGGCCACTCAGGCCAGGTTAACAGTTTATCTTCCTTTTCAGGTGGCTCGGGCATGATCTCTAATTGGGTGACTGATTTCGCGCCTTGACGGATCGAGGTGCCAATACAGTCGGAGCCTGTGTCACCACCACCCACCACGATCACATGTTTGCCCTTGGCATTCTTGGCTGGATCATTTTTCTTGGTGATGCCCTGGATTTGATGGGTGTTATGCCGTAAAAAATCCATGGCGAAGTAAATACCCTTAACCTCTCGATTTTTAGCTGGCAAGTCGCGTGGCTTTTCCGAGCCCCCGGTGAGTAGTACCGCATCAAAATCATTTTGTAGCTTGTCAGCTTTGATGTCGACGCCGATATTAACGTTGGTTTTGAAGGTGACACCTTCGGCGGTCATTTGGTCGACCCGGCGTTGCACTACCGATTTATTTAATTTGAAGTCTGGAATACCAAAGCGCAACAGTCCGCCAGCATGACTTTGACGTTCAAATACGGTTACCTGGTGACCCGCGCGGCACAATTGTTGCGCTGCCGCTAATCCGGCAGGCCCGGAACCAACCACCGCAATTTTCTTGCCGGTTTTTTCTGCGTTAATTTCCGGTTTTATCCAGCCGTTTTCCCAGCCTTTATCAACAATGGCACACTCTATGGTTTTGATGGTCACTGGTTCTTCGGTTAAATTGAGCGTGCACGACGCTTCACACGGTGCCGGACAGATGCGGCCGGTAAACTCCGGAAAGTTATTGGTACTGTGCAGGACTTCCAGTGCTTCGCGCCAATTGTCTTTGTAAACCAGATCGTTCCAGTCCGGAATGATGTTATTAACCGGGCAGCCTTCATGACAGAAGGGAATACCGCAATCCATACAGCGCGCGCCTTGTCGCGCCAGGTCTTTGTCGCTGAGCTCGATTTTAAATTCTTTAAAGGCTTTGATCCGTTCTTTAACGGGTTTATAGCTGTGGTCTTTGCGTGGAATCTCGAGAAAGCCGGTAGTTTTACCCATTGGCGCCACCCTTGGTTTGATCTTTTGTGTCAGCTTGTTGCAGCTTGTTGAGCGCTGCGCGAAACTCGGTGGGTACAACTTTCACGAATTTACCAATAGTGTCATCCCAGTTCATTAACATGTGCCGGGCGACCGCGCTATTGGTATAGTGTTTATGTTGTTCGATCAATGTGCGTAAACGTTGTTCGTCGTCGGACATTAAATCGCTTTTAATATTGAATTGCGGTTGTGGCTTTTCACGCTGTATTTTTTCCAGTTCGATGTCGCTGCTGTTGCAACGACTGGCAAATGTGCCGTCGTCGTCATACACGTATGCAATACCGCCGGACATACCCGCGGCAAAATTACGACCAGTATCACCAAGTACCACAACAATACCGCCGGTCATATATTCGCAACCATGATCGCCGGTACCTTCGACTACCGCAACAGCGCCAGAGTTGCGTACCGCAAATCGTTCACCAACGACGCCGCGTAGAAAACACTCGCCGGTGATGGCGCCATAGAGCAGGGTGTTGCCAGCAATAATATTTTCTTCGGCTTTCTCAATACCGCAATCGTCTTGCGGATAGATAATGATACGTCCGCCAGATAAACCTTTGCCGACGTAATCATTGCCTTCGCCGACGACCTCAATGGTGACCCCTTGCGCCAACCAGGCACCTAGCGATTGTCCTGATGTGCCGCTCGCCTTGATATGGATGGTGTCGTCTGGTAAGCCGGCCATACCGAAGCGTCGCGCGACTTCGCCCGATAACATGGTGCCAAAGCAGCGGTTAACATTCTTGATTGGCACTTCAATTTTTACCGGCTTACGTTGTTCTAAAGCTTGCTTGGCTAACTTGATGAGCTTTTTATCGGCAGCTTTCGCCAGGCCGTGATCCTGTGTTTCGCAGTGAAAGGTGGGTTGGTCGGCGGCAACCTTTGGGGTGTGAAAAACGCGGCTGAAATCGAGGCCTTTGGCTTTCCAGTGTTTCAATGCGCGGCGTTTTTCCAAACGTTGTGCCTGACCGATCATCTCATTGAAATTACGATAACCGAGTTGCGCCATCAGTTCGCGAATCTCTTCAGCAACCATAAAGAAGTAGTTAATGACATGTTCGGGTTGACCCGTAAAGCGCTCTCGTAGTTCGGGGTTTTGCGTCGCGATCCCGACCGGGCAGGTGTTGAGATGACATTTGCGCATCATGATGCAGCCCGAAACAATTAGTGGGGCGGTAGCAAAACCAAACTCGTCAGCACCTAAAAGAGCGCCGATAACAACATCTCTACCGGTACGTAAACCGCCGTCTACCTGAACGGCTACGCGGCCGCGTAATTGATTAAGCAATAATGTTTGATGCGTTTCAGCCAGTCCCATTTCCCATGGCGAACCAGCGTGTTTTATTGAAGTTAGCGGCGAGGCACCCGTACCACCATCGTAGCCGGCAATCGTGATGTGGTCAGCGTGCGCTTTTGCCACACCGGCCGCAACGGTACCGACCCCGACTTCGGAAACCAGCTTGACTGACACATCGGCTTTCGGGTTGGCGTTTTTAAGATCGTGGATTAGCTGTGCCAAGTCCTCAATGGAATAAATATCATGGTGCGGCGGTGGTGAAATCAGACCAACACCAGCAGTTGAGTGCCGCACATTGGCAATCGTGTCATCGACCTTGTGGCCTGGTAGCTGCCCCCCTTCACCGGGCTTTGCGCCTTGCGCCATTTTTATTTGCATGACATCAGAGTTGACTAAATATTCAGTGGTAACCCCAAACCTTCCCGAGGCTACTTGCTTGATTGCCGAGCGTTTCGGATTCATGCTGCCGTCTTCAAGAGGCGCAAAACGTTCCCGTAACTCGCCCCCTTCACCGGTATTGGACTTGCCGCCGAGCTCGTTCATGGCAATCGCCAAATTACTATGCGCTTCATACGAAATAGAGCCAAACGACATAGCGCCGGTTGAAAAACGTTTAACAATATCTTCAGCAGGTTCAACCTGATCAAGAGGGACGGCCTTTCTATTGAACTTCAGATCGAATAAACCACGGAAGGTATATAGCTCCTCGTTTTGTTTGTTGATCAGATCGGCAAACTCTTTATAAGTGTCGGCATTGTTAGCTCTGGTGGCATGTTGTAATTTCGAAATGGTCTGCGGATTCCAGGTATGTGCTTCACCGCGTTGGCGAAAAGCGTAATCGCCACCAACATCAAGATGACGTTGGTAAATCGGGTTGTCACCGTAGGCATTTTTGTGCCAGCGAACTGACTCTGCGGCAATCTCTTTAAGCCCGATACCCTCAATGTTCGTCGAGGTGCCGGTAAAATATCGCTCTATAAATTCACTGCTCAAACCAACGGCATCAAATATCTGGGCGCCACAATAAGATTGGTAGGTAGAAATGCCCATCTTTGACATGACCTTCAGTAGTCCTTTACCGATCGCTTTGATATAGCGTCTCACCAGATCGCCTTCACTGATGTTGGCGTCAATTTCTTCGCGGTGCGCGCAAATGGTTTCTATGGCCAGATAAGGGTTAATTGCTTCAGCGCCATAACCCGCCAGTGTGGCAAAGTCATGGACTTCTTTTGCCGCGCCCGTTTCCAGCACTAATCCGGTTTCAGTACGCAAGCCTTTACGAATTAAATGATGATGTACTGCCGATGTCGCGAGCAATGCTGGAATAGGAAGCAGGTTCTCATCGACGCCACGATCAGACAAAATCAAAATATTGTAACCGTCATCAACCGCTTTGACGGCTGCATCACAAATTGCTTTTAATGCCGGCTCCAGGCCTCTGCTACCTTTGTTGGCGGGGTAGAGCATTGATAGCGTTTTGGTTTTAAATGCCCCGTTAGTGCTTTCTTCGACGGCTTTTACCTTGCCAAGGTTTGAAATGCTAAGTACAGGTTGGTCTATCTCCAGCCGCATCTCGGTATCTTGATCATCCAGCCCAAGCAGGTTGGGGCGAGGACCAATCAAGGTCATCAATGACATCACAATCTCTTCGCGAATAGGGTCTATCGGTGGGTTAGTTACCTGGGCAAAGTTTTGCTTGAAGTAATGTCCAAGCGGTTTGGAGTGATCTGACAGAACCGCAGGTGGTACGTCAGTACCCATTGAGCCGATCGCTTCTTTGCCTGACTCGGCCATCGGAACCAATAAAAACTTGACGTCTTCCTGGGTGTAGCCAAATGCTTGTTGGTTTTGTAACAGGCTGCCGTCAGGCAGATCCTTGGCGGTTACTTCAATGTCGAGATCTTTTAAATGGAATTGGGTTTTGTCCAGATACTGCTGGTACGGTTTGCCATTTGCGAGCTCGTTCTTTAATTCGGTATCGTCAATAATGCGGCCGCGCTCAAGATCAATTAGTAGCATTTTTCCTGGTTGCAGACGCCATTTTTTAACGATGTCTTTTTCCGGAATCGGGAGAACGCCCATTTCGGAGGCCATGACAACTTTCTCATCCTTGGTTATAAAGTATCTGGC
>CAZUMV010000175.1:0-6462 GCA_964621435.1 uncultured Thiotrichales bacterium | reverse complement strand
CCGACCAACCAGGATTGGTGGATGCCCGCATAACCTTAACCCGGTAGACAGCGACACCATGAAGATCACCAAACGGGCAGTGTTTATCCTGCTGGCGGCATTTTTACTCTTTTTGATCGTATTAGCCCCCGCCACTCTTATTAGTAAATTCGTACCCGAAAACAGTTCGGTCGCCTTAAACGGACTGAGCGGCACTATTTGGCGCGGTCATGCTTCGCAACTTCAGCACCAAGGTAAAAATCTTGGCAAGCTGGACTGGCGCCTGAGCCCGTGGAATTTAATTACTGGAAAAGTCGGTGGCAAGTTTGAGCTGGACGGGTCACAGATGCGTGCAGATGGTTTTGCCAAAATGGGCAATAATAATAACTTGTGGTTGAGCGACACCAACGTGCGTATAAATGCCGACGCCTTGCCACTTACCGGTAGCGTGGCCGCGCTACAGGCTGAGGGAGTGATTAATGCCCGAATTGATGAACTGACATTACTGAACCAACAACTCGACTCTATTAGCGCCAGAATCGCGTGGCAACAAGCACAGGTTCGGGCGCCTATAGATCTAGATATTGGCGATGTTGTTATAGATGCTACCGGCGAAGATGGAGAAACCACTGCCGTTATAACCACTGCACAGAACAGCAACCTGGATATCAATGGTAAAGTTGACCTGAACGCAGACGGTAGCTATCGGTCGGATATCAAAGTAAAAGCCAAACCAAGCACACCAGAAAACATACGAAACTACCTCACCTTGATAGGTCAGGCAGATAATAACGGTGCACGAAGAATCGTATATGAAGGAGAGTTAACTAAATGAGTGCCAAGGAAACCATAGAGATACATCAATCTGTACCTGGCGTAGTACTAACAGCAGAAAATAAGTGCTCATATTGCAAGAATAGTAAGTGCTGCACTTACATCACCATAGAGATAGACAAACCTAAAAAACGCGCCGACTTTGATCAGCTACTATGGCAAATCTCGCATAAAAATATAAGCTTTTACAAAGACGAAGATGGCTGGTTTATGAATGTGGAAGCAGTCTGCCAACATCTCGGGGAACACGGGAAATGCGGGATCTATGAAACTCGTCCTACTATTTGTAGAGACTACTCGAACGATTTTTGCGAACTGGATGAACCAGCAGAGAATGGTTTTGACCTGCACTTCACCAACTACGAGGAACTTCTGCTCTACTGCCGTAAACGCTTCAAAAACTGGGACCAAAAGTGGCAAAAGAAATGGGACAAAAAAAAGGGGTAGCGAGACGAATCTCAACTACCCTGATATTGCTCTCAATCTAATTGTGTATGTTGTATGTTCGTATTATTAACACTAGTTTGCGAGAGCATATTGCGACGTCCCCTCAATCTCAATTCTTGTCCCAAACACTTTCACCGTCGCCATGTAAGTGTCATAAGATGTGTACTTTATAGAGTGAGTGAGTCGTTAAAGCAACATATTTTTGTATAAGTTGCTTTTTTGCAACAAAATCAGCATGATTTATCGCCTGTAACCCATTGATAATCATCATATAGTCATTAATACGATTTATAATTTCGTTTCAAAACAAATTTCGAGCACATGCATCTATGCCACAAAAACCCGTTATAACCAGCCGCAAAATAGTCGCCAAAACACATCTTTTTGCGGTCGAATCGTTAGATCTCACTTTTTCTAATGGCGAGCAACGCGTCTACGAACGCCTCATTGGTGGACCGCACGGAGCGGTGCTTGTGGTCCCGATGTTGGATGCGGACACGGTCATTATGATTCGTGAGTACAGCGCCGGAACCGAACGTTACGAACTGGCCTTACCCAAAGGACGTTTGGAACAAGGTGAAACATTAGAGCAAGGTGCTAACCGGGAACTGGCAGAAGAAATTGGCTATGCAGCCAAGCAAATTACCTTTCTCAATCAATTTACGATTTCCCCAGGCTATATGAGCCACTCTATCGATGTCATGCTCGCAGAAAACCTGTACGAAGAAACCGCAGAGGGCGATGAACCCGAACCACTGGAAATAGTGCCGGTAAAAATGTCAGATCTACCCAATATCATTTTGCGAGACGACTGTACTGAAGCACGCAGTATCGCCGCACTTTTTGCTGCGCAAGAATACCTAAAACAACGAAACTGATGTCGAACGACGAGACCCTGAATTTGAGAAAACTGGTCAGCGCCTGCGAAGATATTGCGCGCGAGGCCGGAGATATCCTGATGCATTACTATGAACATGGCGCCAAGGTATCAACCAAAAGTGACGCTACCCCGGTGACCGAGGCCGACAAAGCAGCGGATAACTTTATTGCGTCAGAGCTCATACAACTATCCCCTAGCCTACCGGTGTTATCGGAAGAACAGCAACCACCAGATTACCAAACACGTAAAACATGGCCGCGGTATTGGTTGGTTGATCCTATGGACGGCACCAAAGAATTCATCAAACGCAGCGGCGAATTTTCCGTAAACATTGCCCTGATTGAACACCGCCAACCGATATTAGGAGTAGTGTATGCACCAGCCAAAGGGTTGCTGTGGTTTGCGAGCCGCGACAACGTAGCTACAAAAGTGGATAAAGATAATGTTCGCACAAAAATTCAAGCCCGTGCACTCGATAGCGAAGCCACTACCGCAATATTGGGGCATGCCAGCTACAGCAAAACCGACCAAAAAATACTCGATAGCATCAAAGCAAAAGAGTGTTTAAGAATGGGTAGCTCGATGAAAATATGCGCGATTGCAGAAGGCAAAGCAGACATCTATCCGCGCCTGGGGAAAACCTCTGAGTGGGATACCGCTGCTGCCCAGTGTATTTTAGAACGGGCCGGTGGCAAGATAACCGACTTGGACATGGAAGTGCTTAGCTATAACCAGAAAGAGTCTTTGTTAAACCCCGAGTTCTTTGCGTTTGGTCAAAGTGATCACGATTGGTCGCAGTATTTGAACTAGCTAACCAGCGCGTTTTTGTTCCCATTCATCAATGGTGTAAACCGGCGGCATTCTTAAGTCCAGACGACGCTCTGGTTTACCGGTTTTCCACGCCATGATCATGCTATAAGCTTGCACAGCTTTAACATAAGCACGGGTCTCGTCAAAAGGAATAGTATCTATCCAAACGTCGGATGGTAGCGTAGTTAGCTCTGGCAACCAGGCCTTAACACGATGCGGGCCAGCATTATAACTCGCTGTTGCGAGAATCTCGTTATCGTCATATTGGTCAAGCACTTCGCGCAAATAGGCCGTACCTAAACGAATATTTCTTGGGGCTTCTCTCAGCTGTGCACGTGATGGTCTTTTCATACCCAGGCTTTTAGCGACACTTTTGGCAGTTGCCGGCATAAGCTGCATCAAACCAACCGCTCCAGCGGGCGAAACCACATCTTCGCGCCACGCGCTTTCCCGGCGAATGACGCCGTAAACCCAGCTACTGTCAATACGATTGCGTTGTGCTTCGCTCTCAACAAGATTGTCGTACTTGACCGGAAAGCGTAACTGTAAGTCTTCAAAATGCCGCGCTTTGGCAATGGTAGCAATCGCAGTAAAGTTCCAACCCCATTGTTGTGCCAGTTTTGACGCAACTCGAATGTCGTCTTTGCTCATATCTTTAATGGCAAAATTCCATTCACGAGTCACGTCCAGATCGCGCCCGAGATCAGATAACAACCGTGCTCTGACGAAAGCATCTCTATTAGCCAAACTAGCGACCTTACTTTCTTCTTCAACGCTAAGCACCGGCACATCGTTGAATATATACGGCGCGCCAATTTTTTCAGCGCTCAAAAATCCATAATAGTCCGTCTCTAAGGCTAGCTCACGGTACATATCGTTCGCCAGATCTGGCGTTTGGTTCATTTCATACGCACGCGCTAACCAATACTGCCACTCGGCTTTGCCTTGAGACCTTTCCGGCAGTGCCTTAATTTGGGAAATTGCTCCAGACCAGTTTTGTATTCGCAGCGCCGAACGCACGCGCCATTCGCGTGCTTCTTGATCCAATGCAGCTTCCGCGAGGCTGGTGAGATATCCATATGCTTCGGGTATATGTCGCCAAGCGGCGCGCAATGCAATTGCGTGCTCGACTTTGTTTATTTGGGCGCGGGTAAAATTGAATTTGTTTTTATACTGCCCATGCCATAAGTCCCAAGCAGCAGTAGTATCCTCACGCGCGTAATGAACGACTCCGAAAGCCAACATGTCACGTAGATAATCGCTATCTCGTTCCTGTGCGAGTCTGCTCATGGTTTTCAAAGGACGGGCATTAAGGTTCTGCCACCACGAATACCAGCCCTGTTGTGCCTTGGGTAATTTTTTTGATAAATATCTCGCTAAGGTACTGTTGCGTTTGTCACCTGCCAGAACTAGTCGATTCCATATCATGGCCGGCGTTATCGCACCGCTTTTATAATAATGATCAAAAACCGGGTCGCAGGCGTCCGGCAAAGACTTACCCACCGGATAAATTTCCTGCACCGCCGCAAATACGTTTTTGCCCTTAAGTAAACTGGCGTGCATGTAATGACACCGCAGCTCGGTATTATCATCAAGCTCGCTATCATAAGCCCGGTAGTATTCACTCCATTGTTTTCGTTTAGCCAAAGAACGCAACCACGACCGTCTTAGTCGTTCAGCTAACGGCGTATCCGCATAAGTTTTTATAAATGATCGAATAGAACGACTGCTACCAAGAGAACGTGAAAGTTCTTCGTATTCTAAGTAAGGATACAATGGATTATTTCTGAGCGATTTCTTCAGTTTCGAATAAGTAGTTTTTTGGTTAGCTTTAAGAGCCACCAGAGCATTTTTGAATACCCGTAGCTCTGGACTCAAATCATCATCTGAAGTGCTCGCGTTTAAGGTCGTGGCGGTCAGTACAAAAACAATGAGTAAAGCTGAAAAACGAAACAGAGATTTAATATTGATCCGGTTTAATAAGGGATAAAATTTCATGGCTAAATTATAGATTAGTCCGCCTCAAGGTCTGACAACAAAGTGTGAACGATCTAACACTTTTTGAACTTAACTTTGGTCGGAAGTTCCCGAATTAGGCAGGTTTAGTGACTCTACTAACCTTCTTACTTCCTGCCGCGCAGTGACATGCGACATCTGCATTTTCCCTATTTGGCTAACCTTGCCAAAATCCATCATAGTCAAGCCTTTAGGAAATAGTTCGCGGTAAATCACCCGCTCTGACAAACCCGGCACGAGGCGAAAGTCGATTTTTTGACGCAGGCTTTCTAGCGCCCGCTCAACGCGGCGATTATTTTTTGAGGTAAGACTAGCCAGACGGTTTCGCGTGACGACCCAATCGGTTGATACCCGGTCATTCATATTCCGTGCTTTACGACAATCCCAGACAAGCTCACTGTAATAGCTCAGTTTTATGACCTTACTACCATCAACATTGACTTGACCGATTAAATCCAAGTCTACAAAACTATCATTAATTGGCGTCAGCAAAGTATCAGCATAAGTATGCGCAACCCGGGAAAGCCAGGTGTCGTTACCCGGACAGTCGATGATAACGATCTCGGCATCCATTTCCCGGATAGCCTGCTCCAACCAGCCCCGTTCTTCATCTTCAGTTTCGCGGGTACTATCCAGCTTGGAGCGTTTAATCAACTTGTAAAAAGGCATTTGTAAAGTCAAACCATGCTCTTTGCCAAAAGCTTTACGATTATCCAGATAGCGCGTGAGACTGCCCTGACGCGAATCCAGATCAATAACGCCTACGCTGCGATCATTTTGCAGCAGGTGCACAATCACATGCATCGCCAATGTGGACTTTCCAGTCCCACCTTTCTCATTTCCAAGAACCACAAAATGCGGGCTACTCATTAGTGCTTGGCCTCCTGGATCAACACCCAAGGCGCGACCACAATAGCCCGGAATAGCGGGTTTGCTTCTAGCCAGTCGCGCGCCTGATCATCGCTGACTTTAAGCAGGTCGCCTTTTTCAAGCAAATGGGTTACCCGATCTTTGTCGTCGCTAATAATGGCGCCAGCAACATCAATAAGGTTTTTTTCTGAATGTAGAGAGAACACAACGCCACGGGCGAAATGCGGCTGCAACTCCTGCCAGTAGACGTTACCAGCTTCTCCTTCAAGCATGTCGGCAATATCACTCATGGTTACTCATTCTAGAGGATTCATGCGGCGAATGCATGGAGGTAAAATTCGATTTCGCCTTAATCCGGTCACGCACCAACCTAAAATGCGTCCGGTCAAAAAAAACAGTACAATTGTGTCACAATTTTACGATTGCAAAGGGTGAACCAATATCATGCTTACTAAAACCAGCCCACTACTTTTGCTAGTGATTTTTATCGTAGCCTGCACTCCAAGCAGGACTGTATCGGAACGCCAAATTGGCGACAATAACTTATCGTGCATCGAAATTGCCGAGCGTGTAGCCGAGTTGAATGCGCTCAAAGCACTTGCCGAAAAAGAACATCTTGGCTTTGA
>CAZUMV010000174.1:0-6465 GCA_964621435.1 uncultured Thiotrichales bacterium | reverse complement strand
CGGGTGCCCGAAGCGCGCTTCCGGCGCGGCCACCACCAGATCCGAGATAGCTGCAAGCTCGCCAGCACCGGATAAGCAAGCGCCATGAATTTCGGTAATAATCGGTTTAGGGAACTGCCAAAGATCGAGCCAATAGTTAAGTAGGTCAATTATGTCGTCGCGGTCTTGTTGTAAGTCAACGCCATGTTCAAAATCGGCAGGAAATTGCGAGATAATCCATTCTTCTTCACTAAGATCATAGCCGGCCGAAAACACCCGGCCGGCAGCGCGAATGACCACCACCGAAACTTCCGGGTCAAATTTAGCGGCATCGATTGCTGACTTGAGTTCGGCTAGCAATGAAGGTGACAGCGCATTTAATTTTTCCGGACGGTTAAGCGTAATCGTTAATACTTGCTCTGACCGTTCAGTGAGTATAGTTTTAAATGACATGTATTGCTCTCAATTGTATTTCCTTAAAACTCGAGAATAACTTCGGCGGCGATCAATCTCGGTTGCAAAAAAGTCGCTGAAGTTGCACCAATCCGATAGTTGACCGAATCCTCATCGGTCAAGTTGCGCGCAAGGATGCCAAACTGCCAATTCCCGCCGCCGATCTCGACATCAGAAAAACTTATCTTGCCATTTAGCAAACCATAAGAGCCCACTTCAACGCGGCCAAAGTTGGTATTCGCCAGCGCGAGCTGATCATCCTGCCAGGAATAGTCCAAGTGCCAGTTTAGATTGCCACGATTAAGGGGGGTGACCAGATCGGCAGTGATGCTATAGGCAGTTTCCGGTGCCCATACTAATTCGGTGCTACCGGTTCGATCGGTACCGTCCGGGAAGACTGCTTTGGTTATTTCATGATCTAACAGCGCGACATTGACGCCTAGAGTCAGGTAATCGGTCGCGGCTGCGAGGAAATCCAGTTCCAGCCCTCTGACGTCAGCTTCACCGGAGTTGAACACTTCTACGAACTGCGGATTATTAATTGGATCGGGCAAGAAATCCAAAATGATGTCATCAATGTCCATTTGGAAAATTGCACCGTTGAATCGAATCCGGTCATTGAGCAACTGAGTCTTCCAGCCTAGCTCATACGAAATCAGAGTTTCTTCGTCAAAACCTTGAGAGTAGTTCAAGCCGTTTCTACTGGCGCCGCCAGACCGAAACGCGGAAGCGGCTTTAGCGTAAATTGATATACTATCGGTCCATTGGTAATCTGCGACTACCGACCAGTCGGTATTGCTGAAATCTCCGCTAGTCTGGCCTGGAGCAAAACTATTGAACGCCCAGGCATCATTGCTGCGTTGGGTGTCGCGTTCATCTTCGGTGTGACGCAGACCCAAAGTCAGGTCCAGCGCTGACACTGAGGCAGGCGTCCAGGTTACTTGACCATAGGCTGCCAATGATTCGATTTGGCTATCCATTCGGTATTCGCCCAGATAAAAAGGAAATACAGTTCCCGGGGTAAACGGAGCAACACACGGCGGTGCTATACCGCCGGCGCCGTTTCCTCCTTGACCGAATATACTGCACGGGCTACCGGGTGTGGCGCTGGCAAAATCGATTATGAAAATGCCCGTAGCATCGAAGGTAGAGCGATTCAGATATTGTCTTTCTATTTGCGTGGCATCTTCTTCCAGGTAGTACAAGCCCGCCACATACTCTAGATTGCTGCTGCTGCCCACCAATTGAAGTTCTTGCGAGAATTGCTCGTGGTCGGTGCGGGTGTTAACTTCAAAATTACCCGCGCCACCAAAAGATTGCGAGAAGCTGGTTGAGGCGTTGTCATCAAATTCGCGAAATCCGGTAATAGTTTTAAACACCAAATTTTCGTTAATGTCGAAGGTGCTAGTGAGGTTATGACCCTCTACCTTAGTAACAGTCGTCGGCAGTGTGTAGGCAAAGCGACCACCACCGGTTGGGGTGCGCGTTTCTTCCAGGCGCTCTGAAAAACTATCGGTAATCGGTTGAAAGCCGGCGTCGAGTCCACCTGATGGCCCTAGGTATTGAAAGTAAGGTGAACCGGTATCCATATCAGCTTGGTCATAAGCATAATCAAAAGTTAGCTGCTCATTCGCCTCGAGATTCAGGGCAACCCGAAAGCCGGTTTTATCTTCAGCGTAATAGTCTTGGTATTCAGTAAAGGCCGCTTCATTTGGTCCGCCGTTGTCAACCCAGCCATCGCGCTCGGTATCGGTGGCGGTTACTTTGACACTGATGTTGCCCATCCTTGGTAAGTTGAGATTGCTAGTGATACGTCTGGTTCCAAAGTCGCCAACTTCGACTCTTGTTTTTACGCCGAACTCACCAGTCGGCTTGGCGTTGATAAAGTTGACGGCGCCAGCGATAGTATTTCTTCCGTAAAGAGTGCCTTGTGGTCCGCGTAATATTTCGACCCGTTCAAGATCTGAAAGGTCAGCCAGCAAGCCGGTAGAACGGCCGGCATAGACGCCGTCGTAATACAGGCCAACGGTATTATCTTTGGTCAATGAAATGGAGTCAGCGTTACCGATGCCGCGAATAAATAGCGCCAGGTTGTTGCTCGATACCGGGTAAGCCGGCGTTTGCAGGCTTGGCGATGCTTGCCCGATATCTTTGGCGCTATTGAGTCCCATTGATTCAATGTTCTCGGCGTTAAAGGCGTTCATCGCGATGGGAATATCTTGCATCGATTCGCTACGCTTTTGCGCGGTAACGATAATTTCTTCAAGTTCGGCGGCGTCTGCGCTCGAGAAAAGTAATGGGGTGAAGATTAAGCTAATTAGTATTTTTGTGTGTTTTAATTGAACCATTGTTGTTACCTCCAGTTGTGCATTGTTGTTTACGTTATAGGTGTTGCTTAAGAAAGGCCAATAAATCTTGATTGGCTTGTTGCTTGGTTTTGGGGTCGTTGCCGACGAAGTAGCCTTTGTGCAGGCAGTCTTTATATTTTCCGCCGCTGGTAAAGCGCGCAATGATGCGTTCAATGCGTTTGGCATTTTTATCGTATGAGGTTATTCGTTCGCCATTGAGTTGCGCAAACCCATGTTCGTCATAGATGACTTCGCAGCCGCTGAGATAGGGCATATCCGCCATCACTCTCGGGCTAAGGTTTTCCCAAGCGTGCCCGGCGCCTTCATAAACATGCGCTTGCACGGTGACACCAAGATCTCTGAGTTCTTGTTCACGCACTAAACAGGCAGCGAGATCATTGGAAGCATCTTCAGTACCACGTAACGTTAGTACCGCGCCGCCGGTTGTCGATTTCGTTTGCAGGTTCTGGAAACAAGGGCCGTAGGCATCAACGTGTACTTTAAAGCCGGGGTGCGCTGGTGCCAGGTTATCACGGAAGCGAACGTCTGCGGCTAAGCGTGCCGCCATGGCGCCATAGGAAAAACCCATGACACCAATACGTTCGCCATCTATTAGCGGGTGGCTGGATAATAAAGTTAATGCACTATAAACGTCGGCGACAATATCAAACTCGGTGGTTGACGCAGTTTTTGCTAAATAGCCGGTGTCGTAACCAGCGCCGCGCGGCGCATAGTAGTCAATCACAAATGCAGCAATGCCGTTGTCGTTAAGCAATTGCGCATACTCGAATTCACGACCATCTCTTATGCCGCCGCTACCGTGCGCCAGAATGATTGTTGGTACGGGATTGGCGTCAGTTGCATTCGGTGGAAGACTAAGGTCGCCAACACCGGTGGTTTGCAAGACGTTTTGCATGCCGGAAAAAATGACGTCAAGATCAAAAGGGCTGCTGCTTGGAAAATAAATCCGTCCCTGGTCATCTGCAGACAGTTGCGTACTTGGGGTTGGTAGTTCCGGAACCTTGGGTAAAAACAATGAAACAATGAAATGCCGGGTCACTGGAATCAACAACAATACAATCAGTAGCGCGATGATGCCGGTCAAGTAGGCGAGCGTTTTTTTAATCATTGGCGTCCAGTTTGAATTTCATGACCTTCCCGGAAGCATTGCGCGGCAGCTCTGATACAAAATGGAATTGTCTGGGTACTTTATAGTTGGCCATATGTTTTCGTGACCAATCGTATAACTCGGCGTCATTTGCGGAGTCGGCATCTTTGCAGACGATGTATGCTTGGCCAACTTCGCCCATTCTTTCATCGGCGACACCTACCACTGCAACATCGAGTATATTGGGGTGGCGTAGCAGCAAGTTTTCTATTTCCGCGGGATAGCAATTGAAGCCACCGCAGATAAACATATCTTTGACCCGGTCGGTAACTTTGACGTAGCCATTTTCATCTTGCCAACCGATGTCGCCGGTATCCAGCCAGCCTTCAATGTCAACGGTGTTGGCAGTTGCTTTGGCATCGTTGTGATAACCCTGCATGACGTTATAGCCGCGCACCTTTATGTTTCCGAGCTCGCCGGTTGCGACCTGGTTGTTGTTTTCATCAACGACTTTCAGTTCTGTCGATTGCAGCGGTTTACCGGCAGTGTTGGCAATCGTTTCGAAATCATCTCCATCCCGGCAAATACTAACCACTACGCATTCGGTCAAGCCGTAACCGGTATATACGTGGCTGAAACCCAGTTTGTTTTTCATGTCTCGTACCAGCTCAACCGGCACCGAAGCAGCGCCGGTAACGGCGCAGCGCAAGCTAGATAGATCGGTTGTATCCAGTGCTTCGTCATTGAGGATAGATTGAAAAATAGTTGGCGCGCCCGGTAGCATCGAAATTTGATCGCTCTCGATACGTTTCAGTATTTTATGGGTATCAAATACCGCTTCCGGGAGGATCGTGGCGCCGGTAACTAGGCAAGCCAGCCAACCCGATTTGTACCCAAAGGAATGAAAAAATGGATTGACGATCAGGTAGCGGTCGTTTTGATTTAAACCAACAGCGCGCGACCATTCTTTGGTAATCGCCACTACTTGACCATGCGCGCTAAGCACGCCTTTTGGCGCGCCGGTGGTTCCGGATGTATACATAATGTCACTAATGTCTGCGGGTTTAATTGCAGATCGGAGTGCATTGAGTTGTTCGTCGGAAGTATTGCTGCCGGTGACGATAAAGTCATCGATGCCGATACAGGATTGGGCTGCGCCGCGCAGTAAAACGATCTTTTCGAGATTGCCGCAATCCTGATCTTGTAGTAGTGCCGGATAATCTGTGTCCAGAAAGTCCGTAACGGTGAATAGTATTTTCGCATTTGAGCGCTTGAGGATGTCGCTGGCTTCAATGCCTTTATAACGCGTATTTAATGGCACCAGAATTGCGCCAACCATGTGGCCGCCGATTGCAGTCCAGATCCACTCATGAATATTCGGCGCCCAAATGCTAAAGGTGTCGCCGGCTTTTACATCATTGGCGATTAAAGCGCGCGCGACTTGTCTGGCATTTTCCAGTAGCTCTGCGTACGTGAGTCTTTCGCTACCATCTTCGACTGCGATCTGATCTGACCACTGCGCGGCCGCTCGCTCCAGAACGTTTGGAATGGTGGTATCAAGATTGATCATTACCGCACCCTGATCTTCGGATAGGGTGCATCGCCGCGCATGGTTTTCAGGAATTCTTCTAACGGCGCCGGGGCAGCCACTTCCGGCGTATCTGAGTGCGGCGGATTGCGCCAAAATTCTTCCCATGATGGAAATAGCTCATGATACGCACCGTCATAACTATCCCGGTCAGGCCAACGCATTTTGTTATCGCCGATGGGTGGCTGATTGAGATCGGTCGCGTACCAATAGCAAGGTAGGCGTCGACGAAAATACCAGCGACCATCAATACGTTGATAATTGTCCCAATAGATCATTTGCATGATGACCCATTGATCACCGGTTTCATGTTCATTTTTGGAATACACAACACCGTGGGCATTGTCTGGATCATCAAATTCTATAATGTGGTTGCCGATGTGGTGTGAAGTGCCGGTGAATTGCAAGCGCAAGGTGTCATCAAGCCAGCGTTTTAAATGTGTCCGGCCGACCTTATCGCGGGTCACACGGATATCTTCGGCGAACAGGTTGACGTGCGCATCCAAATCACGCATATCTAGCGAAAGTGAGTACTTTGCAACTAGCTGTCGAATTTCATCGAGGGATTCGAGTCGCTCAATACGTCGCAAAAGGTCTTGTTCCATGAGGTTTTCTGGCGAATTTATTTTAAGTTGATGTTACACATATTCGCAAAAGCCGTCAGTAAAAATTGCGCAAACAGTGTCCGAAAGGCGCGTTAAGGGTTAGAATACGTAAATGTCTGCTGCATATTTTGCTTGTTATGTAATCACGGTTGAGGCGCACTCATGGGCTTGAAAACAGATCGAATCGTACTAGTGACCGGCGCTAGTCGCGGCGTCGGTAAAGGGATCGCAATTGCTTTAGGAAAAGCAGGTAATACCGTTTATGTAAGCGGCCGTTCGGTCACCGAAAATTCTTTCAGCCCATTACCCGGTACCATAGATGCCACTGCCGCTGCGGTTACTGCTGCTGGCGGTAAAGGAATCGCGGTAGTCTGTGACCACCAT
>CAZUMV010000173.1:0-6470 GCA_964621435.1 uncultured Thiotrichales bacterium | reverse complement strand
AACTTTGCCAGTTTTTTACCGCAAAACCCACCCATCCAAAGCTGCCGTTACACGGTGGCGCGTTGATTCGGGTTTTGACCTAGACGACAGCCAAATCCCGAATCTACGACCACCTTCCTTGTGTGCGACCCGGTTTAAACACTGCTGTTCTAAAAAACCTAACAATCCACGTCAGACGCTCCCGAGGTATCGACACTGAGATGCGCAGGGCGACGCTCGCAATTCAAATCCGAAGAACCTGACAACTCCGCTCTCAGGTTGTTAATCACATCCACACTGGCATCCGAGGAACCTGATAAATCGATCTCAGCGTCCGTTACAATTAAACGTCGACCATCAAAATCTGTCGCACCACTGCCCTCTAGAGTTAAGCTTTTAGTGCGGCCGGCAATATCTAAATCTGATGCCCCGGAAAGATCAGTGATAATGGTATTAGCGTTGATATCAATCTCGATATTCACTGCACCCGAACCATCCAGACGCAATTGCTCGGCACTGAAGCCACGCATTACTTCTACATCTGCAGCGCCGCTAACCCCGAGATAATCGAGTGCCGGCATCACTATGTCGACAATCACGTCACCAGGATTCCGTACCCTTTTAGAAAAACCCAGGTTTAGAACACCCTTACGGACCTCGACTACCAGTAACTCACGGGTACCAGGTTGGGCTGCGATCGACACACTGTGTTGTTCACCAGGATCTATATTGACCTCAAAATGGGCGCCAACGTCGACGCCGGTGAAGTTCGTCACGGCGTATTGTTGGGTCGGTAAATTCACTCGTGAATTTTTACTACTATTGCGCGTTAATTCAAATGGCTCATCTACTTCGGCATTAACATAAATACAGCCCGGCAGTGACGCCACCGAAAAAAAGATGGCTACCGCCAAACCTACAAGAACTAGCCGCAACCTTGATTTTCTAGTTAACATAATCAGTCTCCACATTTTATTATTAGTCTCAACCCGCTAATGCAATGACTGTGCCAACTTGGCCGATAGCACCTAAACAACCGGTTTCTAGCAAAAAACCGAGTTTATATAACGATATTTTGTGAACCCAGTGGTTAATTACCGTGTAATTTGTAAAATTTCTCCATATCAGTGAACATCCAAATTAGAGTTACTGCCGTATTAAGCCTGAATGAACATAACATTAGGATTATCGCTATGAAGTCGATTAGAACAGTTATTCTTACCGCGCTATTGGTATTTACACCAATCTGGGCGCAGGCTGAAAAAGCCACGTTCGCCGGTGGCTGTTTCTGGTGCGTTGAGGCCGCCTTTCAAGACCTGGACGGTGTTTCCAGTGCTGTTTCCGGGTTTACCGGTGGTGATCTTCAAAATCCGACTTATCGCGGCAATCATAAAGGCCACTACGAGGCGGTCGAGGTCGAATACGACCCTGAAGTCATCAGCTATGCCGAACTACTCCAGGTTTATTGGCGAAATATCGATCCGTTCGATAAACGCGGACAATTTTGTGATAAAGGATTTGAGTACCTGAGTGCGATATTCACGCACAACGAGGAACAAAAGGCTCTGGCCGAGAGTACCAAAGCAGCGGTAATGGAAAGATTTCCCGAGCAAGAGGTTGCTACGCGAATACTATCTAGCGGCCAGTTTTGGCCGGTAAACGAGGGACATCAGGATTACTACTTAAAGAATCCGGTTCGCTACAAGTTCTACCGTACCGGTTGTAGACGTGACGCGCGCTTAAAACAGATCTGGGGCGCACCAGTCGACAAACACTGATCAAATAGATTTCGCGACAATCTCGCGCGCTTGTTCGAGGTCGGCCGCTGTATCAATTCCGAGCCCGGTATTTTGGGTGGTGATATCGACGTAAATTGACTCACCCATTTCCAATGCCCGGAGTTGCTCCAAACGCTCTTTTTGCTCTAACGGCGTTGGTGAGGAAGCGGCGAACTTTTTCAAGTAGGCAACGCGATAAGCGTACAGGCCAAGGTGGTGATAAGCGCCACTTTGGCCTTTTTTATCCCGATCAAAACCAACTGCTGCGCGACTAAAATACAATGCGCGCTGGGAAACTCCCAGCACGACCTTTACGCAGTTAGGATTATTTATATCATCGCCATCTTCATTCAGGGGTTTACACAAAGTCGCCATGGCGCAATCGTTCGCCCTGGCTAGAGATTGCGCCACCAGATCCAGAAGTTGAGACGGCATAAACGGTTCATCACCCTGCAAATTAACGACAATTTGATTATCATCCCAACCTTTTTGCGCGGCAACTTCAGCAAGGCGATCAGTTCCACTTGGGTGATCCGAAGAAGTCATCACCACTTCTGCGGAAAATAATTTACAAGCGTCGGCAATTCTTTGATCGTCGGTTGCGATCAAGACGCTTTCAGCCTGACTTTGAGTGGCTTGCTCGTAGACTCGCTGAATTAAAGACTTGCCAGCGATGTCACATAAGGGCTTCCCGGGCAATCTGCTAGATTGATAGCGCGCAGGAATGCAGATGACATACGGAGCCGTGCTCACTTTCGGGACTGCTCCACCTCATCAAGGCTTAGTTTGCGCGCTTCATCTTCGAGCATAACCGGAATACCATCACGGATCGGGTAAGCCAAACTCGATGAACAAGAGACCAACTCATTTTGCTGCTTGTCAAAAATTAACGGGCCTTTGGTTACCGGGCAAACCAGAATATCAAGGAGTCTTTTGTCCACGCTGTATCACCTTTAACTTATGAATGAGATTAGTTGCGAACTCATGTCCAAGTTTTGCCTTTACCGGCAAATACCAAACGTTGTCGCCGACCAGATGAGAACACTTTATCGCGTCTTTCTCGGTCATTATAACCGGTAGATCAACATTAAACTCAAAGTCCGACGCTTTAAATACATGATGATCAGGAAAGGGGTGCATTACTACTTGCACGCCAACGGATGTTAACGTCGAAAAAAATCGCATTGGCGAGCCGATGCCAGCGACGGCGTGCACCTGATGTCGTCGAAAATCTTTTAGTAACTTGGTTTTTTGCGGGTTGCGGGCGTTTACCAACTCATTTCCACGCAGTTCCATTTCATACTCATCATTTTCTTGCGCTTGCCCACCGGTCACCACTTTGAAATCAACGCTCCTCAACCTACCTACTGGCTCCCTTAAGGGTCCTGCCGGCAAACAGAGTTGATTACCAAAGCGCCGCACCCCGTCGATCATCACGATCTCGAGATCGCGCGGCATTCGATAGTGTTGCATACCATCATCAGAGATAATGATATCTACAATATTTTCACGAACTAAATGATCGATTGCACGCATTCTGTTGGGATCAACATAGACCGGGCAGCTGGTACTTCTGGCGATAATAACCGGCTCATCACCGACTTCCAGTGGATTACTTTTGCGGGTCACTTTTTGCGGCCAGTCTTTCGATCTGCCACCGTAGCCGCGGCTTACAACGCCCGGATTCATACCATATGCCTTAAGCATATTTGCCAACCAAATCACCATGGGTGTTTTGCCGGTGCCACCAACAGAGATATTACCAACCACGACAATCGTAATATTTTCCGGACTTGCTTGCCGCCTCGACTCGAGCATGCGGCGCCGACAAATAGCAACCAATGAAAACACCCAGGACAGTGGCCATAGCGCGAATGACACAGGGCCACTGCTGTACCAATAATGATCTAGGCGTTTATCCAAGTTGGCGTTCCGTGGTTAACAAATTAACTATATTAAGCGTTCCGTATCGCTACTCTTCTTGTGGCGCCGAAAATTGCATAGCGTGCAGATGGGCATAGCGCCCGCCGCGCTGCAACAATTCTTCATGCTGACCGGACTCCACAATGCGACCATCTTCCATTACCAAAATGATATCTGCATTCTCGATAGTCGATAAGCGATGCGCGATAACCAAGGTGGTTCGATCTTTTGAAGCATGTTCGATAGCAGACTGAATCAGTCGTTCAGAGTTGCTATCCAAAGACGCCGTTGCTTCGTCGAGTATTAATATGGGTGCATTTTTCAGTAGTGCCCGCGCGATTGCAAGCCGTTGCCGCTGTCCGCCGGACAGTAACATGCCCTTTTCTCCGGTGATGGTATTGAGACCTTCTGGCAACGCTTCTATAAACTCCCATGCATTGGCCGCTTTTGCAGCAGCAATGATATCCTCGTCAGACGCGCCATTAAGCTCGCCATAGGCAATATTATTTCGAATGCTGTCATTAAATAAGGTCACCTCCTGGCCGACATAGGCAATCTGCGAACGCAACTGTCGCAAATTCAATTCGTCAATACTAATGTCATCAAGCAATATGCGGCCGGCGCTCGGATTATATAAACGCGGCAATAAATTCACCAAGGTCGACTTACCACTGCCAGAGAAACCCACAAATGCAACCGTTTGCCCGACTTCGACGGTAAAGCTGATATCGCGTAAAACGAATTTATCTGTACCGTCGTATTTGAAATTGACTTGTTCAAATTGTAACTTTCCGGCCGCTCGCTGAATTGTTCGCCGGCCCTTATCGAGCTCATCATCATCGTCCAGAACTTTGAAAATCTTTTCCCCGGCGGCAACCCCTTTTTGGATGCGTGGATTTACTTCTGTTAATCCTTTAATCGACGGCATCAACAACAACATACAGGTCATAAAGGCAACAAACGTACCAGCAGACACCGGTTTATCCAGGGTTGGGTTCGCCGCGAACAGGATTGCCCCGACTAGTACTAGCGCGACACACATTTGCACAATCGGTGTGCTCGCAGACTTGGTCACGATCAGTTTAATATTTTGTGTGCGATTGAAATCATTGGCAGTTTTGAAATGCTGTTTTTCGTACTCCTGACCACCAAATATTTTTACCACGCGGTGTGCATTGACCATTTCCTCGGTAACATGTGCAACATCACCCATAGAATTTTGAATCCGGGAACTGATTTTCCGAAACCGACGGGTGACGTAGGTAACAATCAAAGTCACGATCGGCGCCGCCACTAAAAAGCCCAGCGCCATTCGGTAATCCAGGTAAAACATCATTGCCAACAAACTGATTACCGCGACACCATCTCGTATCAACAAGGTAATACTGTTCGTGGCCGCCTCTGCAACTTGCTCGGTATTGTAGGTAATACTGGAGATTAGTTTTCCGCTCGATGCGCTATCAAAAAATCCGGTCGGCATACTGACATACTTGGAAAATAACTCGCCGCGTAAACCGCTGACAACATTCCACCCGATTCTGGACATAAGGGTGCCTGATATAAATCCGCCCACACCGTTTAAAAATACAACCAGAAACAATAACCCGGCGATTCTCGGTGCCCCGGCCATTTCAGATTGAACAAACGCCTCATCGGTTAAAGGACGCATTAAGGCAGCAAACGCGGGCTGCGTAAGCGCGGTCACGATCATCATTATAATCGCAAGAAACAGTTCTTTTTTGTATTTGAAACTATAGCCAAGCAAGCGTTTGTAGATCTGCATGCCCGATCCCTGAGTCGCGGTGTTCATGGTTTTGTTATGACTTGATTAAACGAGTGTACCGTGAAGGTTACTCTGCAGTCTGAGTCGTGGCAATAGACATTCGGGTCAAACCGAGTTTACTGACCGCATCCATCGCGGTAATAACACTTTGGTGTGGCGTCAGCGCATCGGCACGAATGCTGACAGGTAATTCTTTGTTATTTCCAATTTCCTGACGAATCGCCAATAGTAGGGACTCGCTCTTGGTGTTAACGACTTTACTGCCATTCACAAAATAGCGACCATCTGAATCAATCGCGACTTCTAGCTGCTTAGTCTGCTCTGGTTGTATTTCCGAGGATGCTTCCGGCAGATCTATGCGCAACTCGGAATGACGGTTAAAGGTTGTAGTAACCATGAAAAACAATAATAAGATGAACACCACATCAATAAGTGGTGTGAGATTGACACCAACCTCCTCTTCATCACGCTTATTAAAGTTCATTGTTATTTAACCTGGTCAAAATACAAAACTATTAATCCTTAACGACGTTTTTATTTTTTCCGTAGACCACTTCAACCAGTTTGATGGACTCCTGCTCCATTTCAACAACCAACTGATCAACCTTACCGCGGAAATAGCGATAGAACATCAAGCTTGGGATGGCCACAGCAATCCCTGCTGCCGTAGTAATCAGCGCCTGCGAAATGCCGCCAGCAAGTTCACCAGGGCTGCCTACCCCGATGTCTGTAATCACACTAAATACTTTGATCATTCCAAGGACCGTACCAAGCAACCCGAGCAGCGGTGATACCGCCGCGATGGTTCCCAGAGTGTTCAAGAATCTTTGTAATTCGTGCGTGACGTGACGACCTGCATCTTCAATGCTGTCTTTCATGACATCTCTGGTTTGGGTTGAGTTTTTTAGCCCGGACACCAACACACGACCGAGCGGTGATTCATCCCGGACTGCGTTTATACGGTCTGAGTTGAGCTCATTTTTTTGTGCCCAAGAAACGATATCCCT
>CAZUMV010000172.1:0-6523 GCA_964621435.1 uncultured Thiotrichales bacterium | reverse complement strand
TATGCGACCAAAAAACTTCGGCAACGGCTGGAGGCTGTAAAAAGATTATGAGTGACAAAAACGAAGAACAGTTTGAAGCTGATCAACTGATTGACAGCTTGTACAAAGATAATGCCGGTGAACAACCACCAGCGGCTTTAGATAATCTGATTCTCGCCAAAGCGCGTGGACAGACAACCGACGGGCCACACTATCGCAAAACACGTTGGCATGTGCCCGTAGTCCTGTGCATGGTGCCAGCCATAGCACTCGGTGTGGTCTTAAAGTTAGGTAATTTTGGACGCGGGGGAGATTTTTCTCTAGAAGGTTCTCATAGTAGTAACGTTTATTCGACCGAGGACTTTGTGTTACATGTCCCGCGAGCTAGTGATGCGATAACGCGTCCGGAGAAACCCGACTTTTCGACAAACTCTGTCGCCAGCAGTGATATTCAATCCATGACTGCTGAAACTCAAAATCGTTCTCGGGCGCCAGAAACACGCGAGGCTGTGGTTGCCAGAGCCGAAGTCGAGATTAATGTGCCGGTTGCCGCGCCTGAGTTGACCAAGCGTCAACCGGACACGTATAAAAATGAAGAGTTGGTTGCGGCGGCGCCCTGGAGCCCTCCGGTTGCGACGATATGTAATGATGACGAATGTATGGTCAGCGACATGGATAATGAAGAGGGCATGCAAGCGAGCAGCACTAGCAATGCTAGTACCCATGATAATGCTGCGGACATCGGGGAAGTACTGATAGCTAGCGCACAAGAGCCGGTGACTGTACCAGAACCAACACCTAGCACCCCCGCACCATTAGAAGATATTGTTGTTACTGCAGCAAAACGCACGCCCGAAACGTCCGAAGAAGATCTGATTGCGTCCGCACCGGATCCTGTTGAAATAACGGATGACATGGCAGACGTTATGGCTTCGTCGGCGCCGTCATCCGCACCACAACAAAGTTCAGCTGGCGTGGTTGCCATGAGCAAACCACCGGCCAAAGTTAGTAACGCTGCAAAAAGACAAGCTGTTGAAAAAATTATAGTGTCTTACCAGGATCACTATCAAGAATGCCCACTGCGAGAAGAGCGCGCCCAGATGTGTACACGTGAATACGCGCCGGTTTGTGCTGAACGCGATACCGGGATTCGTTGTGTACTGCCACCCTGCTCCGAAGCCACCGAAATGAAGACCTATAGCAACGCGTGCACTGCCTGTGCTGATCTGGATGTGTATGGGTATTACGGCGAAGGTGCCTGCGAAGTTCTGATTATTGAAACCAGTGAATAGCTAAAGAGTTGACCGGCTCTACTACCGCTGGTCGGCTTTTTTTAGCACCATAAAAAACCCGCAAAAACCTACCCCACAATTAAATTGTGACGTTGAACGACCTTCCTTGTGGACCCACTCCGCTAGTCGGTCTAACGTGTCTGGACTGCCCCTGTATTCCTTGTTTTACGGTATAAAAATAGCACGGAAAAACTGGAGCCTGCATGAAGTACTGGCTGGCGGTCATGATGGCATTTGTTTCCTTGCAAGGATTCGCTGAGGAAACGCCACGAACTTCGATCGCGTTAGAGTCACAAGGAAGTCAAACATTTTATATTAATTCAATGATTCACGGTGCCGGTGAAGCACGTTTATTGGTGGACACCGGTTCAGGGTATTCGGTTATTAACGAAGACACGTTAACTGCCCTGCAGGAAAAGGGGCACGCGCGTTACATTAAGACCTTACGTGGGATATTGGCGAACGGTACTTCCCAGGTAGTCCCGTTATATGAAATTTCTGCAATCACACTCGGCGAAAAATGTGTGGTTCGAAATGTGCGTGCAGCAGTCTTCCCTAATGCTAACCGGCAAATCCTGGGCATCAGTACATTATTAAAAACTGCACCATTTGAAATTTCTGTTAGCCCGCCTATGTTACGACTAACTGGTTGTGAAGCCTCGAGTGTGACCACGGCGTTAAAAAAATACGCTGAATAAAAAAAGCCCCCTTCAGCATCCTTACCGACGGGGGCGTTGCTACGTGCGTTCCAAACTGTAGCAAAAATGGTACTCCATCCATGGAGTGATATTCATCCTTGAATTCTTCCTTGAAGCCTCCTGGCTGATCATCCTTGTAGGGGTACTTCCTTGTTCTTCCCCCCCAAGTTGCTACCTATCCTTAGCAGCAACTGGTGTTCTGTAGCCAAAATCCTCTTTTAGTTTGAGGCTGCCTCTTCTAAAGCCTCTTGCATCACCGCATCCAGCGGATCCGCTTTATCTGCAGGTGCCTCAAAAGCCGAGAACTCTTCATTTTCGAGCTCTTCAACGCTCAAGATCTGTGCACCTTCTGCTACTGGTGCGAACTCAGTTTCGCCAACCACCTCAAGTGTGGTCTCGGCTAAATCAATTTCGTTGGTAAGCTCGTTTTCCGGTGCAGTTAGAGCCGCCACTGGAACCAATGCGAGTAAAATGAAAATAACAGATAATCGTTTCATGCTTGTGTAATGCAACCTACGTGCCAACTTTGTGTAGGCCATACAAAGCACCCCTTGTAGCCGATTATTGAATAGCGGTAGAATGAGCTTGCGGTTCAATCGTCGCCAGTGGGCAACATCATGTTTCACTATATTGCCTAAGTAGCTGTTATTAAAGGGATTTTGAGTGTCGCTGATTAGCGACAGGACGTCCGCTTATCAGTAATTTTAAGGGTTTAGACGGTATCGTGCACAAGTTATTGAAATTTATAGAATTCTTAAACACGCACCAGCATCAATTGTGCAATACAGGTGAACACTCCTGGCCCAAGGGTCCGCGATGAGTTGGATACGGCAACCGCGTACTACGATTCGTCAGCTAGTTCTAATTGGCTGCTTAATTATTTCATTCCCGTTAATCTATACGATTTTCAACACAATCTTTCGCATCGATACGTTGTCGCGCTATTTACAGAATGCGGTAACCACTTCCACCGATGCGGTTGATGCGAGTAGTTCGGTGGTTAGCGCGACCCGAAATCTGGAACGCAGCGCCGGTCAATACCTCGTGTTAAAAGATCCTGATTTGTTAAAACGTTATGAGCAACAACGAGACCAGCTCGCACTGGCTAAAATCGCTCTAAGTGAAGTAGTACCCGAGGACGAAGAAATCAATGCAGTTTTAGAACAGTTGAGAATAGAAGAGACTGCACTTTACAAACGCGTTTATGACGCATCTTTAACCGACGTGCAAACAGTGCTTGCGCCGGAGGAATTGTCGCTGAGCGCGCTGGTTCATAACCTTCCGGACCGCGTCAACGCCTTGGTATACATTACTACCCGCGAAGTTAATAATTCGTTCCAGTCAATGATCAAACGACTGTTCTGGCAAGCCGTGTTACTGGTGCCGCTGTTCGTTCTATTGGCTTTTTTGTTTAGCTCCGTAGTTACGAAACCAATGCGTTCAATGGTTCGCGCGGTACGGCGTCTGGGTGAAGGTGACTTTGAACATAAAATAAAAGTCGAAGGGCCGCGCGATATGCGTGAACTTGGGCAACGACTCGAATGGCTACGAATACGATTAACAGAACTCGACCAACAAAAACTCACTTTCTTACACCACGTTTCACATGAGCTCAAAACACCTTTGACCTCAATTAGAGAGGGTGTTGAATTACTCGAGGAAGAAGTGGTCGGCGCGCTCAATCTGGAACAACAAAAAGTAGCCGGGATAATCAAAGAAAATAGTATTCAACTGCAGGAAGAAGTCGAAGCCTTACTAAGTTTTAATAGTGCAATCGGTGAAGAGTCCCTTATTTCGGAAAATTTGGAACTGTCGGCAATAGTTCAGGAAACTGCAACACAACAAAGATTGGCGGCGCGCGCACGCGGTATCGTTTTCAATATGACTATGGAAAAAATTATCGTTTCCGGTGACTGGCAACAGTTACGCACCCTAGTGAGCAATTTATTCAGCAATGCCATAAAATATTCACCCAACAAAAGCGTTATAACGATCAAACTCGGAGCCTGGCAGGAAAATGCTGTATTAGACGTTATTGATCAGGGTTCAGGTATTGATCCAGCCGACAAAAGCCGTATTTTTGAGGCCTTTTATCAAGGTGTACGCACGCCTCAAGGTCATATTAAGGGTACTGGTTTGGGACTAGCTATTGCCCATCAATACGCGGTAGCCCACAATGGGTCCCTGGAATTGATCCATAGTGATCAGGGCGCCCACTTTCGATTAACTTTACCCCTCGTGGATGCAGGAGATATACATGCCAAATCGGCTTAAATTATTACCGGCTATTTGGCTAACCTTGCTGGCGTCATGCGCAGCCTCAAACAACTTACCACTGATAAGCACCCCGCATGTTGAACCCGAACCAGCCCGCGTTATTGTAAAGACCGTGCCCCAGCCGATCAGCGGATGTGGCGCTATCATGCAAGAGTACGCCGACTTCAATAGATTGAACGATACTACCAAAAGAAAAAATATTAAGCGGATTAAACAGGACATTAAGGAGCTCGGCAGTGAGTGCGATACATTACGACTAGCGCTTCTGCACTCAACGCCAGGTAAGCTTAGACAGACCGACGAAACGATAATTGAGTTATTGGAAAAACTTAACCTGGAATCGGATCATTTCAGTGCAGCTGATCGCGCTGTAGTTTTGTTAATGCGCAACGAAATCAACAAACGGGCGTTAGTCGCTAAAAAGATCGATAGGCGTACGCGCACAATAACCGAGTTGCAAACCGAAAATGGGCAATTATTACAGCGCTTGGCTGAACTGCAAGCGCAGTTAGATAACCTTAAAAACCTGGAAGAAAATATTGCTCCCGAATAAAGATACCGACGCGGTTGCCAATGCCGATATGCTTGCCAAAATTCTTATCGTCGACGATGACCCTAGTCTATTAAAGCTACTTTCAATGCGTCTGAATGCAGCGAAGTATGAAGTCGAGACTGCCGCCAATGCACAATCCGCGCTCGCAAAGTTACCGCTATTTAAACCCGAGCTGGTTATTACCGACCTGCGCATGGAAGGCATGGATGGTCTGAGTTTATTCGACGAAATAAACAAACGCTTTTCGTCTCTTCCGGTCATATTGTTAACCGCACACGGTACCATTCCGGATGCGGTCGAGGCGACCAGGAAAGGGATCTTCAGTTATCTGACCAAGCCGTTCGATGCACGACATCTGTTATC
This sequence comes from uncultured Thiotrichales bacterium, assembly GCA_964621435.1. Lineage (GTDB taxonomy): Bacteria > Pseudomonadota > Gammaproteobacteria > CAZUMV01 > CAZUMV01 > CALIRD01. The sequence goes on along the minus strand of CAZUMV010000172.1, from coordinate 1,361 downwards.
AGTAATTGAAAAAGCACTGCAACAAAGTAGCCCGAACGCGGTGGCAGGCAACAAAAATCAGGACTGGCGCAGTGGTATTATCAGTAAAAGCGCAAGCATGGAAGATCTTCTAAAACAGGCGTTCCGCGCTGCCCAATCCGACGCTAGCATCCTGATCCAGAGTGACAGTGGCACCGGCAAAGAACTTTTAGCAAAAGCGCTACACAAAGCCAGCGCCCGACGCGATAAACCCTTCGTGCCGATAAATTGTGCCGCTATTCCCGAGAACCTTTTAGAGTCGGAGCTGTTCGGGCACAAAAAAGGGGCTTTTACCGGTGCCGAAAATGACCATCAAGGACTATTTGCAGCTGCTGAAGGGGGCACCGTTTTCCTTGATGAAATCGGCGATATGCCAATCGAGTTTCAGAGTAAATTACTGCGCGTGTTGGAAGACTATGAAATTCGTCCTGTTGGTGAAACGCAATCCACTTCAACCAATGTACGTATTATTTCCGCGACTAATCACAATCTGGACGACCAAATAAGTAAAGGACGGTTTCGCGACGACTTGTTTTATCGTTTAAATGTCGTGGTTTTGGAATTACCATCACTGTCGGAACGGCGTGAAGATATTCCAATGCTAACAAACCACTTTTTAGGTCGTTTAAAACGTAATAACCCTAATAGTGTAGTTGAAACCTTTGCGCCCGATGCGATCGAATTACTCATTTCTGCCCCATGGCCCGGAAATGTTCGACAACTTTTAAATGTCGTGGAACAAGTCATGGTGTTATGTTCTTCGCCAATCGTACCCGCCAGTCTGGTTGAGAAAGCGCTCCGGGGAAAAACCGGGGTTATTTTACCGTTGGCCGAAGCACAAACGCATTTCGAAAGAGATTACCTGATTAAAATCCTGCAAATTACGCATGGCAATGTCACCAAGGCAGCACAACTGGCGCGTCGCAATCGAACCGAATTTTATCGACTATTAAACAAACATCATTTAGAGCCCGATAACTTTCGCGAAGCGGATTAGCGATGCAGTGTCATATTTATCGGAGCCCACGAAAACCGAATAGCTTCCTGTATTTACCGGAAAAAGATGATTTCAAAAACTTAAGTGACGAATTTTTTAAACTCTTTGGAGAGCCGGAGTTTTCCTTTAGTTTTGAACTCACAGCCGACCGTGAAATGGCGCAAGTAGAAGCTACAGAGGTGCTGCAAAGCCTTGCAGACAATGGTTACTATCTGCAAATCTCCAATGATGACAAAGATCCTTTCGATGCCTTAATCGCCGCCGGCAAACTATCCTAACCTGGGTTGGTCTGAATCAGCTTTCCATCTTTGACGTACTGACTAATTTTCCAAACTAACCATAAGAT
>CAZUMV010000171.1:0-6584 GCA_964621435.1 uncultured Thiotrichales bacterium | reverse complement strand
ACGCAACCAGCATCGCTGCAGCAGCCGGCACAAAGATTCGCGTCCACGGTGTTGTCAGGGGTCGAGCTTCGCCGGATATTATTGTGGTGTGCGATAAGTCAGGGAGGTCGAGTACTTCAGCATTCTCGCTATCAAGCTGAGCACGCGCTAAATCTTCTTTGGTCTGCCATGCTTCTTCGGCCTGCCATTCCTGACCCTCTAGTGAATCTTCTTCAACGACCCAGTTATGCACATCGTCCAATTTCATGTCAGTTTCAGTGATTGGGTCGACGTGTGCCAATTCCTGGGTCTCATTCTGAATTGCGGAGCGCATATCCAACGCTGTAAATGCAGAACTAATCGCGACCGTAGTTTCGCCATCTTCCGTCAACTCTATATTCATAACTTCTTCGTCACGATCTAACTCAGCGAGTAAATCTGCACGCGAAAGTTGGTCGGTGTCGCCGCCAACTTCGTCTGGCCGCTTACCACCAATCCACTCCGTTGTTTCTAATACACGCTCCATATCAGGCAAGCGATCAGCGGGGTTTTTCGCAATCAAGCGTGACAACAGCTGTTGATAATTCTGTAGATGTTCCGGTAACATTGGCAGTGGCGCTGACAAATGCTTCTTGGCAATCGCAATGGCGTCTTTTGCAACATAGGGCACCTGTTGCATCAGCATTTCATAAAAGATGATACCTAAGGAATAAATATCAGTTCGCTTATCAAGTACCCGGCCGCGAATTTGCTCCGGGCTCATATACTTGGGGCTGGCGTGAAAGAAACTCGGTGCTTCTAAATCCACATCGGTTTCAATATGCTGGGCAATACCAAAATCAGTCAGCACTAATCCACCGTTTGGACGGAGCAAAATATTACGCGGCTTGATATCCATATGCACCACACCCTGCTGGTGTGAATACGCCAATATGTCAGCCAACTCAGTGAAAATTCTAAGCGCTTCTTGCTGCGTTAATTTCGTTTCATCAAGTAATTCGCGCAGACTTCCGCCAGTCACATACTCCATTGAAAGGTAGTAATTTCCAGCGTGCACACCGAGGTCATATATAGTGACGATATTATTGTGAGCCAGGCGCGCAACAATTTTTCCTTCGTTAATTAATTGCTCACAATATTCGGTATCTTTCGCCAATTCCGGAGACAGGACCTTTAAAGCGACTTCACGCTGCAGCGATTCCTGTACCGCACGATAGACCGTCGACATACCACCGCGCCCTATCTCTTCTAATATCTGGTATCCAGGAATGTGCATTTTTACCCTTTTATCGGCGATTTAAAGCCATTCGTTAGTATAGCGATAACTGTAAGACAACGATACGCCTCAGATGTTACAAGCCGCGATAACGCTGGAAGGAATCGACGGAGTTCACATAAATCTGTAGGCAATACCGCAAGACAAATGAGCGCGGAACACACGAAAGTGCTCCAAACTGATCGCATAACTTTTGCTAATGACTTCAGTTTTACTCGTATTAAAGTGTATCATTTTTACACCACACGGATATAAACAACTGTTTTAATTGATATTTTATCATAGCGTATTTTATATCCAGTTCCGATTTGTTGTTTTTTTGCACAAAAACCCAACTTCATGCATACTGCCGCGGTGTGTGACATAAGTCACAGCCAACCCCATTCCAAAATTTCAGGACAATCATAATGAAAAAAAATAGAATACTTGGTTTGTTTGCTGCCATCCTTACCGCAACTACTGGTTTCAGTAGTGGGGTATACGCAGCTGATGAACTCGAGGAAATCATCGTAACAGGAACGCGTGCTAAAGAGCGTTCGGTTACCGACTCTCCCGCTCCAATTGATGTTATTTCCGGCACGGATTTTACTAATCAAGGCGATACTGACATCAGCAACCTGATTCGTAACATCGTTCCGTCATATAATGTTAATGATCAACCCATCAGTGATGCGGCCACACTGGTCCGTCCTGCGAACTTGCGCGGACTTGCGCCAGATCACACACTATTGTTAGTTAACGGTAAACGCCGTCACCGCGCGTCAGTAATTACATGGCTTGGTAACGGCATCTCTAACGGTTCGCAAGGCGCCGATACGGCGGCCATTCCCGCACTTGCGCTAAAGAGCGTGGAAATACTTCGTGACGGTGCAGCGGCACAGTACGGTTCCGATGCGATCGCTGGCGTAATGAACTTTATCCTCAAGGATGATAGCGAAGGTGGAAGTCTGGATCTACGTTTCGGCGAGACTGGCGATGGCGACGGTGCACAGTTTGCGATTGCCGGTAATATCGGTTTCCCAATCGGACAAAACGGTTTCGGTAACCTGACTGTTGAATATGGCGAGTCTGATCCTACCAGCCGCTCGACTCAACGTGGCGATGCCCAAGCGCTAATTGACGATGGCTACCCGGATATTCCGGTTCCTGCAATGATTTGGGGTCGTCCGATTGTGGATGACGACATCAAAATTTTCGGTAATTTCGGATTTGAACTGGCTGGCGAGACTGAACTTTATGGTCACGCTAACTACAATACCAAAACTGTCGATGGCGGTTTCTTCTATCGTAACCCGACCAACCGAGGCGCGGTATTCAGTAACGACGGCGGCGCAACCTTGCTGGTTGGTGATCTGCTTGACGCAGCTGACGGCGTACTAGACGGATCCGCTGGTTGCCCAGTTGTTGCCTTGACCGGAAATATTCCTGATCCTGTTGCCCTTGCGGCAGTTGATGCAAACCCGAACTGTTTCCGCTGGGGTCAAAGAATTCCTGGTGGCTTCACGCCTAGGTTCGGTGGCGACGTAACAGATTCCTCTTTATTGGTAGGTGTACGCGGTGAAACAACCGGCGGTCTATTTTGGGATGTCAGCGGTTACTTCGGTAACAACGAAGCTGATTTCTTCATCAACAATACTATTAATGCAAGTCTGCCGGACAGCCCGCGCGACTTTAACCCTGGTGCTTACGAGCAGGAAGACTTCAATATCAACGCTGACTTTTCATACGAGTTTTCGGACGTACTGAACGTTGGCTTTGGTGCGGAATACCGTGATGAAGAATTTACTATTTCACCCGGACAGATTGAGTCGTTCACTGCAGGTCCGCTAGCCGAACAGGGTTTTAGCACCTCTTCGAATGGTTTCCCGGGCTTCCCGGCTGTAACTTCTGGAAGTTTTTCGCGTTCTAACTACGCGGCTTACGTTGACGCCGAGTATCAATGCACTGATTCAACTTTGCTACAAGGTGCACTGCGTTTTGAAGACTTCGATGACTTTGGTACTACTACCAACTTCAAGCTCGGTATCAACCATAAATTCAATGATCAGTTTGGTGCCCGCGCGACCTATAGCACCGGCTTTAAAGCACCAACGCCAGGGCAGTCAAATGCCTCGAACACTTCGACCGAGCTAACCGGTGGCGTACTGGTGAACAATGGTACTATCCCGGCGACTAATCCGGTTGCGCTAGCCAATGGTGGTCGGGCTCTTGAGCCTGAAGAGTCAACCAACATCACAGCCGGCATATTCTTGAATGTGGGTGCTTTTGATTTAACCTTAGATGTTTTCAAGATTGACGTTGACGACCGCTTGAACTTGTCTTCGGAAGTTGTCCTGTCTCCGGCAGACATTGCGCAGTTAGTTGCTGATGGCGTTCCGGGTGCGGGTGACTTGACCCAGTTCCGTTTCTTCACCAACGACTTCGATACTGAAACCACCGGTTTTGATATCGTTGCTTCTACTAGTACGGAATGGTTGAGCGGCACCACAGATTGGACGTTTGCCTTCAACTTCACCGAAACTGAAGTTGTAGGTTTCAACCCTGCGACAATCGGGGCATTACGTATTCGCCAAATTGAAGAAACCACACCTGAAACACGCTGGACCTTAACCGGTAATCACAGCGTAGGTCCGTTTCGCTTCCTTGGCCGCGTAGCATTCTACGATGAGTGGTACGACAGCTTTGAAGAAGATGTATTCGGCGCCAGCGCACGCGATGTTTTCGACTCAGAGTTTCTGGTTGATCTGGAACTTGCATATGACCTGAACGAGAACATCAACTTGATGATCGGTGGCAATAACGTCTTTGACGAGAAAGGCCAGCAATCAACAGACCCGACTGTGCTGGGTAACACCTACAGTCAATACGCACCGTTTGGTATCAGTGGCGCGTATTACTACGCCCGTTTCAATTACAACTTCTAATTGAACTTCGGCAAAAAGAAGGCGCTTCGGCGCCTTTTTTTTTGCCCTGATAAAAAACTAATATCCTTACACCACACAGCACAGCAGATAGCGTAGAATAGGCACCGTTCTAATAATATTGGCAACAGAATAATGAACGCTCTTAACAACGCCCTGATTTTTATTGATAGCTTTATCGGCAGCGCACAATGGTTTCCGTTCTTTCTACTAGGTACCGGCGTATTCTTTACCTTCTATTTAAAATTCCCGCAAATCATGTATTTCAAGCGCGCCTGGGGCGTCCTGTTTGGAAAACATCATGACAGTAATGCCGAAGGAGATACCACCCATTATCGCGCGTTGACTACGGCCCTCTCGGGCACGGTCGGCACAGGCAATATTGGTGGCGTTGGTCTGGCCGTTTTCCTTGGTGGACCGGCAGCATTGTTCTGGATGTGGGCGACCGCGTTTTTAGGTATGACGACCAAATTTGTTGAGGTAACACTGTCGCACAAATACCGCGTCAAAACTGAAGACGGCACCATGGCTGGCGGCCCCATGTATTACATGGACCGCAAACTCAATATGAAACCTCTGGCAATAATATTTGCCATTGCCTGTGTGGTTAGTTCTTTTGGCTCTGGCAGCCTGCCTCAAATCAACAATATGGCACAGTCAGTCGAGGCCTCGTTTAATATCCCGGCAATCTGGACGGGGCTTGTTGGTTCAATCTTCCTGGCCTTGGTCATAATCGGCGGCATCAAAAGAATCGCCGCCTTTACGTCTAAAGTCGTTCCTATTATGGCCGCGCTCTACTTGATTGGTGCCGCCAGCGTTATTTTTGCCAATCTTGGCAATATTGGCCCTTCGTTTGTAGCAATTTTTGCCGACGCCTTTAATGGCTCCGCCGCGACAGGTGGTTTTTTAGGGGCAACATTTGCCTACGCATTTAACAAAGGTGTAGCCCGCGGCTTGTACTCAAATGAAGCGGGTCAGGGTTCTGCACCGATTGCTCACGCTTCAGCAAAAACCAAAGAGCCGGTATCAGAAGGTCTGGTGTCTTTGCTGGAACCCTTCATTGATACTTTAATCATTTGCACCATTACAGGTCTGGTCATCATTTCATCGGGTGTTTGGACAGAAAAATTTGAAAACGACTTTCAAACCTCTGATATGACAATCATATCTGGAATTTATAGCGAAGATAGTACGGAAAACCGAAAAGCGCTTTTCGAAATGCTGAACGAGACCGGCACAAATACCATTGAAAACCTGACCGGTAATTTGAATATCGTTAACGGCCAGGCAATCGAGAAAAACTTTACCATTATTAATTCTCGCTCGATCGCAGAAAACGTTCGCTTTAATATCAAAGATGAAGCCTTTTCAAGCAACAAGCCTTTCACCGGTTTACTAAACATCAAAGACGGAAAACTTGAAACACCAGGGGTTCAAGTACGGGGCGACTCTTTGATTCATTCTGCCGCCTTAACTACCCGCGCTTTTACTAAAGGCTTCTTTGGTGAAAATGGCAAATATATCGTCACTATTTGCTTACTCTTGTTTGCTTTCTCGACTGCGGTAGCATGGTCATATTATGGTGATCGAGCGGCGACTTATTTGTTCGGCATCAAAGCGATCATGCCGTACAGAATTGTGTATGTGGTCGCATTCTTTTTCGCGGCGTGGTCGGACACTACGCTGATTTGGAATTTCGCCCTCATCACGGTAGCGGTGATGACCGTGCCAAACCTGATCGCAATTCTTTTGCTGCACAAAGATATCAAAGAGACCGTCGCGGATTATTGGAAACGCGCGCGTTAGTTAAGCATTAAGCCGGGCTGGCCTTGCAAACCTGGCCCGGCTTTTATTTATCCGTTGCGGTAGGTATAGCTATAGCCATTCAGCGCTGGCGCACCACCAAGGTGGGCATAAAGCACCTTGGAGCCTTTTTCAAAAAATCCTTTCCGGGCCAAATCAATCATCCCTTGCATCGACTTGCCCTCATAAACCGGGTCGGTAATCATCGCTTCGGTTTGCGCGGCTAAACGAATCGCTGCATTAGTCTCTTCACTGGGTACACCATATGCTGGATACGCATAATCGGGGTTAATAACAATTTCATCGTCACGCACCTGCCGCCCTAGTTCCACCAGATCTGCTGTTTGATCAACAATGCCGCGCATTTGCTCGCGTAGTTGTTCAGGTGTGCCCGATCCATCAATACCGATTACGCGGTCGGCGCGGTTATCAGCAGCAAAGCCTACAATCATGCCCGCCTGGGTTGAGCCAGTAACACAACAAACAATCATATAGTCAAACTTGAAACCCATTTCCGCTTCTTGAGCACGTACTTCTTCAGCAAACCCGACATAACCCAGGCCGCCAAACTTATGTACTGACGCACCCGCCGGGATTGGATAGGG
>CAZUMV010000170.1:0-6590 GCA_964621435.1 uncultured Thiotrichales bacterium | reverse complement strand
ACATGCTTAGTAAGAACCTTTGGCCGCAAACATACACCAATCGTGTCCCGCTAAGGTTGTTCATGAACAAACGAATGCTAGCAACCAGACAGTGTCTGACTACCTGAAAAAACCTACCAGATCAATGCGCACGAACGGCGATCATTGACCTGATAGGGATATTGGATTAAACCTTAGGACAATAAAAAGCCTAATCTATACTCGAGCATCTACCGCTTGCTGCCGAGACTTTCTACCTAGTAATAATATCAGCAATAGCGCGAAAATATGAGCTGACTCCAGCGAACCACCACCAGCGGTGAACTCTTCCTCTTCACCAATAAGATTATTACCGCTATCTTGAGCATTATTGTCGCTGGTGTTGTTGTTGGTCGAAACCAATACTTCCTCTTCCACAGAAATAGAGACCACTGCGAAATTAGAATTCAACAAACCGTCATTAACAATAAAGGTGAAGGAATCGTCACCGTGAAAACCCAGGTTCGGCAAATAGTTAAACTCGCCTGTTGTGGCATTATACGTAAGCTGACCATCTCGTGGCGGCTGTACGGAATAAACTATAGTGTCCTGATCAACATCAGAAGCAATCATGTTGCCAGTGATCGACTTTCCACCAATAACGACGATCGACATACTTGACGCTTGCGGCGCAGTGTTAGTTACGCTCGGAACAACCGGTACCGAGACGTCAGCCGTGACGTTAATCGTGACGACCGCGAGATTCGAAGAAAATTGTCCATCCGAAACACTGAACGCAAATTGATCAGCGCCGACAAAACCACTGTCCGCAACATAAGTAAATGCTCCACTTACAGCATCAACAGTTAAAGTACCATTAGCAGGGGTTGATGCCGAAAATACAATGTTATCCGATTCCGGGTCACTCGCAGTTAGAACACCGTTCATAGCCTGCCCCGCGACAGCATTAAAACTAGAGTTGCTGGCCACAGGTGCGGTATTACTCGCTTGCGGTGCATTAATCGTTATTGTTACGGTTGCAGCTGCTGAAGAAAACTCGCCGTCGGAGACCGTGAACGTTATGGTGTCGACGCCACTAAAACCGGCATCAGCGAGGAACGTAAAAGAGCCGGTGGATTGATCAAAAACCAAATCACCATGACTCGGCTGATTTACTACATAAGTTAGAACATCATCGTCCGGGTCTGTAGCAGACATAACACCAGTGATCATTTGTCCGGCAATCACAGCATAACTAGAATCAGTTGCAACCGGCGCACGATTACCAAATAACACGGTTGACCCAGGCCCCAAGCCACCCTCGCAGCGTAAAGAGTGTTCGGAAACTCCGATAAGCGTAGGGTAGCAGTTTGCGGTCAGCAAATTTTCGTTGGCAAAATCATTGATTGCCTCCGAGATCACATCAATTTCAGAATAGATTTCGTATTCAGGCAAAATGCTATTTTGCAATAAATGAGAGAACTGCATCGTGCAACCATATTGCAAATCCGACATATCAGTACAGCTCACCGACGAGACATAGTCGGAAAAATTTTCGTCGAGAAGGAATTCGACATCAGATGCTACTTGCAATGGCAATATAGCCTTCACGGGATAGTCTTTCCACGGCACTTGAATCTGATTGCTGTTCGCTATCCAGTCATTGATATAACTACTAAAATCGACACTGCTATGGGACGCAACTTTAGCTCGTGCAGCATCGTAGGCCGCGACATCGTCGGCCCTTAGTGCTTCGGTGAGCTCCTTGAAAATTTCACCACCGCTAGCGTACTCATAATTAAATATAAGCGCAGAGTACGGATACAGTAACCCGTCCGCATACGTAACTTGTGTGGCTTGCGCTGGCGTGTAGTGGGTCGCAACATTTTGTATCCACCCTAACATCGAAGTAAGCGGGAATATCCCGTCATGCTGGGTTCCACCTGCGAGCATGCTCGCCAAACCTTCATCAACCCATACCATGCGGCTGTCGTTATACATAGGAGTCTCGCCCCAAAAACCTGGCACCATGTAGCGACCAACCAGATAATGCACATACTCATGACGAGCCAACTCTTCCAGCGTGAATGCACTTTCATGGCTTTCTCGATCAAAGGTGTAAAGGGTTGAGTCCCGCTCTATGTAGATACCACCATTGTTGGTTGGCAAACCATATAAGAAAGTATGAAATGCGTCATAATCCTGCTTACTACCATAGATTCTAAAGATAGCGGTATCATTGACGTCGCCGGCTACTGGCGTTGTTACACCGGTAACCTTGAAGAATACAGCTTCAACTTCTTTTAACTGATAATAAATTTGCTCGATTTCATCTTCAGAAAGCGTGGTGTGAAATTCCATCGCGCCAGCATCCAGCGTGAAGCTATTCGGAAAAACCATACCGAGCACTTCATCCGTCAAAGACTGGTCAGCACAAACATCACCAGTATAAGTAGTGCAGTCTTCGTCGCTATTGTTGATCGCGGTTACCAGTGCCAACCAATTTCGAGACAATCTCTCGTTGTCATCCAACACCAACTGTATTGAATCGTGCACTTCAGAACGAATATTCGGAAAATCCAGTAAGCGGCCTAATTCGACAACGGTATTATCAACTACCCAACCCGCATCCGCTTTGGCGCCAGCATCTAAAGCGTAGGCGGCAAAAATGCCTGGCAACTCGGGATCATTACCGATTACATCACCAATAGTGCCTGCTGTAGGATGCTGTCCTCTAAACAGAAAAAACAATGCTGCATGATGCCCAAGCGTCATACTATAGGTAGAGGTCTTAAAGGGAGTAATACTGGCAAATACAGCTTTTACCGTATCGTAGTGATCAGTCCACTTCTCTGCTCCGTCAGCCGTATTAATCCACGAAAACAATAGCTGGCCATGAAAAGCAGTTTCCAGCGTTGTGAAATTCGGCAAGTCCCCGTAAGCATCAAGTGCAGTCGACGTTCCGGCATCCATGGTTGCGTCGATAGTGAAAACAGTAGGATTGTAAAAAGCCACAAAGTAAGCAGCGCGCAGGTACTCAAATAAGTTTGAAACATCTTCAGTACCATCATAGGTCGCCGCCATACTAACCGCAGTATTGACCACGTTCATAAAATTAGTGTTTGAGTATATAGCCGCTGCATCTGTAGACTGAAACAGAAAACTAAGGCAGGAAGCCGTGTTGCCTAAAAGGTAGTCAATAAAGTCGTCGCCAGACAAAGCTGCCAGCTCTGAGGAAAGGCAATTACCGACCGACTTACCAGTAAAATTGTTTTTAACGGCGAACCCTCGCTCCTTGAGATCATAGCTCGATGGCTCGAATAGCCCCATTGGCTCATTCGAGCTATGTGGCAATTGGGCAAAGGCATTACCCCCGAAACAGAAGATGAGAAGTGCTAAACTATATATGAAGTTGCGCAATGTAATACCCCAAAGTATCTAAATCAAAAATGCATGTGGCGCTTATCCCGATATTCTTTAGTCGACATAAGTATTAAAATTTTCGTACCGGCCACTTCAATAAATGTACCGGCGCCGCTTCCCTGCGCACTTGCGAATTATGAGGGAAGAGCAGTCATTTCCTTAAAGACTCAGCACCATAATCCTTGTAGTACAAAGTCAGACAGGTCACAGTTTTTCGGCAAATTTCTCTCTCGTATGACGAGCGGTAAGTCTTCGTGTATCAACGGTCTTGTCAAAAACAAAGCCAGCTATTCAAAACTGCAATCCAGAGAAGCCTTATCGAATCGCGGCGGCGCACATAAAATTTATGTGATAAACAACAAACAATTAGAGGGGAATCACCCTGCTTATCCTTTCCCGGGATGAATACTGATATGATGTCGTTAGCAACAGCCGAAACGATTAGTAGCAAACATTCCACCTAATAGAGTCGCTCGTGTACTCCGTTAAACATGAAAAATACTACCCAAAAGAACAAAAATTCGATCAGTATAGAATCTGCAATACGTATGGATTGGGACGTCGTTATTGGGGGCGCTGGGATGGGTGGAGCCGCAAGCGCCTATTCCTTAGCGAATGCTGGTTATAAGGTTTTACTGCTGGAAAAAGGACTTGAGAGCCCCGAATCCTCGGATAGTATCGCGGAGGAAATAAATGACCCGGTCGAACGCATGGAAAATGGCCGCTGGCCCACTAAAGTTATCGGAGTTATTGACGGCCGAAAAATGGATCTATGGCCAACGCTCGGGGCCGGTGCCGGCGGCTCAACTTTATTATATGCAGCCGCTCTTAGCAGATTTCGACCAACCGACTTAGACGAACAAACAAAACCTGATGGCTCATCGATACAATGGCCATTCTCCTTTGATACTTTACATCCGTATTATGTGCGTGCAGAACGATTGTTTTCAGTACGCGGTACTGATGACCCGCTGCAACCGGACCCTGAATTCAAAATGCCGCCCCCAGACCCAATGTGCGAACGAGATGCGTATTTCTACGAAGCGTTTAAAGACGCCGGCTTGAATGTTCACAAGTTACATAGCGGAATCGCTTACAAAGACAATTGCGATGAGTGTCTCGGTAAAATTTGCCCGCAAAAATGCAAGAGTGATGCAAATACCAGTTTAATAGAACCAGCATTCACAACCGGCAATTTGTCTCTGTGCACGGAAACAGAAATAACTCGGTTAAACACCGAAAAATCAAGAATCACCTCGGTTGAAGTCTCTAACGCCAACCAAACTTATCTAATCAAGAGTAAAATTTTCGTATTAGCAGCGGGCGCGCTGTTCACGCCAGCTATTTTACTGAAATCGAAGTCCGAGTATTGGCCAAACGGACTAGGCAACGAAAACGATCTAGTGGGTAGAAATCTTATGTTTCATGCCGATAACTTTATTGCGTTTTGGGCGCCCAAAAATCTCTCAAAATCCGGGCCAAAGAAAACTATCGTGGCACGCGATTTTTATTCTCATAAAAATAAAAAGTACGGGGAATTTCAATCTACTGCATTAACCGCTGGATATGCCAATATTCTGTATTCGCTGCGAAAAATGTATGACGAAAGCGCTTTTCGCAAGCTAACCGTTGTTAGACATTTAGTAAGAATCCCGGCTTTTTTAGCGGCAAAATTATTTGGCGAAGCTGCGATTTTCACCACTCTAATTGAAGACTACGCCTACCCAGACAACCGTGTTCTTCTTGATGACCAGTCGGCCTCTGGTATTCGGTTCGAGTACACAATCCACGACGAGCTTCGTAAAAGAGCGAAAACGTTTAAGCAGCTCATATTGAATAAAACCAAAAAAATCCGGTCATTATCTTTGAATAATGACCCAATGCTTAACTTAGGTCATGCCTCAGGCACCTGCAAAGCGGGTAATAACCCGAAGACCAGTGTGCTAAACGCTGATTGTCAAGTGCACGGCGTCGATAATTTATTTGTTGTCGACAGTTCCTTTATGCCAACTAGTGGCGGCACCAACCCCAGCCTTACAATTGCAGCAAACTCTCTAAGAGTCGCAGATGTGATCGACAAACGCCTGAGAGAATAGCCAAAATAAACGCACTCTATGAGCGCCAAAAAAGAAGTTTGCTTTTAATCTTTCGCTTTAACCCCAGTGCAGGTTGAAAAATCTCGTTACCAACAAATATCTCGTTCTTCGATATATCGTCGCGCCCCATTAGGGTCACAATCCATGGTGCCACCTGATTTGTATCCAAGCCGTCGGCCACCCCCATTTTCGTATTCAAGGCACCCGGAATCCATTCATGCACATGAATATCCAAATTCAAATGCGCCAGATCTTTCGCGATTCCTTGAGTTAGAGCATGCAAAGCTCCTTTCGAGGCACAATAAACAGCACTATTTTCTATAACACCACGATCGGCCCAACTTCCGACATTAATTATTCTACCAAATTTTTGATCGATCATAGACGGTAAGACGAGCTTGACCATACTTGCTACTGCGGTAACGTTAGTCGCGAGTGCCTCTGCAAATTGGCCCGATGTTTCGTCAACGAAATTAATACGCGGGTAGACTGCCGCGTTGTTAAATAGATAATCAACTTTGCCATGGGTCGCTATAATCTTACTGACACAAGAACTTACCGCTTCTGTGTCACTTATATCGATAACAACATACTTAGAGTTCTCGAGCGTCTGAAACTCCGGACTGGGCGAGCGGCCCAAGCCTATAACGACCGCCCCGTGAGATGCGCACTCTTTGGCTAAAGAAAGGCCTAAGCCAGCGCCAGCGCCGGTAATTAGAACAATTTTCTGGTCAAGCACTGAATCCTCCCAGATGTAATTAAATTATTGCTCCAATTGTAGCATTGAAGATTTGCAATATTACGCAGGAGTGACGAGAATCTCGTGACCAACATATCATAATCGACGCCATGCAATTTATTGAAACCACAGAACCCGGCAATGCAGACGTACTCAAACTGGGCGAAACCAGGCGACCACACTGCGCCGATGACCAAGTGCTCATTAAGGTGGCTGCCGCTGGAGTCAATCGTCCCGACATAATGCAACGCAAGGGTTTATATAATCCGCCGGCTGATGCCTCGCCTATTCTGGGTCTTGAGGTTGCCGGGTATGTTGAACGGGTTGGCGATCAAGTAACACTGTGGGCCGTAGGCGATGCGGTATGCGCGCTA
>CAZUMV010000169.1:0-6612 GCA_964621435.1 uncultured Thiotrichales bacterium | reverse complement strand
TTCATCGTATCGGTGGCTTGATGGCGGCGACGATTATGGCCGGCGCAGCTTTTTTCCATATATTTACGCCCCTTGGTATCGAAGTCGTTCGAGACGGACAAAGTGATGGCGGCTCATTATTCCGCTCCGCTATCTCGGTACTAATCGGCGGCATCATACTGTTTCTAATCAACCGGCGTGCGCCGCAAGCAAAACTGGACTGAATATATAAATGACGTCCGGATTAACAACAAGCGAGTCGCAATCCTGCGACTCGCTTGGTTTATCTAAACCGACTTACTCGCGCATATTTCTACACGAACAGGCCTAGATCCCTTCGGTCAAAATTCAAAAGGTTCGGAAAAATCAAGTCCAGATCATTTTCCGGTACACCAAACCATCTTGCGATGCTGGCGCCATATTGATCGACCGAACTGTCCGGTATGATGCGCCCACCACCGGCATCCTGCGGCCCGTCTATCACCATAGCTGGCATATTGCCATGAATGTTTTGTCCCGCAACAGCGCCACCCATAATCAGTTGGTGGCCGCCCCAGCCGTGATCGCTACCGGCACCATTGCTGGTTAAGGTTCGCCCAAAGTCTGATGCAGTAAACGTGGTAACGTTGTCGTGGCAACCGATTGCACGCATTTCAGCATTGAAGCTATTTAAGCCACCGCTCAATCTTGCAAGTAATCGAGAATGTTCTTCAATTTGATTGTCGTGCGTATCCCAGCCTTCAAAACCCACAAAAAAGATTTGTCGCTGCATACCTAGCTTGCTTCGGGCAGCGATTGTGTGGGCGACCGCCTTGAGCGAGTTCGCAAATTCGTTGTCATCAAAGCTTGTCACTGGTTTGGTAGTATTACTTAATGCTGTTTTCACCTTGCTCGAAAATAACGTGTCGGCGTCAATACTACGTGCGCCTGCACCGAACTGTAATAGATTCTCGCCAGACATTGATACATTCATCGGCAATAAACCAGCGGTATTAATGTTCGAAAACTGGTCAGCTAGCCTGCCAGCCCAGCCAATGTTTCGCGCTTCGTAAGCCTGCATACCTTGCCACAATTCCCGCTGAGCATTATGAGAGAAAAGATTAGGTGGCAATTTCACAGAATTATTTAAAATGTCGTTGCGTGTTGTGGGTTCAACCAAAGCACCAACATTCGCGACCACTGCCAAATCACCGGTGTTAAACAAACTTTGTAACTCTGGCATTGCGGGATGAACTCCGTAATCAACGCCGCCGCGAACCACGGGGGTGATACTAATTAGCGAACTTCTTGCTACCGCCAAATTTTGCCGTGCCAGGGCGTATTGATTATAGGCCGTGTCGCTAGAGGGAATGATCATGTTAAATGAATCATTTCCACCGAGTAAAAACACACAAACCAAAGCACGGTAATCTTCATTATCAGCGGCCAATACAGGGCTTGCAGCCAATCCCGCCAGAGTGCCGAATGCTGCTTGCCCCGCCAAAGGCGCACCGATGAGTTGTTTTAAAAAACGACGTCTATCCTTGAGTTCGTTAATCATTTTGTTTATCCCTTAAACATTGTATTGAAAATCATGCTGACGCAACAAAATTAGCGACGGCACCTATGAATCAAAAACTTTTTGGTCGAAATGATGATTAGAAGAGTGCAGTACAAAGCCCGCCCAGTATTTCGGAGCGCTATAACGACTCGATTTTGCTAGTGCTAATTTAGCCGATTGCAATGCCGAAGCGCTATTACCGCCATTGGTTTTAAGGTCACGATAAAAACCAGCCATTAGTTTGGCGGTCGCTCGATCGGAAACCTCCCATAGCGAACCGATAACCGATCCAGCACCCTGCTCGAGAAATCCCTTCGACATACTCTTCACACCTTGCCCATTGTAATGCTTGCCGCGCATCGTCTCGCAACCACTAATAATCACGAGGTTTCCTGAAAAAGGTCTGTTCAGAAATTTAGACAGGCTCAAAAACCCATTGTGGTTTCCCTCTGCATTTTCGTATGGCGAAGTCGCGATACCAACGATTTCTGGCGTTGCCACATTAAAATACCCATGCGTCGCTATATGCAGAATTTTGGCGGATCTCGCCTCATTCGACATTAGAACAGCTGCGGTCGCCTGAGCGCCTTGATACGCGGTGACAGAATGTTTCGGAAAAATTTGTTGGATTTCACGTGCTTCGCTCGCCGTATACGGCAGCCGCTCGAGTCCTTGCGCCCAATGTGATACCGCTGTGGACCGATTTTGATCGGACGCCAAACGCTTGGGATTAAAGACGGGATCTGAAAAAATAATAATATCGGGCGTCTTCGATTCCGTATCGGTACTCGAAGTTGTGCGGTCCGAATAATAACCGTTCATAGAATTGGTTCTGACGATCTGGTATCTGTCTATTAGCGGTAAATACTCGCCGCTATCATCTGCTAAATTAATTGCAGAAAACGGTGCCGAATAAACGACATCGTCAGGAACGATTACCAGTTTTTTAATTTTATTATTTTCCTTGATTAGGTCTAGCGGTAGTAGCGTTGTCAGCACCGCGAGGCTATGGCTGTATCCGCCATTTTGGCTAGCCAGGTCAGTGTGTGCTTCGTCTATCATTTTCTGCACAACAGACCGTGGCGGAAGCGCGTGATATTCGGGAACTCCCTGACCTGACACAACAACGAAACTCACTGCTTCCTGAACGAAGTACCGCAAATATAATTCGCCTTCCGGCACTTGTGGCGGTGCGGCATCAACATTGCCAACATCCTCTAACTGTGCTGGACGCTGATCCAGCTTGAGATCTTTTATGTGCAGGTAAGCTTCACGCGCCAGATCACGCTGCCGTTCCAAACTATCCAACGTGACGGTAATGATAGCCTTGCCGCCGAGCTGTTGTTGTCTGTCACGGTCAGTCGCTGCGTCTACCAACGCAGACTCGGTCTGAAGATAGGTGTCAAGCAACTTGATTTCCTGTGCCTCAATAGACTGACTCAAGAAATCCGTTTTGTTTATCTTTGTCGAAGAAAAATCATTGTTATAAAATTCCTCCAACAGGGCAAATATCTTGTCGCGATCGTGACGATAGAGATTACTTACATATTCGTTAAGTATCGGCTGAACCGATGCCATCCAGGCGAGATAATCTTCCTGATTGTGCTTCAACTCGGCCGCGATTTTTGTAATTAGCTCAATAACGCTATCGCCGATGCGAAAAACTTCTGCCTGATTATCATTCAGAGAATGATGTCGCATTGACACTTCGGCGAATTGAATTTGTTGCACAGGCCTGGACAAATCCGTAACGTGAGAGTCGATGGATTGCTTGAGGGTCGACTCGATGCCTTTGATCAATTGACTGGCTTCACTCAGCTGCGCATCGGACAAAGCATTGTTTGACTGTTGCACATTGATCGCCTTCAGCAACTGAATCTCTGCATCGAGTCTTTGCTCGGTCAACGCAATCGGGTTTTTCGCAGCTGCTCTGGCATAGTATTTTGATTTTTCAATATCACCAATACCGAGATAATCCTTGGCTAATTCGATCTCGGCAACAATTTTACGATAAGGGTTTTTACCAGAAAAATACTGTCGCGCACTGCTGTGCTTATCTATAGCTTCAGCATAGTTTTCCTTGTACCTCGCCAAACTACCCAGCTTGAGGGTTGTAGCGTTAGAATGATCTAGCTTATTGGCAGCTTTCTCCAAAGCGAGTGCAGCTTCAAAATATCTTTGCGCGACGCTCATATCTCCGGTTTTTCGATACGCATCACCAAGACCGTAATATATTTCCGACAACGCATCATCATCATTGGATTCTATGGCCAGCACTAATGCCCGCCGCAGGTGATTTTTAGACTCGGCTATTCGACCGATCAAAATAAGCGAGTAGGATAATTCCGTAAGAGTTTTTAACTGCTGCTCAACCCCGTTGTTGGTATGCGATAAATGCACCAGCGCTCTTTCGAGAGCTTGAATAGATTCACCATAGTCTTCGTTGAGAAAATGGTAAAACCACAAGTTGTACAACCATTGAGCTTGTTTTAGAGAATCAGACTTTGTTTCTTTTAGTCCTTGTTTGGTTCTTTCCAGCCCCTGCCGCAGCAGTTCGGACTTTTTCTCAGCATCATATTGGCTGGCCTGTAGCAGATCTTCAACCTCGGCCACATCATCAGTGCTAGCAAGCAAATCTGCAGCCGGAGCGAAAAGCATTAAAAATGTCAGCCCGAGTGTGACTTTCCCTACACTCTTTCCGCCTGTTTGGTCAGTTCTACCGAACCACTCGAAGGCGCCAATGCAATTGGCGCATATGGTCGCCAAGAGTATATTGATTGAACCTTCTCGCCATCCATTGCCCATGTAATTATATCCTGATGGAGTATTTCACCTTTGGCATTATAGTTCTTAACCACTTTCCATTCAGTGACGACCCAACCACTCATCGCCGGGTTTGAGCCATCAATATTGTAGTCAACCAAAAAATCGTTGCCGTGTCGATCAGTTTCAAGGTAAAGCTTCAGTGACTCTTCAACAGTACGGAACTTCTCATCCCAGTTGTCTGATTCTAATTCGACTTTTACATACCACTTGCCGTCAGCATCCTGCGCTGGGACATGCTTCATCAAATACCCTTTATCAACTTCCGGGTGATATCGCGCCAGATCTTTTGCCGCGCGATAGTCAATATAAAATAGTCCGGTTACTTCTGCTGCCCAATGCCACTCGCTAGCGACCCATTTTGTTAATGCTTCTTTATTATTGCTCATTATATTCTCACTGTGTTTTTAAAAATTCAATAATCACCCGCATGCTGAACGGTCTTTCTGCGCTTACCCGCCCATTGCCTGCTGTCATGATTTTCCCGAGGACGACACCTAACTCTCCCAGTTCACCTAATACAGACTCAATGCTATAACGCATATCGCCATAAATTGAGTGCCTAGAACCTTCGATTGACTGCCGGAGTACTTCAGCAGAAATCAAACTTCCAAGTACGCCGAGACGTAAGCCGCGATTCCCACTTTGCATCGACTCCAAAAGAATGTATGGCCATAACGGAAGTTGAGAGATATCGAGATCCACATTAGCCACCTCGCCCAATTCACCTAGCTCGGTCAATGGCGACAAGCCGAATTTTTGAGCAATTTCAGGGCCTGCCTTTGACTGCAAAATACTTTTGACATATTTATGACCAGACACATCACGACTGGCTTGCAGGTTGTGCAGCGCCAGGTTTATTTTCTCGCCACGGTGGCCCGTTACAGATCCAAACTCCGAAGTGATCCATGGATTCAAGCGCATCGCATTCTGGACATCACGTTCGTTCCGCCAACCAAAGAAACCGGTCCAATCAACTTCATATGAAGCGGTTAGTTTTTTGTTACGCCGGAACAACTCTTTAATATTTACCGGCTTCGATTTTTTACCAATAGATTCGTAACTCATTCTGACCATGCTGTGCCCAAAACGAAACGCCGCATTAGCAAAGACATCCGGAATGCCCTCATCCTGCAGATTAAAACCCAGTTTATACACAGGAGATTTATCGAAGTATTGCGCGAATACTTTTTCATTAAGGATCTGACGCAGAAAATCTTCAACGGTAACCAATTGAAACAATAAAGTTGTGTATTTTCTCGCTTCAGATCGATCGCTGGCATAACCACTATCGATAATCGCATTATGAAAGGTTTGCCAAAACAAATGCAGTTGAGAAACAATGGTATGTTGATCGTTGCGACTTTCAGGTATACGCGCCTGGCCTTCTTCAGATCTCATTAGATCCGGAGTATCATCTTGAGGCAGAGCAGCCAGCTTGAACTTGCCATCTTTACCGATATGCTTTTCGCATAGATCGTCGTTACCGTAAATACTATCCAAATTTAGAGCAGGGTAAACTTTGTATTCTGAAAGTTCGGTCCGGGGGGTAGAAGGGTCTGGTGTGACGGGTACGATATCGTGAGCAATCATCTGACCGAAGTATGTATAGCCTGCATCGATACTAGGATGATTTCTATCGACAGCGTCACGCGTCATTTCCCCAGCCAAACTTTCAAGATCACTATCCGATAGCAATGTACTCTCCCAAACTCCTGAATCAGCTCTCAAAAACGCGTTTTAGCGCGTAGCGCCGAAATTTATCTGTGAAACTCAGAAAATGGGTGCTGCTGGGCTCGAAAACCTCTCACTAGATTTACATTTTTTTTGAAATGGCAGCCGAAAAGCCGCCAGATGATCAATTTTGCGCGTCCAAACTGAATTTGTGAACAATAACTGGCTCGCTAGCGCCATTTTTAGTCACAGACAACCGATAATTGCCGGACGGCAAGTTGGCCAACTGCAGTCTAATTGATTGCTCACTGTCTGCTTGTAGATTGTGCCGAGACCAGTAAAAGCCAGCGTTAACATTTTCAAGAGCGATTGAAAATGCATGCGACGGTTCAGGACCCGCATCTACCCTCAAAATGAGCCCGGAATCCGGCGCAATTGTAAACTGCGCCCCGCTTCCGCTTCTGCTAGATTCCAACCATAGTTCTTCGGCCAGAACAATCGGCATCTTAAGCCTGTCGATTTCATTATTTAAACTGATGGATTGCAGATAGAGCAGCGGCAGCAGCACGCCACAAACTGCCAAAACAACGGTCGCT
>CAZUMV010000168.1:0-6693 GCA_964621435.1 uncultured Thiotrichales bacterium | reverse complement strand
TGGCTTGGCCTGAAGTTGGAGGTGTTTATGATCTCGGCGCGCGCTTCCGCTGATAGCGCGGTGGTCACCAGTTCGTCAACTGGTTGTTGCAGGCTGAAAAGGGTTGCGGTGACCATGCGCTGGTTGGCAACTATCCTGGTTTCTTCGTTCATGGCGTTGGTTTTAAAACCAACGTTTCAATGCGATAAAACAAACCCGCGGGTAGCAGGATCCGGCTTAAAACAACTCCGAGAAAAACGCCACAGGCGTTGGCAAGAACATCAAGCATGTTGGCATCGCGATTCAGAGTTAACAATCCTTGTGCGGTTTCCATCAGCAGACCATAAGCAAGCATAAAAATAGCGACCCGCGTTACCGCGCCCACGCCGCGAAATATTTGTGCGAACCAGAAAGTCGTGCTGCCATAGGCCAGCAGGTGCAGTAATAAATCACTATGTTTAATGGTAATGACTTTTACCGCTAGGGGCGTTAATGATGACCAGGTAAGAAAGATCATCATGCCGATACCGATACTCAGCCAAATACCATAAAGTTTCAACGGGTATTGAGTTTGCGTGTTGCTCACGAATTGTAATCTTTCAGTTACATTCAATGCCCGATATTGTACTTGGGTGCGGTATATATGAAAATGACCGGCAGCACACAATAAAAAAAGGGCTGGGAAATGGCCGATGAGCTAAAAGATAGTTATCTGAAAATCCTGGAGAAGGTCGGTGAAAATCCCCGACGCGAAGGGCTCCTCAAGACCCCGCATCGGGCTGCCCGCGCGATGGAATTTTTGACCCAGGGATATGATCAAGATCTGGAAACCATTCTTAATCAAGCGGTGTTCGATACCGACAATGACCAAATGGTCATTGTCAAAGATATCGAATTCTATTCCCTCTGTGAACACCACCTTTTACCCTTTGTCGGTAAGGCGCATGTCGCCTATTTGCCGCAGGGCAAGGTAGTTGGTTTGTCGAAAGTAGCGCGCATCGTAGATATGTTTGCGCGGCGGCTTCAAATTCAAGAGCAGTTAACAACGCAGGTGGCCACAGCTCTTATGGATATAACCGGGGCTGCGGGTGTCGGAGTCGTTCTGGATGCTTCGCATTTTTGTATGATGATGCGAGGCGTTGAAAAACAAAATTCCTCTACGGTCACGTCAACCATGCTCGGCACGTTTCGTGATAACCAGAGTACTCGAGAAGAATTCCTGAATTTAATCAAGCTGTAAGGTTAAATATGAGTGCGGAACCCGTCAGGTCTTCTGCCAAACGACTCTTGTTGTTACGCGTGCTGTTAAAGCTGATGGCATGGCTGGCATTAGTTATGGTGATCTGGACCGCCTTCCGGTTTGTTTTTAATTTTCCCGACTATGACAATCGGCGCGATAAAGCGATTGCTGTACAGCAGCTGGCGGTTGGCGATGTTTTACATGCAGACTGGGCCGGGCGCGAACTATTGGTATTAAAAAAATCCACAACTGAATTTTTGGTGATCTACCAGCGAAGTCCCGAGTTTTCTTGTTTGTTGGAGCTAATTACCAGTGGCACAAAAACTTTATTACAGGATTCATGTACCGGTGATCTATTTGACCTGGATGGGAAAGTTTTGCCAGAGCAGCGTGCGATCAGAAATCTAAAACCTTTGCGCTATGAGCTGAAGTCCGATGGTGCGCTGGTGTTATTTAACTAAATGCGCGCTTGTTATAAACATCGTATCGGATATTTTTCCCGCTAATTGCGAAATCGGGTTTGCTCCCGGCGTAAGGTACTGCTTTAAGCGGGCGTTTCACCACAACTCGATTAATCGCTGCCTCCAGGGCCACTTCGAGCAGTCCCTCGGCCTCATTCGAATTTCCAGCCAAAGTTTGTAGAACCTGCATTTCTTTCTTGTTTTTGGCCGACTTTCTGTGCTGTGGAAACATTGGGTCTAGGTAAATCACTTGCGGAGACTTTTTGATGTTTAACAAGTATGGAATAGCATCAGCATGAATAGCAGTCATGTGTTGTGCCGCGAGCTCTCCGGCAGTAGCAGCTTGTTGGATCCCGTCTCGTAAAATTATATAAACCAAAGGGTTTTTTTCCAGCAAGGTAACGGTACTACCTTGATGCGCCATAACAAACGCATCTTGCCCCAGGCCCGCGGTGGCATCGATTATAGTTGGTTGACGTTCGGCATTGATGCCAAGGGCGCGGTGCAGGCGTTCGGATTGTTTGCGCCGCCACCGCATTTTTCCGGCGCTAAAGTCGACTTGAATGGTGAGCTTGTCCGGGTGTTGGCAATCTTCTAATAATAATCGGTCACTGTAGCAATGTAGGTTCCAGCGCGGTGTCCCGGAACTTTCAATCCCTTGGTCTGCGAGGAAGACCGAAATTTCTTTTAGTCTGGCGTCCGGGCTCCCATGATCCATTAAACCCGCGGTCACCGCGTTCTTGGCCACGTTATTTTACTAATTGAAATTTTGGTTTTTTAAGATTGCGTCGATAGAGTAATACCGTAAAGCCGGTTTTGCTCACAAACGCGCAGTTGGTTTCGGCGCAGAGTTGTTCAAGCAGCGTTTGATTTTCAGTACGAGTGCCGCCGCGCATTTTTACTTTGATGAGTTCATGCGCTTCCAAAGCCTCTTCGGTAGCCGCCACGACGGTCTCTTTCAGTCCGTCCGCAGCAATGTAGACTACTGGTGTCAGCTGGTGGCCAAGGCCACGCAATTGCTTTTTTTGTCGGGTGTTAAGTTTCATGCAGGGGTCTAGGTTTCGGCGCGTATAAAGTGTAGCATCAGATGTGTGTGCGAGCCTACACATCATTCCCGGACCGGATTGGCATGAAAAGAAAAAAAAGCAGCAAGCGCTGGATGGAAGAGCATTTTTCTGATCCTTATGTGCAGCAAGCAAAGAGCGATGGTTATCGCGGCCGGGCAGCCTACAAACTGGAAGAGCTTGATAAAAAATACGATCTTTTCAGACCGGGTATGACGGTGGTAGACCTTGGTGCGGCGCCTGGCGCCTGGTCGCAAGTAGTCGTTAAACGCTTGCGCGGTTCCGGTAATGTGATTGCCAGTGATATTCTTGACATGGAGCCGATTCACGGGGTTATGTTTGTGCAAGGTGATTTTCGGGAAGACGACATCTTGCGCGAACTACAACAACAAATGGGGTCTGATAAAGCAGACCTTGTGATTTCGGATATGGCCCCCAATATGAGTGGTATGGCATCTATCGATCAGCCGGCCTCGTATTATTTGGCAGAGCTGGCAATGGATTTGTGTCAAAGGGTGTTAAAACCAGAAGGAGCTTTTTTGGTCAAGCTGTTTCAGGGTCAGGGATTCGATCAATATATGACCTTGTTGCGCAATAGTTTTAGCCACGTCACGGTTTGCAAACCAAAGGCCTCCAGGCCGCGCAGTAAAGAAGTGTATGCATTGGCTCGCGGCATCGATCTATAGTAGTGTTGGGTATACAGACCTGTGCGCTTTTTATACGGAGTAATCCAGTTTGAATGAATTAACAAAGAATATTGTAGTTTGGGTGGTTATAGCAGTGGTATTGGCATTTGTTTTTAATGGGTTTTCTGCCCAGCAAGATCCTTTGAATCAACCGCTTAACTACTCCGAATTCATAAAGCAAGTTAAAAATGGTGCGGTTCAGTCGGTGCAAATCGAAGGCCGGGAAATTAAAGGTGTGCGTACCAACGGTCAAGCGTTCACAACTTACTCGCCGGGTGACATTCATCTGGTAGATGACTTGCTCAAATATAACGTTGAAATTTTAGCCAAACCACAGGAGCGCAGATCGCTGTGGATGGATATTTTAATTAGTTGGTTCCCGATGCTGCTATTGATCGGCGTATGGGTGTTTTTTCTGCGTCAGATGCAAGGTGGCGGCGGTGGTGGCCGTGGCGCCATGTCATTTGGCAAGAGTAAAGCTCGCCTCATGGGTGAAGATCAAATCAAAGTTAATTTCAATGATGTTGCCGGTTGCGAGGAAGCTAAGGAAGAAGTTTCCGAAGTGGTTGAATTTTTAAGTGATCCGGGCAAGTTCCAGAAACTTGGTGGTCATATCCCGCGCGGCATATTGATGGTTGGTTCTCCTGGAACCGGCAAAACCTTATTGGCTAAAGCGATTGCGGGCGAAGCCAAGGTGCCATTTTTTACTATTTCAGGCTCGGATTTTGTCGAAATGTTCGTCGGTGTTGGTGCCTCCCGGGTTCGAGACATGTTTGAGCAGGCGCGCAAGCATGCGCCGTGTATTATTTTTATCGATGAAATCGATGCCGTTGGTCGACACCGCGGGGCCGGGCTTGGCGGCGGACACGATGAACGTGAGCAAACACTAAACCAGTTGCTGGTTGAGATGGATGGTTTCGATCCGTCCGATGGCATTATTGTGATCGCTGCGACTAACCGTCCGGATGTTCTGGATCCGGCCTTGCTGCGTCCTGGTAGATTCGATCGCCAGGTGGTTGTGCCGTTGCCTGATATTCGTGGTCGTGAGCAGATCCTTAAGGTTCATATGCGTAAAGTTCCTCTGGGTGACGATGTTAAGCCCGCAAAAATTGCGCGCGGTACTCCGGGATTTTCTGGTGCCGATCTTGAAAACCTGGTTAATGAGGCGGCGCTATTTGCGGCGCGTGAAAACCAAAAGACTGTTGACATGAAGCAGTTCGAGAAAGCCAAAGACAAAATCATGATGGGTGCCGAACGTAAGTCTATGGTTATGAGCGAAGATGAAAAAAGCTTAACGGCTTACCATGAGGCAGGGCATGCGATCGTTGGCCGTTTGGTGCCCGATCACGATCCGGTCTACAAGGTGAGTATTATTCCGCGCGGACGGGCGCTCGGCGTAACGATGTTTTTGCCCGAAGAAGATCGCTACAGTCATAGCAAGCAGCATCTGGAAAGTCAGATTTCGAGCTTGTTCGGTGGCCGGATTGCAGAAGAATTAATCGTTGGGGCTGATGGTGTTACTACTGGAGCATCGAACGATATAGAACGCGCGACCGCATTGGCTCGCAATATGGTGACGCGCTGGGGTTTGTCTGAAGAGATGGGGCCCCTAGCTTACGCTGAAGAAGAAGGCGAAGTATTTCTTGGTAAAAGTACGTCCAAATCCAATAGCATGTCGCAAATGACAGCCAAATCAATCGATGAGGAGATTCGAACGTTTATCGACCGGAACTATGATCGCGCTGAAACTATCCTTAAAGAAAACCTGGATAAACTACATGTGATGCGTGATGCGCTGATGAAGTACGAAACGATTGACAGTGATCAGATTGACGCGATTATGGAAGGTCGCGAAGTCGGGCCGCCGGCAGATTGGAGTGATGATGATGATCAGTCCGGTAAAACCGCAGCGTCAGATAAATCGGAAACCGATGAAGGTGATGATGCCGATCCGGATACGGTCACAGTGCATTAAGCTTTGCTGACGTATCCAACAGCAATTTATAGAGGCCCTTCGGGCCTCTTTTGACATATGAATAGTAACTTTGTAATCGGTGACCATGAGTTGGACCTCGGCAACCCATCTGTTATGGGGATTTTGAACGTCACACCCGATTCCTTTTCCGATGGTGGTCGGTTCGATAAACGGGATGCCGCTATCGAGCATGCTAAAGAACTGGTTGCAGCTGGCGCTGTGATTATTGATGTCGGTGGTGAATCAACCCGTCCGGGTGCTGATGAAGTGTCAGTCGATTTGGAGCTCGAGCGCGTCATACCGGTGATTAAGGAATTGGCGGCCGAGCTTAGTGTGCCAATCTCGGTTGATACCAGTAAGCCGGAAGTGATGCTGGCCGCAGCTGCGGCGGGCGCTAGTCTTATAAATGATGTGCGCGCCTTGCAGCTGCCAGGGGCGCTCGAAGCGGCTGCCGAAACGAACTTGCCGGTATGTTTAATGCATATGCAGGGTAGTCCTGAAAACATGCAGGTAGAGCCGAAATATGCGGACATCGTCACTGAAGTAACCCGCTTTTTGCATGGTAGAATAGAGGCCGCAATAGCTGCTGGAGTGTCTCGCGACTCATTGTTGGTAGACCCGGGATTTGGTTTTGGAAAAACTGTTGCGCATAACTATGAATTGTTGCGTGAGCTACAAAGTTTTAAGGCTTTAGAGTGTCCTTTGTTGGTAGGGTTGTCGCGCAAATCGATGATCAACGCAATAATCCCCAGACCTCCGGAGCAGCGAATATCAGCCAGTGTGAGTTTGGCGGTATTGGCTGCCGAGCGCGGTGCGAATATTATCCGGGTCCATGACGTTGCTGAAACCTGTGATGGTTTGGCTATGTTGCGGGCCCTTACGGAAGAATAACGAACGACTTAGGATTGTCGATGAATAGAAAATATTTTGGAACCGATGGGATTCGCGGGCGCGTTGGCGTGGGTGCTATGACGCCGGAGTTTGTGCTCAAGCTGGGCTGGGCAGCAGGCCGTGTTTTGGCGAAAGACCATAGTAAAAAATTAGTCTTAATCGGCAAAGACACGCGAATTTCAAATTATATGTTTGAGGCCTGCCTGGAAGCAGGTCTTTCTGCCGCTGGCGTACATTCCCGTTTGCTCGGACCGATGCCAACACCTGCAATCGCCTATCTTACGCAAACTTTGCGCGCCTCGGCCGGTATCGTAATTAGTGCGTCGCATAATGCTTATTACGATAATGGCGTGAAGTTTTTCTCGTCGAGCGGACAAAAGTTACCGGACTCGGTTGA
>CAZUMV010000167.1:5266-6721 GCA_964621435.1 uncultured Thiotrichales bacterium | reverse complement strand
TTCTACTGTTGTAATTGCTGGTGCTGCTGCTGAGAACACCATCACTTCAACCGGTACTGGTGAAGTTGATGGCGTAAACTACGAGCTAACTGCTGAAGTTGCTGCTTCAGGTTCTGGCTTGACTTGGACTGCTGACGGTTCTTGCGAATCTGCTAACCTTTGCTAAGTTTTTAAGCAATAAGTTGTATATAAAGGAACCTCCTCACGGAGGTTCCTTTTTTTTTATTTTTTTAATGGAATAGGAAAATTAAAACAATGAAGCTAACTGAAAAACTTAAAGCAGCGGGTGCTCACCTTGGCATCAACCTGATCATTTTTTCACTACTGTTGTTTGTGCTGCTTAAACTCTGGTACCCAGCACCGTTTTTTACCGCCTCCGGTGGCTTGCAAGGCCTGAAAATTGTCGCATTGGTCGATATTGTACTTGGCCCGGTGTTGACCTTGGTTATATTCAATAGCGCAAAACCCCGCAAAGAGCTTTTAACAGACGTATCAATGATCGCTTGTATTCAAATCGCGGCATTTATTTGGGGTACCTGGACGGTCTATATACAACGCCCGGTGCAGATCGCATTTTGGGAAGACCGGTTTTTTTCAGTGCCGGCAGCCAGTCTTGCACCACAAGGTAAAACGGCTGCTGACCTGAAGCAATTCGGCGACACACTACCCGTGTATGTCTATGTCGATCGTGAAATAAGTGAGGAGCGCAGCGACGAAATTTTTAAGGCCATGGATGATACCGGCGGCCTACCCCCCTTCGAAATCGTTAAGTTACAGCAACCATACCGCGAACGTATGCAAGATATCGCAGAACATTCCATCGATATCGAGACGGTGCGTGAAAAATACCCTGACATTGACCGACAATTAAAGACATTATTGTTCGAAAAAAACCTGTCAGAGGCTGACGCTAAAGAGTTTTTGTACGTCAAACTCGAGTCGAAGTATCACAACACGGTCATCGTTTTCAATAGTGATGGGGATATCCTCGGATTCCTCGACGCCCCCTATAAAAAAGATGTTTAAGAACAGATAATGAAAGCAAACGCATTGGGGAAGACGCAAACTTTTGCTGCGCTCACCGCGGCATCTTTAGCCCTGGGTTCGTTTTATAACGGGCCAAATTCAGATTTCTTTTTGCTCTGTCTGGTGTGGGGTCTATTGGTGACACTAGTGATTTCGAAGCGCTCTAATGCGCGTTGGTCAGAAATAAACCTGCCTGTGGATAAAGTTAGCATTGGTTTCCTGCTCGCAATGCTATTTATTTTTCTCAACAGCTTGATTTCCATTGCGCCAAATAACTCCAATGTGGTGCGCTGGACTTTTCTCGCCGGCCCGGCGTTATTTTTAATCTGGCGACGCTATGGCAATCAAACTGGATGGGTAGCCTTGTGGCCATGGATATTTGGCTTTGGCGTGCTCTCGGCTGTACTCGGGGTTACCGGCTACTGGCTC
>CAZUMV010000167.1:0-5256 GCA_964621435.1 uncultured Thiotrichales bacterium | reverse complement strand
ATTAATTGGATACGCAGGCGACCCACTCGCAAATGTGTCGGGCCAACGAGAAGACCCGAATACTTTTGCCGAATTGATGCTGGCAATATTAACTCCGGCCACAATGATTTATCTGGTTGCAAAACTCACTAACACGCAATACAGATTATACGAATTAGGGTTGTTGATCATGGTGCTGGCACTATTGCTCACTGACTCCAGAGCTGGTCTGTTGGTGTGGGCGGGATCTTGCGGCTTAATCCTGGCCTACTTGACCTATCATCACGCCTTGAACCGAAATCGGTTGATGCGAATTGGCGCAGTCTTCGCGCTCGCGATGGTAATTTTTACCTTACTACCTGCGACTCTGGGGTCGTACAACGACCTCCTGAACCCGGAAAATGATGCGATAAATATTCGCTGGTTAATGTGGCAAAGCAGTTGGGAACTATACCTGCAAAGACCTGTTTTAGGCAGCGGCCTGGGTACCTTCGGGATGTTATATGAAAGTGTTCGAGCTCCTCAAGAAGCGATCACTTCCGGTATGAATCCTCACAATGACTATCTTCAGGTATTGATTGAAGGTGGCCCGCTGCTATTATTTTTTCTACTGGGATTTGGCTTGGTAGCGGTCATTGCGTCGGCACGACTGTTTTTAAAAAAACCAACGGACGACTTGTCAGTAAACGCGAGCAGATTTAGTTTATTAGTGGTGGTCCTCGGAATGCTTGCGCATGCAATGGTTAACTTCACGATAACGACCCTAACCCTTAGTATGTTTGCCTGCCTGTATTTGGCAATTGCCACACAACCCGGCAAGGCTTCCTTTTTTCAGCCATTTAGACGATTTCAGCCTAATTTGGTCAAACTCATTGTTCTGGCGGTCACTTGCATTCCGCTATCATTTCTTATATTCGACACGGTTATCGACAATATTTTCAATCCGGCTTCACGCAGTCACCAAACCGTAAAACTGATCGACCCGGCTAAAACTGATAAAATGTATCGTGCCGCAGTCGCGCTCGGGACCTTGAGACCAAACAATATTTTTCCTAAGAATTACCAGCTACAACAAACGATTCATAACTATAATAATAATACCGACCCGTATCGTGCACCGGTGCTGAATAAAGCCATCACTGACCACTACGCCTCGATAAAGAATGCCTGCCAACCCTGCGATTTCGCTTATCGGGATATGGGCAGTCACTTAGGCAAAACGGGTAAAATCGAACAGGCCGCTGCACAATATAAACAAGCCATACAATTAGCCCCAACCACGGTCGACAATTATCTCGCCTATGCTAATTTCCTCGCTGACAATGGCGAGTATCCTTATGCTATGCGGCTGTTAATGGTTGAGATAAACGACAAGATGTCAATTATTGTGAAACGCAGTGGTGAAAAGAGCCCGAGACGCGTTTTTGAAACAGCTCTGAATTTGGCTCATAAATACGGCTCCAAAGAGGAGCAGGACTATCTTAGCGACAAACTGTCAGCTTCCGGGAATTAACGGCTTTAGGACCCGGGTCTGACGCCTTTTAGAATGCTAGAATGTGCTCGACGAGGCTCACACATTTTACGCTTCAAGATTGACTTTACCCCCCGAATCCCTAGGATGAAGGGTTAGGGAAGAATCAGCAAATTTAGGTTACACATACCATGGCAACAACAGCGACAGCGTTAAAACTAAACGGACTTGAACGCAGCCTCGTATCAACGGGCCTATTGACTGAAAATCAAGCCGTTAAAGCCAAAAATGCGATTACCGAAAGCGGTGAGTCGTTAATCACCTATTTGTTAAAGAAAAAACTCGCATCGGCTATCGATATTGCGCATGCAGCATCTCGAGAATACGGCATACCCTGTGTCGACCTTGAAGCATTTGATCGCGAATCTTTACCGCTCGAATACGTCAACGAAAAACTTTGCAATAAACACAACGCGCTGCCGCTGTTCAAACGCGGCAATCGCTTGTTTGTTGCCATCTCCGATCCGATGAATCTGATCGCACTTGATGAAATTAAATTTAACACCGGTATTCCGACTGAACCCATCATTGTCGAACAAACCAAACTTGACGGTTTAATCGAAAAGGCGCTGGCGGCAAACGATACAACCTTCAAAGATATGGAGCTTGATCAGGATCTCGATAATATCGAGGTCGGCGACGATAAAGATGACGACGATGATGCCAATAGCGAAGTTGACGACACGCCAGTGGTTCGTTTTGTAAACAAAATGCTACTCGATGCGATCAACAAAGGCGCTTCGGATATTCATATTGAGCCATATGAGAAAAAACTGAGGGTTCGATTCCGTATGGACGGCATGCTGCAGGAAATTGCCGCGCCACCGCCGTCACTGGCACCAAGAATCATCTCTCGTGTCAAAGTTATGTCACGCATGGACATCGCCGAAAGACGCGTACCGCAAGACGGTCGAATAAAACTAAAGATCAGCAAGAACCGCTCCATGGATTTTCGTGTCAACTCGTGCCCGATTTTGAATGGTGAAAAAATCGTTCTACGTATCCTTGATTCAGATAGTACGTCCATAGGTATCGATAAACTTGGCTATGACGCCAAGCAACAAGATTTATACGAGAGCGCCTTAAAAAACCCTTATGGAATGATTCTTGTGACCGGTCCGACCGGTAGTGGTAAAACGGTTTCCTTGTACTCGGGATTACATATTCTAAACACTCCAGACCGCAATATTTCGACCGCTGAAGACCCGTCTGAAATCAATATGCCTGGAGTCAATCAGGTTAACGTTAACAACAAGGCCGGATTAACCTTTGCCTCAGCCTTGCGTGCTTTCCTGCGTCAAGATCCCGACGTGATAATGGTTGGTGAGATTCGAGACCTTGAAACTGCCGAGATCGCAATCAAGGCGGCCCAAACCGGTCACTTAGTGTTATCCACCCTACACACAAACGACGCCCCGCAAACATTGACGCGTCTCGCCAATATGGGCGTACCCACCTACAACATTGCATCATCTGTAACCTTGATTATTGCACAGCGACTCGGGCGAAGATTATGTGAAACATGTAAGGAAGTGCATGATGTGCCAAGAGAAGCACTACTCGAAGAGGGTTTCGGCGAAGATGAAATTGGCAAATTAAAGATTTTCAAAACCAATGTCGAAGGCTGCGACCAGTGTAATAATGGCGCTAAAGGACGAGTTGGTATCTTCCAGGTTATGCCTGTGACCGAGGCTATAGGTAAAATCATTATGGAAGGCGGCAACGCGATTCAAATCGCTGAACAAGCGGAAAAAGAAGGTGTTCTGGATCTTCGTGAGTCAGGAAAAAACAAAGTTCGTTCCGGCATTATGAGCCTCGAAGAATTAAATCGAGTTACTAAGGATTAAACATGGCAACTAAAGCAAAAGCAGCACCGACCAAGATGACCTTCGTCTATGAAGGCGTGAATAAAAAAGGTACGCGTGTTAAAGGTGAGACTGACGCCATCAACGAAGGTCTGGCTAAGGCCGAACTTAGACGCATCGGGATAAACCCGGTCTCGATGAAAAAGAAGAAGGTAAAGCGCGGTGGAAGCAAGAAAATTATCGGCAAAGATATCGCCGTGTTTTCTCGCCAGTTAGCGACCATGATGACTGCCGGCGTACCATTGGTACAATCCTTTGATATTATCGGCAAAGGACACGAAAACGCCAAAATGAGCGCGATGCTAATGGACATAAAGGGCAACATCGAATCCGGTAATACGCTCGCTGACTCTTTATCCAAGCACCCGGAACAATTTGATGATCTGTTCGTCAATCTGGTGGCCGCAGGCGAACAATCAGGTGCACTGGAATCGCTGCTCGATAAAATCGCCACCTACAAAGAAAAAACCGAAACAATGAAAGCCAAGATCAAAAAGGCTATGACTTACCCGGCCACGGTAGTGGTCGTTGCGTTCATCGTTTCTACGATTTTGCTCGTAAAAGTTGTACCGACATTTGAAGAATTGTTTACCGGTTTTGGCGCAGACTTGCCGGCTTTCACTCAATTTGTAGTTAACCTGTCCGAGATATTCCGCAAATACTGGATGATGGTGTTCATTGGCGTTGGTCTTGGTGTATTTATGCTGTTTAGAGCACATAAGAAGTCCCCTCAATTTCGACGTCGTTTTGATATGCTTTTATTGAAGTTACCGGTATTGGGCCAAATCGTGCAAAAGTCATCGATTGCCCGGTTTGCCCGAACTCTGGCAACCATGTTTGCTGCTGGCGTACCCTTGGTTGAAGCGATGGAATCGGTAGCTGGCGCAACCGGTAACGCCGTATACTATGACGCAACCTTGAAAATGCGTGATGATGCATCTACGGGTATGCAATTAAACCAGTCCATGGGCAACTTGGGCGTCTTTCCGAACATGGTGGTACAAATGACCGCCATCGGCGAAGAATCCGGCTCTTTGGACAGCATGCTGGGTAAGGTTGCGGATTTCTATGAAGAAGAGGTAGACAATCTCGTTGATAACCTAAGCGCCCTGCTAGAACCAATGATCATGTGTATTCTGGGTGTACTTGTAGGTGGCTTGGTAGTCGCGATGTACTTGCCGATCTTTAAAATGGGTTCTGTTATTTAAACCTCCTAGTCAGGTCTACGTTAAATATTATGCTTGAAATTTACTCTGGCTCACCGATTGCTGTGATCTTGATCGCCGGCCTGCTCGGACTTTTAGTTGGTAGTTTTTTAAATGTAGTTGCTTATCGCCTACCGATAATGATGCAATTACGCTGGCACAATGAGTCCGAAGAAATACAATCCGTGCCAAAGCCTGAAGTCGAACAACCATTTAACCTCTCGGTACCACGCTCGGCTTGCCCGAACTGTAGCCATAAAATCACTGCCATTGAGAACATTCCTGTACTTAGCTACCTGGTTTTAGGTGGAAAATGTAAAGGATGCCGCTCCCCGATATCGTTACAATACCCATCTGTCGAACTACTGACCGGCATTCTTTCAATGATCGTCGCGTGGAAATTCGGTTTTTCATGGCAGACATTAGCAGCTCTCGGATTGGTTTGGTCTCTCGTGGCGCTTGCCGATATAGATCGTAAAACACAATTATTGCCAGACGACATCACTTTGCCATTAGTATGGCTCGGTATCATTTGTAACATACCGGAACACGGCTTGTTTACCGATTTAAAATCCAGTGTAATCGGTGCTGTGGGCGGGTACATGATTCTGTGGTTTGTATTTCAAACCTTTAAATTAATCACCCTACCAGAAAAACTAGAAGAGAGATTTAGTGC
>CAZUMV010000166.1:0-6798 GCA_964621435.1 uncultured Thiotrichales bacterium | reverse complement strand
TGATGGGCGTTATAAAACAGCGTGCGGCCATCACTTTCAATCTGATTACCAGTCGCGTCATAGCGAAAGTTCTTGATACCGGTATCGCCGGAGATAGATGTGAGCAGGTAACGCGAGCGCGCATCGTCGTAGTTATAGCTTCCCTGACCTGATTTACTTGAGATATTGCCGAGTTCATCATAGAGATACATGCTGCTGCCAAAATCAATTCCGGCATCGGCTACGTCAGCCATACTGGCGTTTACAAAAGTTAGCCGGTTTAAGACATCGTATTCGTAAGTTTCATTTAACTGCTGCAACGCGTCATCACGTTCGGCAAGATTTCCGGTCGTGTCAAACCGATAGTATTGATTTACAATATTCTGGTTACCCAGATCAGACAAACGCCAAGCGCGCAGCGCAGAAGGATGACTGGCGCCCGCACTATAATCACGCCGTACTTTGATCATGTTGCCATACTCGGCCACTCTAACCTTGCCATCGACAGTCATATTGGTTGCTTTCCAGACGCTACTGGCGCCAGCCTTGTAGTCATCCAGTTTTTCTTTGGCCGCGTCATTGGCATTTTCAGCGCGCTTATTGAGTCGCTCCAGCTCATCGCCGATTTCCTTGGCTCGCTCACCGGACGGTTCCGCCCGGTCGAGGAATGGTTGCGCTTTGTTCACTTGCGCCTCCATAAGAGCGCTCTCGCGATTAACCACATCGGCATTTTTCTGCATTGCCGCGGTAATCGGCTCCAACTTTTTGGCAATCCTTTCGTATCGTTCCATGCCGTTGTCTAAATGACCTTGATAGGGCTCGAGCTTTTTCGTAACAGCCAGCATCTGGTCGTAGATCTTGCTCCTTTGCTGCAACCAGGTTTTCAGTGCCGCTTCGTAAGCGATCCACGCCGGCTGACTTTCGCGGTCCTCATCCTGATTACCACCAATATTCGGCCGCACCGGCTTCTTCTTTTCGTGCGCCTTCAAGTTCTTATCCAAGTCGACCATTTTCTGCAAATGCGGCCGTGCGGGTGCCAGCACTTTTTCTGAAAACCATTTCATCCATTCCCGGTTATTGCTGTAGTCCATGATGGCGTTATATTCACGCAACTTGGAATCGTAATAACCTTTGTATTGGAGCGCTTTTTTCTGATGGATTTGTGCCTGATCGAGATAAGGCCGGGCCAGATCCTCAAAATGCTCAATGCGTTTAACCAGCGCGTCATATTCCGCTGAATTTTCAGTTTGGTATTGCAACGCAATGGCCGATCGTTTTTGTGAGATTGCGTAAGCCGCGGCATACTCTTTGTATAGGTCTTCCGAGCCAGTATGAATGCTTACCGGATAACCAAATTCGTTATACAGTTGTCGCACAACCTTGCCGTTAGGATAGGTAACACCGATCAATCTATCGGTAGCGCCTTCATACTGATTTCTGACCACAAATCGCTGATCATCTATCGAGCTGACAACGGTTGCCAGCCGACCATAATCATCATATCGGTGTTGGCGCAAATAGCTCTGCCGGCCATCGGCATCGGTCATTTTCACCCTGGACAACTTGCCATCCGGGACATTATATTCGCTGTCGAACAGCCATTCAGTGGTGCGCCGGCCGGTTATAGCTCCACTGGTCTCGTTAACCTCGGGCTCGAACCGCTTCACCATCCGGCCGATTTGATCGTATTCGATATCAATCTCATAATTCCGGCCATCAACCTGCTTGATCATTGAACCGAAACCATCGTAGTGGTAGCGCCAGTCTCCTAGTACCGGGTCGCTACTGGCGATTTTTTTACCAACCGGGTTGTAAGTAGTAGTAGTGACCTGCCCGGCCGGATCGATCGTTTCGATCAAGCGGTTTTTCTGGTCATAATTGAAAAGTGTAACATTCTGCAAGGCATCAACGGTCTTGATAATGTTGCCGCGATAATCGTGGGTTTTCTCCAGCGTCGCATTGTTTGGCGCGATTACCTGTACCACCCGATCGTTATACTCATAGCGGACTTTCGCCGGGATACCATCAGTAGGGGTGCTGGTACTGGTGGTTCTACCCCATTGGTCATATTCATAATGGGTGAAATCATTGTCGGTCAGAACTTGGCCTTTTCTATAGACGTTACTGACTTTACTTTTTCGTCCAAAGGCGTCGTACGTGGTATCCACGTAAACAGATTTACCATTGAAATCGAAAGTCGCTTTGCGCACTTCGCGGCCCAGCATATCCAGATAAAGTGTTTCCGGCGAGTTCTTTTCGTTACCCAATATCGCTGAAAAATAGATTGCGTTTTCCGGGCATTGCGTGCTATCGCTACACCAGTCTGCCCGTAAAACCTGGCGTCTTTCAATGGTATCCTGAGCATCACCCAGTAACGGATTAATGCGCTTCACTGAGTCCGAGAGCAGCACACCGAAGTGGTTATAGATTTTTCTCGTTACGGTGCCGTCGGCATCGGTCATCTCCTTGACCTTGCCAAATTTCGCATTGGTGAGAAAAGTAGTCACATGACCTTTGGGATTGGTAACGCTGGCGTTAAAGCGGCCATCAGCGGTCATTGTCATACTACTTGTACGTGACTCGAACTGACCCTTGGCGTTTAATGCAGTCAGGGTAGTTTCAATTTTATTGCCGAACGGGTCATAGCGGTGTTCCGTAGTGGTGCCATGCGGCCTACCGGCGTCCGTAACCACTTTTACGACATTACGATTACTGTCGTAGCTCATAACACTGGAGGTCGATTCCGGCGCCATGTTACTGATTGAATGCGTCGCCGTTGTGCTGGTCAATAAACTACCGATTCCAATAGGGACCGAGCGGAACTCGTTATTGGTTACCAACTCTTCAGTAATCGTCCCGTCTGTTATGGTTTTCCTGATTGAAGTAATTTCACCAATATCGTTATGGCTGTTAAGCGTGGTTGTCACCAGTGGTTGAGAACTATAACCATCCAAAGAAAAAGTTCTGGTAACCGAACGGGTCTCCACTGGAATGACAGTTTTGCCGTAGTTACTTTGCAACACGGCATACTCTGTTTCTGCATCCTGTAATACTCTATAACTACCATTCTCGTTGATCAGTTTTTGCGTGCTGAGTGTCTGCCCGGTTAACGGCCATGTTTGACTTTTTTCAGTACGGATGACCACATTGGTGCGTACATCTTTCACTTCTTGCCATCTAAAACCAAGAAAACCTCTGCCGGACGCATCCAGAAAGGCTTCACCATAGCGGTGCCTACTGGTCACGAAACCGCCAATGCCGTCACTCGTCGACACTGCCGACACAACAGTATCCGAATTATTGACTGCGACAGTTGGATAGCTGCGCGTTGCGCTTTTTGTGTATACCGCTTCATCCGTCAGGCTGGTGTAGTGAATCCGGTTTTCATACCCCAGCGCGTTGGTTATTCGGACGATCGCATTGGTACGAAACGGGCCATCGTCGCTAGTACCGTTCAACCAGGCAGTTTTATTATTGTTACCGCGGGACCAGATATAATCGCTGCGCCCATCCGCGTTTAGATCCAGCTTATAACCATCAACAAAAGAATCGTCGGCGTTACGTAACTGGAAGACCGGAGCTGGAAGCACTAAGGAATTATCCTCGACCCAACTGCTACCGGTATTTTTGAAGGTAGTGTTTTGCACGCTACCTTTAAGATCACGATAGGAAACCACGATCTCTGGTAAACCATCCAGATTCAAATCCATAAAGGCGGCATAAGAATGGCTGTATTCACCGTGCATGGCGCGCATGGCCACCGGTGGCTTAAAGCTTTCTTCACGATAAAAGTGTCGACCATTGTTAATAAAGCTCTTGCGAAAACGAACCGTATCATCAACTGCAACCACCTGATCTAGCAACCCATCACCGTTGATATCAATTAATTCAGATAGTGTTTTACCGGCGACCGAGCCCTGATAACTTATTAGAGCGGACCGGAGCTTCCACTGCGGGGTATTTGCCCAGCCGTTGCCAGTGTTAAGCCAGGTTTCCCTGATTTCACTCTGGTTATTTCGTTTGGTCGCAGCCACCCAGTCAACTAGACCATCCGCATTGATATCGACATAGGTTCCCAAACTACGTGAGCGCGTGGAAAAGTATTCAGCGTGCACATAAGGCGGTGCATAATCGGGACTTTGCACCCAGCCAGATCCGGTGTTAAGCCAAGCCGACCGGACGCCGTCTCCCAGATGGCTGCGAAAGGCCGCTACCACGTCAATCAAACCATCACTATTAAGGTCTACCAGCTTGGCCCTAGACTCAACCATGTCTTCGCCGACGCTATGTAATAAAATTGACGGAAACTGCCAGTTTCGGTCAGCCGTCCAACCTGTGCCGTTATTGATTAGCACGCGGTTGATAGTACGATCCTGATAGGTGGCGGCATGAATAATATCTGGCAAGCCATCACCATTAACGTCCGCGAATGATGCGGGTGAAGCACCTTCTAACTGATGATCAAAAAGAACCGTTGGCACCGTCCATTGCGTTGAGCGGACATAACCATCCGGTCCGTTAAGATAGGTCAATCGGGATTCACCACCGGTTGGCGTTCGATACCCCTGCACCCAATCAACCCAACCATCATTGTTAACGTCTACGTTAACAGCACGTTGGTGACGAGTACTTGCTTTGTGAATAATTTGCGGTGGCGTACGATTGGTTTCCGACCACAGGTTGCGCAAATCCCGCCACTTAAAAGTCGTCGGCCGATAACAACGATCATTTGCATTACATTTACTCACCGCGACCATGCGGCTAATATTATTCAGAGGTGCCTGATCATAATCGATCTTGAAACTCAAAATCGGCGTAAGTTCCGAAGAACCCGCTGCAAATAGCCCGGTTCTAACGGCTGCCAGGCGTTTGGTCATTTGCGAACCGACTCCACCAGTCCAACTATTGCGGGTATCAGGCCGGTCTTCCCAATCAAACAACACTCTAAGTGGCCCGCGAATGATCGGCGCATTAATATCGTTGGTACGTTGGCCATAGCTAATCCAGCGCGGCAGCACTTCGGAATAATCGGGATTGCTGTTCGCCGCTGCGTACTCGCGGTAATGATAGTCGATCGTATTACCATTGGTGTCACGGTAGCGCGACAAGAGCCACGTGATAGCCGTGTTGTTTTGCATCACCCGGCTGGCTGCAAACCAACCATATCGTTTAACCGCGCCCGTTGGCATATAAACCTCAAACCAGAGCGGCGCGCCGG
Organism: uncultured Thiotrichales bacterium; assembly: GCA_964621435.1. Lineage (GTDB taxonomy): Bacteria > Pseudomonadota > Gammaproteobacteria > CAZUMV01 > CAZUMV01 > CALIRD01. Next base: position 1,601 of record CAZUMV010000166.1, on the reverse strand, counting down.
CAGCACTATCGGCTATCTTGACTTGCAAGCCGGAATCTATCTCCCCAGCATAGGTTGCACCTGGCTGGCCATGTTGACCGCTGGTCAAAATTAATCGTTGACCGTCCAGACAAAACTGATCCTGCGCGTCATTCATCACACCTCGCAGATAACCATCCACAACGGGTAGTGAAGGACACCGATTAATGCTACTGAGCCCGCTGATGTTGGTGCCCATACCGACCGCACTGTTTGAAGCATTGCTGTCATAGCTGATTGCGATTTTAGGTGAAATGCCCAATGGGCCAGCCGGCACTTCGATCGGGATGCTATAGCTGGCACCACCCGTTTCGGTAACCGCAAACGCTCCGTCCACAGTGCCGACAGGCTCCGCAATTGCAGCGCAAGGCAAGGTTAAAAGTAATACCACCGGAATAATCTTGAATACAAATATTTTAAACATTTCGTGCTCCCCAAATTAGATACGCTGCTTTTATTAGCTGAATCAAACCTGACCAAACATTTTCTTTTCGCTATTTGTTCGAATCAATTCTGCTCTCAAAACACCGACACTAAAACCGGTTTCGGCACAGAGTCCCGAATGATTCATTCGTTAGTCTCAAAGACTTAATAAAAATATATGCGAAAGCAACGCAATCTCTCTCCAAAAGAAGTTTGCAAATTCCCTTGCGTGTGAACACCGACGCTCCCTGTCGATGTAAAAAATATAAAAAATCGTGTTAAATTTTTGTGTGAAGCAAGTCTATAAATTCACATGCCTGTGCGAATCGTATCACAGTTTCCACAGAACCAACGGTACCGCTAATCGGATGAGTGGTGGATTACGAACCGAAGAAACCTACGTCACATTTTGTTGTAGGCACATAAAGCAGCGCAAAAGGTGAATCGGGTTCACCATCTTCACCGCGAATACTCGTTGTCTTCGGCTTTAGTGATAGTCAGCCTTCAACGTTGCATTAACTTACTTAAAAACCAAGAGCCCCGATTGAATCAATCAGGGCTCTTGAATACCGAGGCCTAATTTTAAGCGCCTTTTTTTAATACTTTAGTGGTACTAGGTGTGGCTGTCATCTTCTTCTTCATCTTCATCATCAGGCTCGTCATCACCGCCGCCTTTGCCACCGCCGCTACCACCACCATCACCACCGTTGCTGCCGTCACCACCTGATGCCCATCCGCCATCACCATCGGAATCACCAAAGTCCGGGGCATCGTTAGCGAAGTCCCAATCGATATCGCTATCATCAAAGCCGCCATCCAGACACGAGAATCCCGGACAGAAACCTTTCTTGGCCCTTCTTAGTTTTTTTCTGGTGTTTGGATTTTTATACCCTCTTTTAAAACCATCGAAGATACCTTTAAGCCCCTTCTTCTCACCGGTGCTATATACAACGATTCTTTCACCCGGCTCATTAGACAAACCTTGTATTTTGTCTGCTAGCTTTGAGAAATAGAGGTCCTCGGGATTAATATCATCTCCGCCCGAACTGGACTCAAGGTCGGCGTTAACCGGAACAAACTCCACACCTGAATCTATTTCAACGTCTGAAATACCAGCAACGATCCCGGCATCACAATCGTCAACTTCACGCTGTTGGCCA
>CAZUMV010000165.1:0-6878 GCA_964621435.1 uncultured Thiotrichales bacterium | reverse complement strand
TGTCTTGGCTGGGTAGGAATGGTGCTGGCGATTCATTTTGGCCACGGCAAGAGCTGGTTGCCAGGATTGCAGGCCTTTGATATCTGGTTCCGCTATGCCATGATTTTAATCATCGGTGGGACTGCTATCTATGCCTTGCTAACCGGCAAGCTATACAATGCAAATTGGGTTGCCGTGAAGTCGCTGGTGTTTGCGCTACTAATGGTGTGTGGCATGATGATCAGGCGCTGCATAACCGAATTTGTACCGGCCTGGATCGAGCTGCAGTCAAAAGGCCCGAGTGATCAGGTTAATGCGGTCATTGCCAAAAGTATCAATGGCTGTAAGCCGTACGTGCATGCAATCTGGATTGGGTTGTTATTCAACGCCGCAATTGGTATCCATCTAATTAATTTCTAGGGTAAAGCTATGCCACACAAGACGATTCGCGGTCGTATTCACTACACCAGTAAGAAACCTGAGCGCATGGATGAAGAGCGCGGGCGCGAATATTTTACGCTTACCAAGCAAGCAGATGGCGTGAATGTATTACTGGCACATTGTGAGATTGACGATGAGCCCAATGTAATCCGTGACGTTTGTCTGGCCTACGACCCAACCAACATGAAGCCGATCGATTGCTCAGTGCGGTTAACCGTTGGTGATAAATTTGAAGGCTCGGGCTGGATGCATTTCACCGATTCATTTGCAGAGTGCGAAAATAATAATGCACGGGATGGCAGGGTAAGCCAGAGAATGGAGTTTCCGGGCGGCGCCAACGCGATTACCGCGCATCCCATTATTGGTGATGGTTTGTTAATGAACGCTTTTGACTTGAGTAAAGGGCCAGGCAAGCAAAGAGTTGAAAACCTTGCACTAACGTCACCTGACCATCGCGGCGCTACTGGGCCGATGTTGTATAAAATGAACTTCTCTTTGGTTTACGTTGGTGATGAAGAGATCACAGTGCCGGCTGGAAAATTTGACGCCCGTCATTTTCAGGTCGTTGATACGGCGGGTGAATTGCCTGAAGAGCATCCGCCATACGACATTTGGACTACCGCAGACGAAGATAATTTATTTTTGCGCGGTTCTGTCGGTGGCTATATGCAAACCCACTATGAGTTAGTAGAGTTAAATTACGACTAGCTCAAGCTTGGGTAGCATTAGCTCCAGTTCCAGTAATCTTGAATGATTTTTTGCAGGGCAGGCGCATCGAGTGCTTGCCGTGTTCCTGTCGGCCAAAAGTCCGGCGCGCAATCCAACATGTCCTCAAAGGCGAGCTCAGGACAGCCATTAGCTCTTAAGGCGTGGATAAACTTCAAAGTTCTAAAGCCATCAAACCACTGATGAAATTGCCGGGTAAATTGTTGCGGCGTTTTTCCTTGAGCGCGGCAATGATCAAAGGCCTTATCTACGCCTAGATCCTTAAGCGCTTGTATGCTGGCGATTGCAAGGGCTTTGGAGAGGTTTTGTTTCTCAAGCAATATCTCAATATTTGCCGTGTCATTCTGCGCATATAACTTGGGTATTATTGCAAGCCAACTGCGCAGCGCCGCGAAGCAAAGAGGGTGATAAAAAGTGACTGCTTCATTCGCTTCCCGGCTTTGTAATATTTTTTGCACGCCGGGCCCGGTGCCAAAAGGCACTCTATCGGAAAGGCGTGCTTCTAACTGGACAGGTTTGCCGCCCAATCGAATTACTTTATTGGTTTTATTGGCTTTGTTAAGCAAGTAAAAGTCTTCGCCGCCAGCGCGTTTTGGAAAACCGCCAACTTGTGCATAACATTCGCTGCTGATTGCCAGGCAGCTACCGAGACTGTGATAAGTATATGGTGATCGGGCGTATTCCAATCCGAGCACATAATGATGTAACCACATTTCGTACCACAGGGTCGCCACATGTACATCGGAATTTGATTGTGAAACATGTATGAAGGGAAAGGTAAATATAGCTACCGTATCGGCCGTGGCAGGTATGCGTGAGAAATAGTCTGTGGGCAGCGTCGCGTCGGCATCAGTGCTGCACAGGACGGTATCGCTGATATGGCCGGTTGATTGCCAGGCAAAAGCGAGGTCGCAGCCAATTTTTCTAGCCAAACCAACACCTTCCGATGCGGCTAAGGATCCTTGTCGTAAATCGAGATCAATGATCAAAACATCATTTTTTTCAGCGTGGTGTAATAATCTTATATGCTCACTGCAGCTTAAAGATTCATGTGCCCGGGTCGCGGCTCTAAAAGCGTGATTGGCGTCGCTCGCGCTTCCGACAGGGCGGTTAATAACAAATATAACCAGTAAGTTTACGCCGTCAAACTGTTGCTCTAGCCAGTGTTGCAATACATGCGCGGACTCTTGATACACCGGAATGATAATGCAATGACTCCATTGACTGGCGCGAGGTGCTTTGGGTAAATCTTTTTCTAGATAGTGTTTTAGATAGCGTTGGGTGGCAGCGGTCTGTTGCATGCGGCAGCGTGTAGCAGTTTAGTGTAGCGCCGCGCGCAGCGGCAGGTTTTTAACAATGTCAGCTTCTATTGAAAGTAGTTCTTCAAAACGTTTTTTAACGTCGTCTTTGGGCGCATATTTTTGTGCCAGATCTAAAAAAACCACATAGTGTCGTTCCTCGGACTTTGCGATTGTCGCATAAAAAGTTTTTAGTCCGCCGGCTTCCAGATGATCTGCAACAATACCAAAGCGTTCTGCGCCGCGCGCCTCAATAATACTGGCAGTAAGTAAGCGGTCCAACAGCAACGTTTCAGGGCCTTTTCGAATCGCTTGTCTGACCTGATTCACATACGGGTCTTTGGCGTCGGCCGCGGTTATCAAGCCTCGTGCATGTATCCACTTGACGACTTCCCGGTAGTGCGCCAGTTCCTCAACCGCAAGGTCAGCCATGGTCGCGACTAGCTCGGTTTTATCGGGGTAGTGTGACAACATAGAAATGGCCATGCCAGAAGCCTTTTTTTCGGCAGCGGCGTGGTCTTGCAAAAAACTATCAAAATCCCCCATGACTGTTTTAATCCAGCCGTCAGCGGTAGCGATAGTGAGTGGTGATTCGCTCAAGGCCAAGACTTAACCAAGACTGGCAAGATAAATTTCTTTGGTTTGGTCGGCGGGTAGTCGCGCACCAAATTGGGTAACCAAATGGCTGCTAAGACGACACGCTAGAGTGGCGGAGTCGGTAAAGCTCATGCCGTGTGTTAGGCCATATAAGACGCCACCGGCGAACAAATCTCCAGCACCATTGGTGTCGATCGCTGTAACTTTCGGGCTGCTGATGTTTATTGTCTTGCTACCATCATAAAGTAGTGCGCCTTTTTCACCCAGCGTTATAGCGATGTTTTTGGCGTAAGGCTTTAAGCCTTCTAACGCGGCGTTCAAATCTTCTGTTTTCGTAAAAGTCATGGCTTCTTCCGCGTTGCAGAATAGTAGATCAACGCCTTCTCCGATCATTTCTTGCATGCCCGAGTTAAAAAATTCTGCCATGGCAGGGTCAGAAAGTGTGAAGGCCGTTTTAACCCGATGTTTTTCGGCCAGAGATTTAGCTTTAATAGCCGCCTGACGGGCGCTGTCACTAGAGACTAGATATCCCTCTATATAAAGATAGTCAGAATTCGCCAGTGCTTTTTCATCGATATCATCAGAGTTTAATTCAGCCGAAATACCGAGGCAGGTTTGCATCGTTCGGTCGGCGTCCGGAGTGACCATAACGATGCATTTTCCACTATCACCAGCTTGGCGCGCCGGGTTGGAGTTTGAGTCGACACCCAATAGACTTAACCCATCTAAAAAGAAGTCACCGGTTTCATCGTTGGCGACTCTACAGGAATAAAATACTTTACCGCCAAGTTGCGCCACACCAATGATGGTGTTGGCGGCGGAGCCACCGCAACTTCGGTTATGTCGCTCACCCTCGACGCGCGCGAGTGTTGCCTGCTGCTGCGCTTCGTCGACTAATTCCATCACGCCTTTCTGAATGCCGCCCGCCTCAAGGAACGCTTCGGAGACTTCAATCTCATAGTCGACCAGGGCATTACCGAGTCCGTAAACTGCATACTTCGCCATATATTTAATTCCGATATTTTAAGCTAGTGGAAGCTTACCGGTAGTATGGCAAACTGGAAAGGTTTTTATCAATTTTAGCGGGTATAAATTGTTCTAATTACTCATGTAACAGAAATGTTACACGGCTGAAAACCATCTACATAATTGCTTGCCTGTGATAACCTCATGACACATTTTCGTTAAGAGTTTATCTTGTGCGCAAATCTCCAGTTTTGCTAATGATATTTGACGGCTTTGGCTTGAACCCGAGCCGAAAATATAATGCCTGGGCGTTGGCTAAAACGCCTCATTTAGATGAGTATTTTTCAACCAATCCGCACTCTGCATTGCAAGCGTCAGGTACCTTTGTTGGTTTGCCGGACGGACAATTCGGTAATTCCGAAGTAGGGCATCAAACCTTGGGTTCAGGGCGTGTATTGGAACAAGAGCTAACGCGTATTGCCAAAGCTTGTGCCAGTGGCGAGCTATCTAAAAATAAAAACTGGCAGGCGTTGCTTAAGCCGGGTTCGCGACTGCACCTGATCGGCCTTGTGTCGGATGGAGGTGTGCATTCTCATCTTTCGCATTTGGTTGAAATGCTCAAGCTTCTGGTTGCAGCGGATGTTGAGCCTGTAATACACATGGTGTGTGATGGCCGGGATACGTCGCCCAAGTCGTCTAAGAAGTATCTGGAAAAACTCCAGGTCACACTCAAAGATCTGGGTAAGGGTTATATAGCAACAGTCAGCGGCCGTTTTTATACCATGGATCGCGCTAACAATTGGGATCGTACCAGAATTGCCTATGACGCCATTATGCAAGGTAACGGTAATTATGCCGAAACGCCAGAACAGGCAATTGAGCAAAGTTATGCCAAAGAAGAGTTTGATGAGTTTATCCAGCCAACCGTGATCGGTGAGGCTGGTAGTAAAGGCATTGCACTTGATGAAGAAGTCTTGTTCTTCAATTTCCGCAGTGACCGGGTGCGGCAGTTGTCCGCGGCCATAGGTTTAGAGAGTTTTGATGCCTTCGAGATTAGCGATGGCTATCAACGAAAAGTGACAACACTGACCAGGTATCGGGAAGACTTTCCATTCGCGGTGTTGTTTGAACCGAACATTCCAAACAAGGTTCTCGCAGAAGTTATTAGTGACGCTGGAAAAAAGCAGTTTCATTGTGCCGAAAAAGAAAAGTATCCGCATGTCACCTATTTTTTCAATGGAGGAATTGAAGCGCCATTTGATGGTGAAGACCGGGTCATGGTTCCGTCACCGAAAGTAAAAACCTATGATTTGCAACCAGCTATGAGTTCTCCTGATGTGGCGAATGAATTAATCGCCGCGATTGAATCTGAACAATACGATTTTGTGTTGGTGAATTTCGCTAATGGTGACATGGTCGGCCATGCAGCCATTCAAGACTCGGTGGTTAAATCAGTGGAGGCTCTGGACGAATGTTCGCATAAAGTGATTGAGGTCGCGCTCAAGCATGACTTCAGAGTGCTAATGACTGCCGACCACGGTAATTGTGACGAAATGGTGGACCCTATAACGGGTGAACCACATACCCAGCACACCAATTATCCGGTGCCATTTTTGTTGCTGGGAGAAAAGGATGTAGAGTTGGGTAATGGTAGGGGCTTGGCGGATATTGCGCCAACGATTTTACAGTTGATGGGTATCGAGCAGCCGCAAGAAATGACCGGTACAAGCTTGATTCTGGATGGTTCGTTGGTTTGACGACTGCGTTAGTCTAAATTGGTTTCCAGACGCTAAGGTAAACAATCAAAAAAATAAATAGCCACAATATGCCCAATATTGTGGTCGCGCGAATGTATATTTTTCTTATGTGTGTTTCATCGTGATCTTCGGCGGCACCTTCGCTTAAACTTTGCCATAGGCTGAAAAACGCAATCAGTTGAAGTCGAATGCCTACCCCGCACGCCATCACTGCCGCAAAACAAAGGAGTTTGAGGCTTAGCCATGCTGGCATTTGAAATATGTTTTTCCAGCCTGCTAGCGCGATGCCTAGTAACAGTAGCATCAGTGTATAGCGTAAGGCTCGGTCAAATCTGGCTAACGATTGTCCTTTGGGGGTTAATCGTTTTCGATGTGTCAATTCAACGAGTATCAACCAGGCGATACCGATACCAGAAATTAACCAGACTAATTGTAATCCGCCCGGCAAGTATCCAAGCAATGCTGCCAATGCAATGCCCAATGTGAATTGCAGTACCAGCGCATAGCGAACGTGTTGATCAACACGCATAACATGCTGCATCAAACGGTCACGCTCATAAAACGGCATTTCACGCGACCAACTTACGTAGCGGTAGGTGCTATTGATAACCAGCTCGGAACCGAGCCAGTAGCCAAGCACCACGATATGCAATGTTAATAAAAAGTGACTGTTCAAGGTAGCTCAAAAATTTGTTGATTTGAACGCGCTTTGATGAGTGGCAGTCTGGATTCGAGTTGTCCCATATCAGATTGTTTATGCATTTTACGTTAACATAGCAGATAATAAGACCGGCATGAATATGCTTTCGTGTAGCACAATAAAGCCACCAAGCGGAGAGATTATGAATAGTGCTATTGATATAGGCTCGCTAACAACTTTTTTTGGCTGGATGAGTGTCATTACGGTTACAGTGCTCGCGTTAAGCGCACTGGCTATGGTATTGGCGAGGAGCTGGATTGCCGGTATACACGGGAAAATGTTTGACTTGGACGAAAGAACACTCAGCCTTGCCTATTTTGAATACTTGTCGCGTTTCAAGATAGCGGTGATGGTATTTTGTCTTGCACCGTACATTGCGCTAAAGCTAATGACTTAAGCATTCAAGAATAGCCG
>CAZUMV010000164.1:0-6909 GCA_964621435.1 uncultured Thiotrichales bacterium | reverse complement strand
CATGAGATGCGGAACATACAGGCCATAACCAATAACACCGGCGAGCACAGTTATAATCGAAAATTTCCCAATGGCGCCAACCGGCTTTTGCGACCTTGGACTGCTCTTCCAGCCAAGCAATGTTCGCGCGCCATAAACAAACAGCCATGCAAACAAACAAATGCCGAGAAAAATTGCGACTGCGCGCGGTCCGGGCTCCGGGGATTCAAACGTGTTCAGGGCATACACCATATTACCAATTGCAAACAAAGCAATTAGTGCAAACGGCTTGCTGAAAACCTGAAACAAGCCCTGCCCGTAACGACAATAACTGTAAAACCCGGTGCCTAAAACTACCAACATAAGTAAGCGATTGGCCAAAGAAAGTCCGGAGTGGAAATAACCTGTAAACATCCATACTGGCCGACTTTCACCTAACAACGCAGGCCAGTAAATGAGGCTTGCAAAGTGCACTTGATGACCTTCGCTCCAGGCATAGAATGGCCCAAGCGCAGCGCCAAGTAACAGCAGAATTAAAAATGAAAACATTAGCGCACTCGCCCAACGACGCAACAACGCAGAAACCTGATCATTACGCACAGGTGCCTGACCTTTATACCAAAGCCATAAACGCCAAACTGCCAGACCCAATACAATAATGCCGATGAGGTAATGGTAGCCTCGAAGAGCCTCGCGAAAATCAGAGGTTTTTGCAGCCCGCGGCATAATAGTGCTAAGTACCGAAAGCGAACAAACACCGATTAATAATAACCATTCAACAAGCAGAGTTTTGCCAGTCTGAGTCCGTTGGGTCAAATTCATTTTATGATCCTCTGTTAGCATCAACTTAGCATCATTCAAATTCACGACCTATGAATCGTAAAAATTTCAAACGAGGCATTTCGATCAGCGAACCATCAAATGGGTGACGTAGTGCTATATTATTCTTACGATAAAAAAAAGCTTGAAATACCGACACGGGAACAATTCAACGTACGAGCTTGTTCTGAATCCATTCAAGACATCCCTTTGTCCATCACCACCTTGTTTTCGAGCAAATGACCCAAACAAAAAACAGGAACCCGCAATGAACGAAAGACGCGAATTTATTAAAAACTCACTTTGGGCGACTGGTGCTGCTGTAGCCCTGAGTGCCTGCGCAACGACGACGCAACAAGAATCCAAGGTCATCACCGGCGACGCTCTGGCCGGGCCGGTCTACAACCTTGGTAACCCGGAGGACAATAAAGAGGTGTACGCCAGAATGGTTGGCGACACCGACCCTACGAAAACCAAACCCGGATGGTACTCGGGTTATGTTTCAGGTGTGCAAGACAATAACAAGATAGTGGACTTGGTTGGCTTTGAGGGTTTTAGCCATGCGAAATTACTACCACAGCCTGATGGCTCCTATCACAAGGTACTGCGTGAAGTGGGTTTATATACTGACCTTAAATCTGGTGAGGTACTGGAAGAGTGGAAAAACCCATATACCAACGAGATCGTTAAAACAGTACCGGTGGCAAATGATCCGTTTAATCAAAAAGTTGCTGCGTTTTTCGAATTGCCGCCTAGTTACGGTGGCCTCAATAAAGAAGCCGATGCTCCGGCGCCAAAAATTCCTCTAATCTTGCCGTGGCAACAGCGTGGCAATGAAATTCATATGGAACGGCATATACACTTGTTTTATCCAAATGCCCTGCAACCTGAAAAATGGCCACGCGAATCCGCCGGTAAAATGGCGCGCGTCACGGAGGCTTTTTCGCATTTTATCGACCCCGCCAATATTCAAAATGCCACGGCCACCAGTGTGCCATATACCGGCACCTGGAATCGCGTTACTCCATGGCTACCATGGATGTTGATGGGCCAGACACAGGGACACTGCCAATATCAATGTTACATGGGTGGCGGTCAGGATCTGGAACAAATGGTCTCTCGTAATGTGCTCGACTATGTCGAAAAACACTACCCTAAGTACATGACCGCACCCGGACCGGAGGCCTGGGAGCAGGACAGTCTGTCTAGTATCGAACGATATGCACTGGAACAAACTCCGGCACCGGCGATTTAATCCAACTCAGGCAAGTAGTACTTGAGGAGGCGTTCATTGAACGCCTCTTTTTTTGCCCTTGTAAGCACACTCTTACAGCATTAATAATGGTAGCATTTGCCTGCTTTATATCTTGTGCTCTGAAACATGCTACCAAACGAACTGACCGATATTTGTTTTAACTTTACCCACCAGGCCTTCCGCAGTGATGAGCGCGGTTTTCTGGACCGCGCTCTTGCGGCGGGCGTCACTACCATGTTGGTAACCGGATCGGACATTGAAGAAAGCAAACAAGCGATTGCATTGGCAAAAAAATATCCGCAATTTTTATTCGCCACTGCCGGCGTCCATCCACATCTGGCTCGGGATTGGCCGGAGGCCGGCAAGCGGGAACTACTGCGACTTTGCCAAGCCCGGGAGATAGTCGCCGTTGGCGAATGCGGGCTCGACTACAACCGCGACTTTTCCCCGCGTGAACAACAACGCCAGGTTTTTCGCGAGCAACTCGAAGTCGCTGCGGCGACCGGCTTGCCGGCATTTTGTCATGAGCGCGAAGCGCACACTGATTTTATATCGATCGTAAAAGAATTCCGCCAACAATTGAGCGCGGTGGTCGTACACTGTTTCACTGGCAAGCAGGCCGAACTTGAAGCTTATCTTGAAATTGATTGCCATATTGGCATCACCGGCTGGATTTGCGATGAACGACGCGGTCATCATCTACGTGACTTTATGAGCTTGATCCCGGCGGGACGATTAATGATCGAAACTGATGCCCCTTATTTATTACCCAGAGACCTGAATCCAAAGGCAAAAACGCGGGTAAATGAACCACAGCACCTCCCACATATTGCCAGCGCTGTTGCCAGCGCACGTGGCGAGCCAACGGCAACCTTGATTGCGCATACCACAGCAACCGCTAAAGATTTTTTTAACCTTGAAAGTTAACCGTAAAACCCCAACAATAAGCCTATGACTACTTCCATGCAAAACAACATCGAGGCAACATTGACCGCGGAATTTTCTCCGCATCACCTCGAAGTTGAAAACGAAACTCACCAACATAATGTGCCCGCAGATGCCGAGTCGCATTTTAAAGTCACCTTGGTAAGCGAAGCATTCGACGGCTTAATGTTGCTCAAACAACACCGCTTGGTAAACGCCGCACTAGCAAGCCATCTAAAACAAATACATGCATTAGCACTGCATACCTATACGCCCGCGCAATGGCAAGAACGGCAACAAGCCGCGCCCGCATCACCGCCCTGCAAGGGCGGTAGCAATGTCAGCTGATAGCCGCTTTGGCAGCGGCACGGTTGTTGAAAAAACTCGCTGGAACGATGATCTATTTTCATTAAAGGTTGCGGCGCGCATTGAGCCGTTTACCGCCGGTCAATTTACCAGCCTTGGTTTGCAGCTTGGCTCCGAACAAGTAGCACGCGCTTACTCCATTGCCTCTGCTCCCGACGATGAATATTTAGAATTCTACTTTAATCGCGTTCCGACCGGGCCATTGTCTCCTAAATTATGCGCTCTGCGAACGGGAGATAAGGTTAACGTGGCGCGCCGCGCAGCCGGATTTTTTGTGTTGGAAGAAATTCCGCATGGCAAAGACTTGTGGTTAATGGCAACCGGCACCGGACTTGGCCCTTACCTTTCAATCTTGCGCAGTGCTGAAGTCTGGCAGCGATTCGAACGCATTATAGTTGTACATGCGGTCAGTCACAGCGACGATTTAGGTTATCGGGATTGGCTTAGAAAATTCAGCAATGAGCGCCCGCAACTCAAGTATGTCGCTGTCGTAACTCAAGAAAAAAACCAGACCACTCTTAATCAGCGCTTTCCAGTCTTGATTGAAGACCGAACACTGGAACAGTTTGTTGCCTGCGAATTCAACACCGATGATTCAAGGATCATGTTGTGTGGCAGTCTGCAAATGATTCACGACACCACCGCTGCTTTCAACGAGCGCGGCTTGAGTAAACACCGCCGCTCCAAACCTGGCCAAATCATTTCTGAAAAGTACTGGTAAGGCCTAGCTATTAATTCCGTAATAGTCGGCTAGATACTGGTCGAAGCTAACTTTATCATCGGCCTCGCGCTGGAGCTGATTCGCCAGTGAGTCCGCGACCGTTTGCTCCATGTCCGCAACCTGCTTTTCATCCAGTGGTTGTTTTTCAAACCACGCTTTGTGTTCCTGTGATTTTCGCAACGCATATTCAAAAAAGCTTTCTTTATTTTCGAACATATCATCCAGCACCCGGGCTGACGGGGTCGCGGCAGGTTCATCTACTTTATCCTGCTGCTCGTCCCACGCCAACATATAGGCACCGTCTTCGCGATCTTTGTCCAACAGTTCACATACCGGTTTTATTTTCTGCAAGACTTCATTCGCCCAATCGGACAAACTGATCTTCTTGCCGGCACGCTTCAAAAACATCTCGGTATCTCTACCACCATGCGCCACCGCTAATAGATTAGCTTCTATATCTACGATTTCTGGTTGCGATAAATCCGGGCTCTGATCCAGCATTGAATAAATCATCATCGACTCAAGAAAACGACCTTGAGTGCTGGTTATACCCGCGGGTGCCAGAACATTAAGGTCGAGCGAGCGAAGCTCTAAATATCTCACACCTTGATTCCAAAGCGCCGCCAATGGTTTTTCTTTAGGCGACGGTACTGCTTTGGGCCGCACCGACGCATAATATTCATTCTCGATCTGCAAAACTTTGTCATTAAGCTGCCGGTATTCACCATCGACCTTGACGCCAATTTCGGCATACGCTGGTGAAGTTTCTTGCATCGCGCGGGTCAATGTTTCCGAATAACTTTCCAGCGAGTTAAAGCAAACATCAATACGGCGCTTGCCACTTTGCGAATTCTGGTAACCAATGTCTCCCATCCGCAAGGATGTGGCGAAAGGTTGGAAGCGCGTACCCTCACCCATCATAATAAGGGTAGAATTTTCCTCACCCAATAGAAACGATTTACAAATTGCGGGAGACGCACCAAACAAATAAGGCACCAGCCAACTAATCGACTGCAAATTTCTGACCATGCTGAAGTAATTTTTGGTCATATAGTCTTTGAGACTGCTGCCATCACCTTCTTTTTCTTGCAGGGCTTGCCAAAACTCTTCCGGCAGGGAAAAATTAAAGTGCACGCCTGCTATAGCTTGTAACATCCGGCCATAGCGCCAGGATAAACCACGACGATAAACCGTTTTCATCATGCCCGAGTTAGAACTCCCGAACTTCGCGATCGGGATCGAGTCATCCCCCCCCACCAGACAAGGCATACTGCTGCCCCATAATATTTCCTGATCAATTTTTTGGTATACAAACTGGTGAATGAAATTTAGTTGTGCGAGCGCCGCATCAATGCAATCGTGCGGTTCGGTCACCAGCTCAATTAAAGATTCAGAAAAATCGGTAGTAATCGAAGGATGGGTTAAGGCTGCACCCAGGCTACGTGGATGGTCCTGTTGCGACAATTTACCGGCAGCAGTAGTCCGCAAGCTCTCTTTTTCGATACCAATTCTGCGGCCTGCTAACGTTTTGCTAACCGCTGCATCTGTAACACTTTTTAAGCGCTGCTCGAATGTATGTGTTGCGATAAAAACTTCCCCTCAATTTGTAGGTCTTTTCAGCGGTAGTGACATAAAATAGCCACGCTGATTACAATATTACGATATCGGACGAGCAACCAAAAGTATTATCGCTTGAAGCGGGCTTCTTATACCAATCTTTGCATTATGACAGGCATACCGGTATAAACCTCGTTTACATCAATTGAACCCGCCATGAGTGAATCCGAGCAACAGGAACCGCTGCTAGAACTCCAAATCAATGAGTCACGGTTAAGCGTCCTGGGTACTGCGCATGTATCCCGCAAAAGCGCAGAAACAGTGACCGAATTATTGAATAATGGCGAGTACAGTGATGTCGCCATTGAATTGTGCAATAACCGCTTTCAAAATCTCAAAGATCCTAATAACTTCGCCAAGATGGACCTATTCAAGGTCATAAAGGAAGGCAAAGCCCCAATGGTAATGGCGAGTCTTGCACTCGGTTCTTTTCAGCAGCGCATCGCCGAGCAATTCGGTATTGAACCGGGCGCTGAAATGCGGGCCGCGATAACTGCCAGCGATGCGAATAATCAAACTGTTCATCTTATTGACCGGGAAATCGGCACGACCCTGAAACGCGTTTATCGGAGCGTACCATGGTGGAAACGCATGTTACTTGTTGCCGGGCTCACAGGTAGCGTATTTAACAACGAAGAAATTGACGAAGAGGAGATTGAGACGCTTAAACAAGGTGACTTACTTGAGTCGACATTCGGTGAATTCAAAGAAGAGGCACCGGAGATCTATACTCCGTTGATTGATGAACGCGATCAATTCATGGCGAAAAAAATATATGAAATCGTTCTCAGCGAAAAACCTGAAGCATTGCTTGCGGTTGTTGGTGCCGGGCACTTACCGGGCATGCAAAAGTATCTGGACGAATTGATCGAGCAACAACCTGGAGTTGAAAGCCTACAACAAGATATTGCCGACCTTAACTATTTAGAAAAGAAGCGCAGCTTTTTGAAGTTTGTGCCATGGGTTATAGTCGCGGTGATTTTATTCGGCTTTTATCTGGGTTTTAAACAAAGCCCCGAGCTCGGTTTATCTTTAATCGCGACCTGGGTGTTGATAAACGGTGGATTGTCAGCCTTGGGCGCACTGATTGCCGGCGGACACCCACTGACCGTGGCTGGCGCATTCCTGGCCGCGCCGTTAACATCACTTAATCCAACCATAGGCGCCGGCATGCTAACCGGCTCACTGGAAGCGTATTTAAGAAAACCCCAGGTCGGTGATTTCGAAA
>CAZUMV010000163.1:0-6917 GCA_964621435.1 uncultured Thiotrichales bacterium | reverse complement strand
CCCTCCGAGCACTTTTGTCGGCGGTATCAATACCAATATCAATAAACTATAGACCGGCAGCCTGGCCGAGCATGACATCAAAGGAATTGTAAGTATGGTAAGTAAACGCCGCTTCGGGGATGGAATGGTTCTAGCGGCAAAAATTGCCGGGATTGCACACGCAAATCCAGACAAGTATGGCACAAAACTCATACCACTTAGACCCGCCTTGCTCAGCGCTCTGTGACATATCACTGACGCCCGGGCCAGGTATCCAGAGTCTTCGAGCAGCCCAATGATAAAAGTCAGTACCATGATTTGTGGCACGAATACTAAAAATGATCCAAGACCACCAAAAATCGCGTCATTGATAAAGTCCCGAACAGTCCCCGCTGCCATGTTGCCGGTTACCATCTGGCTCAACCAGCCGACGCCGCTTTCAACACCATCCATTAACGGGATCGCCCACGTGAAGATCGACTGAAATAACAACATCATGATGACAACAAATGCGAAGCCACCTGTTAGCCCGGATAAAAAGAACTTGTCCAACCGGTTTTGCGAGGATAGAAGCTTGTCAACACTCGGCCCATATACTTGATGCAGCTCATGCGCGCGACGTAAAGGGTCGATATCACTACCGGTTTTTTTGTCCGGTAGAAAAGAACCTGGATCCGCTACCATCTCATCCAGGCCATTCGCCAATTCTTCTAGCCCGCTCTGTACTCGGGTAGAGATTGGAAAAACTTTGCCGTTCAAGTCGCCTGCCAATCCCGTTACGTCCACCGACTCTCCGAGTCGGTCAATATCGTCCATCATATTCAATGCGAATGCGACTGGAATATTCTCATTTAGCGCCAATTCTTGAGCTTGGAGCGCGAACACCAAACTGCGCTCCAAACGGGTCGAGTCCAACATACAAAGGACCCCTTTTACGTCTTGGGTCGCGATCATCTCGAGAAATTTCTCGACAGCAACTTGTTCGTCTTTTGTTATCGGATTTAGGGAATACGTTCCAGGGAAATCGATTAGTTGGTGCTTTCGAAATGACGCTGATTTTAATTCAACCGTTACCCCTGGAAAATTGGAAACCTTTTGATTAACACCGGTCAGGCGGTTAAATAGTAAACTCTTGCCCGAGTTTGGCTTCCCGACAACCAGAATTTTTGACATATTAAGGAGGTTAAGGGAAAGCTAGTTCACGGAGACTTGAATAGCACTCGCGATTTCTAAATCTAATGAAAACACCCCGTCGCAAATTTGAAACTGCCGCGGTGCCGAGAACGGTGGTCGGTTAACGCATTTAATACTGGTACCGATATCGATGCCGATCTCGCGCATACGCTGCAGGTATGCTGGCGAAACACCATCGAACCCGCTCACAACAGCGGTACTACCTTGACTAATTGTCCATACGGATTCGTTGACGCTCATACAACTCTCTTAATACGTTAATCTATTGCTAAATGATAATGATTTGCATTCAAGAATTCAACATGATGACCTAATAACGAGACTTTCACGACACCACTTTGTTTATATATACATCAAAAAGCTAATTTAATTCCCTGTATTTACTGCATTAGTTGAGAAGCAGGAGGTTTTCAATCGTATACCTCACTACTTAAAAGCATCGATCAAATTACTTCCTAACCATGTATTGCTCCCAACTTATTTGATTATGTTAGTGGCGTCGAATTCAACGCCCCTATCAATGCACGGCTTGATAATGCAACCAAACAAATTGTGGATGCCAGAAATATTGGAAAACGCACCGCCACCGTATTTACCGTCGCTTGCCAGATACTATGAATTATGCGGAGCACGACATATGCCCAAGCAAGATACATTACCAGTGACTGGTTCTGCCCACTCAGATACAAAATAAATATCGTCGCATAAAAGATGGTCGGCTGCTCCATGAGATGACTATAGTTATGCGCTTTCCACATGACCTTATCTGGTAATATCCCATTCAAGTCATCGCCGCGGCCGCCCGGTTTGAGCTTGCTCAGATCCATACCGGATTTCGCCATACTGGGGAACCTCGTCACTGCCATCCATATCAGCATGACCAAAGACCACATAACCAAAACCGCCGCAGGCACTAAAATGCTAGAAAACATAAACCCTCTTTTTTATTCTGTATGTTACTCGACTAATTTATCACGTTCGACCCGACGCGCATACAACGTCGAATCCGATTCGGGTCAATTTTTTGAAAACAGACACCGCTGTTAATTGGTTACACACAAAAGAAAATATTATCGTGATTGGTGTGGATCACCAATCCAAAACCCGTATAATCCCGATCCGAACATTTAACGCCAATAGCGGGGCTTTTGAAAATATGGACGTGACAAAAATTTCTGCCGGGAATGACATCCCCAACCGTTTCAACACATTAATTGAGATACCCGATGATGTTGGCGCGGTAAAGTATGAATTCGATAAAGACTCAGGCGCCCTATTTGTGGATCGACTGTTCGGCACTTCCTTACACTATCCAGCCAATTATGGATTTATCCCCAATACATTGTCTGACGATGGTGACCCACTAGATGTATTGGTTTTTACTCCAGTTCCCCTGCTAAGCGGATGTGTCATTGAATGCAGGCCACTTGGTGTGTTGCGCATGGAAGATGAATCCGGATACGATGCAAAAGTCCTGGCCGCACCGGCTGATGGAATCGGATCTTATTACAAAAATATGCGAGATATCAGCGATCTGCGCGAAGAACTTTTGGCGGAAATTGTACATTTCTTTGAGCAATACAAAGCTCTTGAATCCGGCAAGTGGGCCAAGCTAGATGGTTGGGGCGATAAAGAAGAAGCCAAACAAGAAGTCTTGAAATCCTTTAATGCATACAGTTAGCAAGAAAAACCGACGATTTTCCTACTAACCTCGCGAACGAGTTTAAAGCGAGTTAGCAATGCGCGGTCTAATTTTTTCTAATAATTTTTCAGCGGCAACTGCATGTCCAGCTGCGTTCCAATGTCCGTCAATCTCAAAATAGAGGTCAGGACGCTCGGCTTTATCTGGAACCTGAACAATTGAAATACCCCTTGCTGCGGCAATTTCTTCGAGATCATCCAATCGCTGGCCATTCACGCCAATAACAAGTAATGCAATGACTTCCCGGTTTTGCTCTTCACATAAATCCAGCGTTTCATTGAACAAGCGCAATAGTAACTCGTTCTGGCGATCATTTTTAACCATATAGTTATCTTTCGCCGTTTTTGATTCCAGCGCTCCCACAGGGAATGCGACCTGGAGCGCGAACCCCATCAAATAGGAATTATCAAATACACCAAGGTGATCAATGAAGGATTGTAATTTTCGCGCCTTGCTTTTTGGCGGCGGTAAAGTTTCAAGTAACTCATTGTCACCGCCAATGCCGTACAGGCCCTCCATAAAATTACCCCAGTAATCATTAAAATGAATTTGTAGTACCACGTATTCGGGGTCGTAGTCTGCAGCCCTTTTCTTTAAAAATCTAAGCCATCGACCATTTGCATTGTTACCCATACCGGCATTGATAACGTTCGTGTTTTCCCCAAGCTTAGCGCGAATAACCGCAGGAAATTCTTCACCGTCATTCACGCCGTAGCCCATTGTAAATGAATCTCCTAGAAACAAGATTGATTGGTCTGCATTTGAAACAAGATCGGGGCCACGAAAGCCATCCGCATTTAAGGTAATATCCATGGTGAACTCTGGCGCAATACGCTTTGCTCTAAAATTGGTTTTATGGGTCTTTCCAAAATAAGGATCATATTGGGTCAGCGTTGGCCCGACATTCCGCACCACGACAAAGTTCCTAATAATCACCTCAGCCAAAAGCAACGCAATCATTGTAGAAACACCAAGCAACGCGGCGTTCTTTGCGATCCTTACCAATAAAGACATGCTTATAAATTCCTTTCGAGCGAAGAGTTATTGAAGTACCACCCGTATGAACGATAGTGCATCTGAATGAATTTCGTGTCAATTCAACCCGCATGTATACGCCTTGCTTCGTGATCGACCTCATAAATCTGCTGCGTTTTAATCACACAACCTAAATGGATCCCCGAACTATTAAGCCAAGTTCAAAAACGAACCGCTAAGCTGCGTCACGATCGGGTTTCGTTGTGACGGCATCTTTTACATTTGTAGTACGCAAATAGCTACCTAATTTTTGATTACCCAGGACCTCTTGAATTTGGTCGTCCTGCCAAACGCACTCGCCTTTTATAAAAACGAACGGTAAAACGCCATCGGAACGCGAAACCAGTTGTTTATGATCGAAAATATCTCTATAGATCATTTTTCGATTAGCATCATCATCGTGCCCGGCAAGTGCCTCCGGATCGATAACCGCAATATCAGCTTGCGCACCAATATCAAGAGTACCCGTCTCCAAACCAAAAAACTCGGCGGGCTCCCTGGTCAAACGTTTGATTATTTTGCTAACAGCGTCTATTGAATCTTGTTGCGCGTACTTGAGCGACATTAGATTACCATCAAAAAATGCCATGTTGGTGATGTGCGCACCGGAATCATTAAAACCCGGGATTGCATTTTCATTGAGTAGTTGCGAAAGAATTTTGCTGGTGTCAACATTTCCGACATCATTGTAAAAACGAAAACCAAGATCATAGTTACGCAACATAGTTAGTAAAACATCGGCCTCTGGCCATTCTCCGTGCGCATCAACTTCGGCAAACTTATCAAGTTCGTCACGTTCACCCAAGTCTCGTGCGACGCTTTTATCACCGCTGTTCCAGCGTGCGATTCGGTCGAGAATCACTGCGAAGCTGTCCGCCTCCCATTTACTATATGGATATGAAGTCATAACCAACGCGTCGAATTCGCGCACGACGGTTCTTTCGGGAAGCCCGCACTTAGTCATAAAATGACTGAAATTGAAACCACGCCTTCCGTCATACCACTCACGACGAAATTGCTCTATGAAAACCGGATCATTAAGAAGTTTTTGACGTTTCTCATATTCCTCAGGCTCGGTTGCGATCAATTGGCATGCAGTTGGCAGTTCTTCGAACACCGGTGATTGCACTCCGTCTGCCCAAATTCTAAAGGTCGTACCCAACGCCTGAAAATGTATTCTTCCTTTGAACAAAGAAGTATTCATCAATTTGGCGAAATTGATTAACAAACTATTCGCTCGCGGCATATGCGGAAATTCTATCGATGCCAATGCAGACGTTTTTAGCGTTTTACCGAATAACCTACCGCTAGTTAGCGCGTAGTACGCCAACATTTTTAATTTGCTTCGAAGAATCGCGGTTGTTTGCCACGTAGCACCCTTATTTCTTACTACTTTTAATAGCCGCCGATATTCGGAATAACTCGCATGTTGCGTTGGAATTCGCTTGTCCGTGTTCGGCTGGTTTGCCAGATAATGAAATGGTAAACCATCAGTACTCAAACCCAGGTATCCGAGATCAATACCCTCTGCTACTAAAGCCTCCATCTTTTTCAGCTCCACTTCGCTTGGCGGGCGGTTTACCGTATCGTCGATACTGCCCATTACTTCGACTCGTAACATGGAGTGCGGTAAAAACGAAGCGATGTTTGGACCAAGCGCAATATCATCAAAGTGATTCAAGTAATCTGCCTGGTTGTCCCAGGATATCTTTTCAATTAATTTACCGAGAACCGGCTTTGGCAAATTTTCTACGCGAGTAAAACAATCAACAATTGGATCATCATTTCCATTTTGTTGTTTACCATAGCAAATACCCAAACTGCAATTTCCTACCAGAACTGTTGTGGTCCCGTGGCGCACTGCCTCTGGCAAACCCGGCTCGATCTCAACTTCGATATCCAGATGTGTGTGAATATCAAGCAAGCCCGGCATTAACCATAGCCCGCTTGCGTCGATCGTCTCTTTACTACTGTTTTGCGACAGCGCGTCGCCGAGTGCGGCAATTTTTCCGTCTTTAATGGCCAAGTCTAAGTGGCGGGGTTTACCGCCATTACCATCAAATACCAAAGCGCCACTTATTACCTTATCCCAAACCACCTCATTATTTGATGTTGAACTTTTTGACATATTGGGTTCGCTTACAATTTTGATTACTTAAAATCAGTTACTTCAATTTAGCCAATGCCGCGATCAGGTTGCTTTGCAATTCGTGATTAGACAGCCGTCCTTTTTCCGTATCGAAGTTGTCGTTAAATGACGGAATAGATAGAGAAGCCCTTAGGTCTACCCCAAAATACCCTGCCGATTTTACAGCCGCCTGTAATACACTTTTAGCGCCGCCTGAACCCGGTGACACCGAAAAGAAAATCGTCGGTTTATTCTGATACACTTCTCGCGAAATCCGCGAGGTCCAGTCAAACAAATTTTTATAAAATGCTGGGTAATGCCCGTTATGTTCGGCCAAAGAAATTAACAAAAAGTCCGCGGTGCCAATTTTCTCATAAAAACGGCGCGCTACTTCATGCTCGCCGATTTGTTCTTCAATATCGACGCTAAAGAGCGGCATCTCATAATCGTTGAGATCAAGCACTTCGACTGACGCTTCAGTATCCAACCCAGACTTCAATACTTCCGCAGCATAGGTTACGAAAGCTTTATTGATTGAGTGGCGACTATTGCTGGCTGCAAATGCTATTATTTTCATGTGGTTTCTTTCAGATCACAGATCGGTCTATATTACCTCATCAAGCTTTAGATCGTCTCGATATATAACCATAACGGTCACTCCATCCGCCAAGCCTCAAGATTGGCAAATGAGAAACCTGAGAAACTTTATTCCAACCTAAAAAATCGCGGTTAGCGTTAGCTACTTCTATTCAGTATCACATGCTGGAGACAATCGCGATCATCACGCCTGCAGCAACGGCTGAGCCGATAACACCAGCGACATTCGGCCCCATTGCATGCATTAACAGGAAGTTTTGTGGATTAGATTCGAGACCAACT
>CAZUMV010000162.1:0-6921 GCA_964621435.1 uncultured Thiotrichales bacterium | reverse complement strand
TTCAAATGCACCACCACCACTGAGTTGCTAGAGAAACGCTATCAGAGTCATCATATCCGGGCGGTTATTGGCACGCTCTTTTTGCTCGGTAATGTATTGATATTTTTACCTTCAGTGTTGTACACCGGTTCGTTATTTATGCAATCGATGTTTGGTCTGGATATCTCCTTAATGACGTTAGCAATTGCATTTGCCGTGGTTGGCGCCGGCTATGCAGTTTTAGGTGGCCTACGAGCCGTTGCAATTTCAGATACTTATAGTGGTGTACTGTTACTAAGCTTGGGCTTACTGGTGGTGTTTTTGGCCTTAAAAGCCATCAACTTTGATTTTACCGGGATTCCCGCAGAGCGCCTGACCTTGATTGGCGACAGTGATTCACCGATCCCTTGGCATACCTTATTCACCGGCATGTTATTTATTCAGATTTTCTACTGGAGCACTAACCAAACCATAACGCAGCGTGCCATGGCTTCGCCTACGGTGAAAGAAGGACAAAAAGGCGTGTTGATCGCAGCTGTTATCCGGTTTTTGATCGTGCCGCCAATTATTGTTCTACCGGGTATTGTGTCTTATAAGCTATATGGTGATGTTGGAGATACTGCCTACGGCAGAATTGTGGGTGACGTGTTGCCATTGTGGTTGTCGGGTGCATTCGCTGCCGCACTCGCTGCAGCGGTACTAACAACTTTCAATAGTTTATTAAATTCATCGGCGGCGTTATATGTTTGTGATATTCATCAGAAGTACTTTAGCAAAGACACCAAAGTGTCGACTTTGAATGCGATCGTCACCGCGGTATTTGTGATCATCGCACTTTCGTTGGTGCCGTTTTATGCCAAAGCTGAAAGCATCATTAATTTATTACAACAGCTTTACGGTTTATTAAGTATGCCTATCTTGTCGTGCTTCATTGTTGGCTTGTTATTCAAAAACGTGGATTACCGCGCTGCCATATTCGCGGTTATTCTTGGCGTTTGTTTGTACGGCTATTTATCTTTCTACGAGCCGAAACCAATAAACCTGCATTACATCCATCTGATGTTCATAACGCTGGTGGTATCGGTAGTCGGTGCATTAATAATTAATCGAGTATTCTTTGGCAAGAAGTCGGAGTTCTCTTGGGTAATGAACTCTTAATTACTGCTTGTTGTTTTAGGTGAGTTAGCAGACGGAAAAGGCTTTTGGGTATTTTTCCAATAGCGCTTCCGTCCAGCTCGCGAGCTGTTGGCGCCCAACCAAGGCAACGATACAGCCACCAAAACCACCGCCGGTTTGTCGCGCGCCTATGGCACCCAAGGTCACCGCATCGGCAACTAGCTGATCAATCTCTGGCAAAGTAATTTCAAAGTCATCACGCATAGAAACATGACTTTCATTCATTAATTGAGCTAGTCGCTGCATCTCTCCCGATTCTAAACATGCCGCTGCTTCTAGAGTGCGGCGGTGTTCGGTGACGCAATGTTTAGCGCGTTTGGGTAATGGCTCAGAAAGCACCATCACGCCTTGTAAGTCGGCGTCGGATATCTGACAGAGATTATCGTGACCGAGATGTTGCTTGAGTTGATCACACTCTTCTTTTCTCACCCGGTAGCCGCTTTCGCTTAGTTGCCTATAGTGGCCTGAATGAACTACTGCGAAATGATAATTCTGTGGCAAGTCAATTAACTCATATTGGAGCGTGTCCGTCGCTAGCGCCATTGCTTGCCCAGGACTCGCCACCGCCACCACCATCTGATCCATAATCCCGCATGGCAAGCCGATGTATTCGTTTTCGATGCGCTGGGCCAACAGCGCTATGTCTTGGTCAGTGGCAGACGAGTTGGCCAGATCGCGGGCTATTTTTAATATTCCGACGGTAATCGCTGCCGAAGATGAAATGCCCGCGCCATGCGGCAGCGTACTGGTCACCGCGATATCAACCCCACCTGAAAGATAGCCTTGTTGATTGGCATAAATAACCGCGCCACTAATATAATCAGACCAGTGCCCGATAGCGGCTTCGGATATTGACCTGCTTGCGTTGTTTTTAAATTGATCTGACCAGATTTCTATTTGGTCATCTTGACGCGGCGACAAAGCAATGTGCACACCAAGGTTAATAGGTGCCGGCAAAACCATGCCGCCGTTATAGTCGGTATGTTCACCGATAATATTAACCCGCCCGGGAGTAAACCCTTCTATTGCGGCGGCGGTACCAAATACTGATTGATATTGTTCGGCAATCATATTGCTACAGCGCCTTTAGATTGTCGGCCGCAAACTCGGGCATAACATCCACCGTAAACGCACCTGTTGACTGTTCGACCGCGGCTAAATATTTCACCCGTCCAGGTGCTCGCAGCAGCGGATAAAATTGCGCCGTAAAATGAAAGCTATCATCCGCTTCTTTAGGTGCCGCGTGCAAAGACAACATATAGGCGGTTGGCCCTTGAAAGTATTCATCATAGCGGCGGGTGATATCGCCGAGAAGATGGGCAAAGCCATCCATTTCAGTTTCATCAAACTGCCACGGCCCGCGGCGGCGTTGTAATGGTGCAATCCAAACTTCCATAGGAAAACGTGCATAGGGCGGGCAAAACGCCACCAAGCCACCGGCTCGCGCTATTTCGTAACGGGGACCAAAATTTTTGATCGCGTCCGTCAAGTTATATCCTTCGGCAAAGGCGGTCATTGCCGACGCCTGAACTTTAGGTACAAAAGGAAACGCGTATATCTGGCCATGCGGGTGATGCAGGGTTACGCCAACCGCATCCCCGCGGTTTTCGAACGGTTGCACATACGCCAAGCCGTCGTCATACAAGGTGGTATAGCGATCATTCCAGGCACCTAATAGTAGGCGTCGCTTTGCTTGACCTATGGTGTGCAAATTGCCCTCAGGCTTGGGTCCATAAACGATCACATCGCAGCGGCCGTTTGCAGTTGCGCTGGTAATGAACTCACTGGCTGGCGGCATCGGCGCCTCAGCATGTAGGCTGGTAAACTTGTTTTCAAATATCGCCAGCTCGAAATCTTCAAATGGAATTTCAGTCACCGCTTTGCCGGGTTTTGACGCCGCTAGCGGGTTATCCGCAGCCGAGGGCTTAAAGGTTCTATTTTGACGATGTGGTGCGTACAAATTCCATTCTTGTCTGAGCGGGTGAAAACGCAACTCCCCACCTTTAGCGACTTCGCCGTCAGTATCATCGAGCGCCTCTAACTCATGCTCTTGGTACCCATATAGGAACAAATCACGGCCATCTTTTTTGCGAAAATGCCGACGATAGATAGCGGGCGCATCAATATTTGCGTCAATGGTGATAATACGGTCAGTCATGAAAATTTACGGCACCCGAAACGATTAATTTTAATGGTTTGATATAAAATGGAAAGACCTATTTTGTGTAGTAAACTACGATAGGCCTGTTATTTTTGCCACCAATTTTGAACACGCTAATTTAGTGGAGCTTGCATTGATCGATGTATCCAAAAATCTGACCTTTTCGCTCAGCAACGAGTTTTTTTCCTATGTGTTTCGAGCATCTGAAGAGGGTTTGTTGGAGCACTTATATTACGGCAAGCCGCTATTAAGCCCGCTAGATGCCCCAGTAAGGCACCTGAGAACTCAGCGTGAGGTTTCAACGCATTTCCAAGGCATAAAGAACTACAACCTCTCTAGCACGCCGCAAGAGTACCCTGTATTCGGTACCTCGGATTTTAGAACGCCGGCTATGCATGCGGTTAATGCTGATGGTAATAGTGTTTTTACCTTGATCTACCAATCTCATGAAATAATCCAGGAAAAACCCGTATCTAACCAGCTTCCAGCGGCACGTGGTGGCGACAGTCAGACGCTAATCGTTAAGTTGCTAGATGAGCTGCAAAACCTCGAAGTTGCACTGCACTACACCGTCTATAGCGATTATGGGGTATTGGTTAGATCAGCGCATTTCAAAAATCTGGGGAAAAGCACGCTCAATCTGCAACATATCAACAGTTCAGCTATTGATTTACCACCCGGTGATTATGAGCTTTTACATTTACACGGCACCTGGTCGCGCGAGTTTAATGAAGAACGACTAAAACTACCGCAAACAAGAATAGCGATCGAATCCAATCGTGGCACATCCAGCGCAGCGCATTCTCCATTTGTAGCGATCTTGGAAAACGGTGCCAACGAAAGCGCCGGCGACGTCTACGCCACGACCTTAATGTATAGCGGCAACTTTGCCTTAAGTATTGAGCAGAATGAGTTTCAAGACGTACGGCTGCTGGCTGGTATTAATCCATTTAATTTTTCTTGGAAGCTAGAAGCAGGTGAAGAGTTCGGCACGCCCGAAGCGCTGCATACTTTTTCAGCCGCAGGCTTAGGCGGCATGAGTCATATCTGGCACGAATTTATCCGTGACAAAATATCACCACCACAATTTAGACACCGCGCCCGACCGACGTACTTAAATACCTGGGAAGCAGCCTACTTTGATATTGATGAAATAAAAGTATTACGCTTAGCCGAGCAAGCCAAAGATCTGGGCGTAGATATGTTAGTGTTGGATGATGGTTGGTTCGAAGGCCGACGTGACGATACCACGTCGCTGGGTGATTGGTTTGCCGATAAAGCACGTTTTCCTAATGGCATTCCAGCACTGGCAAAAAACGTCTGCGCCAAGGGCTTAAAGTTTGGTCTGTGGTTTGAACCTGAAATGGTTAATCCGGACAGCCAGTTGTTTGCCGCCCACCCAGAATGGGCGCTGCACGTGCCAGGGCGAAAAGCGTCATTGGGTAGAAATCAACTCACACTCGATTTATCTCGGCAAGATGTCATTGACTACTTATTTAAGTGTTTGGATGATTTATTGAGTTGCGGCAATATCCACTACGTTAAGTGGGACATGAACCGCATGATGACCGAAGTTGGCTCGGCGGATTTAGTAGCAGACCGACAACTGGAAGTGCCGCACCGCTATATGCTGGGTCTGTATCAACTACTAAGAAAAATTACTGACGCTTATCCAAATGTTCTATTCGAGAATTGTGCCAGCGGCGGCAACCGATTTGATCTGGGCATGTTGAACTATATGGTGCAGAACTGGACCAGCGACATGTGTGACCCTATCGGCCGACTCGATATTATTCATGGCTGCTCTTATCTATTTCCGCTAGACGTGACAGCAGCGTACGTAGGGCCATCACCCAATCATCAAAATGGACGAATGAGTTCTATCGAGTCACGCTTTAATGCCGGATTTTTGTGCGCCGCGCGTGGAATTTCTCTAAATGAAGAAGATATCGCCAGCCATCAGTCCGAACTGCAGCAGTTAATGCAGCTGGCGAAAAATACTGCGGCTAATATGGTGGGCGGCCGTTTTGACCGACTCTTGAAAAGTGATCATCAAGTTTGCTGGCAATACACAACGCGGGATGAAAAAACTGTGTACGTGGTCTACTTCCACGTGCTTGCCGCGCCTAACTTGCCATTTCGGCACGTACGCTTGCGAGGCTTGAATACATCAGGTCGTTACCAAATCATTGACCACGACGCATCATTCTCGGGGGATACGCTGATGAACGCCGGCCTGCCTTTGCCGTATGTCACCACCAGTCAGGATAATCCGGCAGTAGATTATATGCCTAAGGGTGATTTTAGCTCGCGCCTGTTTACCCTCAAACGTGTTGCCGATTAGTCATCACGTCTTAAGTCGAACGCACTCTGTTAACGGCGGTTGACCAATTTCCAATCAATTGGTCGCGCTGGTCTTCAGGCATCTTCGGTTCATAGGCGGACTCAAGTGCCCATGACGAACGTAATAAATCCAGTGAAGTGTTATCGCTACAGCCCAACTTAGCCAAAAAGGCAGCGCCTAGAATAGTAGATTCAGTAAATGTTGGTTTCTCAATCCGGGTATCCAGTACGTCTGCCAATAACTGCAAAAACCAGGCATTGTTCGCCATACCGCCATCTACGCGAATCACACTGGGTTTCAGGCCGTCATTTTCCAGTGAGCTAATCAAATCATAGGTCTGTAGTGCCACGGATTGTAGCGTTGCAGTAATGATGGTATCGCGGTTTGATCCGCGGGTAAGCCCAAGAATAGCGCCGCGCGCATCCGGATCCCAATACGGTGAGCCCAAGCCGGCAAAGGCTGGTACCACAACCACATCTTCAACCAACCCGGTGCGCTCAGCAATTTGCTCCGATTCTTCGGCTGTTTCAAGACAACGCATTTCATCCCGCAGCCATTGCATAGCAGAACCGGCAACAAAAATACTCCCTTCCAGCGCATAGTTGATCTTGCCGTCAAGCCGGTAAGCAACGGTAGTGAGTAGGCGGTTGTTTGAAGCTTTTGCCTCTGCTCCAGTATTTGCCAATAAGAAGCAGCCAGTGCCATAAGTGCTTTTGGTCATACCGACATCTAAGCAGGCCTGTCCGATAGCGGCAGCTTGTTGATCTCCCGCAATACCCAGCACTGGAATAGAAGTTGGAATTTCCGGAATATTGGTCGCACCGAACTCGGCACTACAGTCATGTACGCTCGGCAATATTTGCTCTGGAATATCAAACAGCGCCAGTAACTCGGCATCCCAACGCTGTTCGTGAATATTGTAAAGCAGCGTTCTGGAGGCATTGGTGATATCAGTTTTATGTTGTTGCCCGCCGGTCAAGCGGTACAAAAGAAAACTATCAATTGTGCCAAACGCCAACTCGCCCTTTTCCGCTTGTGCCCGCGCGCCATCGACATTATCCAAAATCCACTTAAGCTTGGTCGCCGAAAAATACGGATCTAACCGCAGTCCGGTTTTATCCTTGACAGTCTGCTGATGACCTTGGGCCTGTAACTCGGCACAATAATCACTGGTACGCCGATCTTGCCAAACAATGGCATTGTAAATACAGGCGCCGGTTTGTTTATTCCAGACCAGCGTAGTTTCTCTTTGGTTGGTTAT
>CAZUMV010000161.1:0-7021 GCA_964621435.1 uncultured Thiotrichales bacterium | reverse complement strand
TCGGATTCGTATGCCGCCGGAATACTGGTCACTTCCGCAAGTGGTTGTGTCGCGAGGCTCGACTCAGTGACTGCTTGAGTAGAGGTACTATTTTCGTGCAGTGGCTTGCTGCTGTACTGCCCCTTGACTATAGGCTGCAACGAGTTCGTTTGTAGCGGTAAATTTGTTTGGTGGCCGGGTAAGTTGATTGCTGTCGTTACCAAACCAGCAGCCTTGGTTTTTTTGTTATCATTGGAGGGGCCGAAAAGGCCGATTAAAATGAATATGCCGGCGGCGGTCGCTAAAAGTTTTATGAAAATCGGTTTGTGTGATTGTCTGGAGTGATAAGCTCCGGTACGTCTAAGTGACATATTGCCCCGCCCAATTAGAAAGTTACTGTAACAATCATCCCTGATTTGCGTAATAGTAACTTTTGGTGCGAATTCGGTCAAATATTTTTGCAGTTAAATTAATGGCTTACGAGATATAACTGAGGTTTAAATGGGAAAAGTACAAGAGGCGATCGATTTGATCTGCCGCGGCACCGACGAGGTCATCCAGATCGACCAGTTGGAAAAAAAGCTTGCGCGCGGCAAACCATTGATAGTTAAGGCTGGGTTTGACCCGACCGCGCCCGATTTACACGTGGGGCACACTGTTCTGATCAATAAAATGCGTCACTTTCAGGAGCTCGGTCATACCGTAGTCTTTCTAATAGGCGATTTTACCGGTTTTATAGGGGATCCTAGCGGCAAGAATGTTACGCGCCCACCACTAACAGAAGAGGAAATAGCTGAAAACGCAGCGACCTACAAGGAGCAGGTTTTCAAGATTCTCGATAAAGATACTACGGTGGTTGACTACAATTCCCGTTGGATGAATGCCATGTCTCCGGTTGAGTTTGTGCAACTGACCGGTAAGTACACCGTGGCCCGAATGTTGGAACGCGACGATTTTAAAAAGCGTTTCGCCAACGAGCAATCTATTTCTATGCACGAATTTCTTTATCCAATCGTCCAGGGTTATGACTCGGTGGCGTTAAAGGCGGATGTCGAGCTCGGTGGTACCGATCAGAAGTTTAATTTGCTGATGGGTCGACACATGCAAGAGCAGTACGGGCAAGAGCCCCAGGTCGTGATCACTGTGCCATTGCTCGAAGGTTTGGATGGTGTTAAAAAAATGTCTAAATCACTTGGCAACTACATCGGCATTGATGAGCCGGCAAACGAGATTTTCGGCAAGACAATGAAGTTATCTGACGAAATAATGTGGCGATATTTTGAGCTGCTAAGTTTCAGACCCTTGGGCGAAATTGAAGCGTTTAAAAATGAAATTGCCGCAGGTAAAAATCCTCGTGATATAAAGTTTCTTTTGGCCAAAGAATTAGTCGCCCGCTTTCACAATGAACAAGCCGCTGAAGACGCACAGCAAGCTTTTGTGCAGCGTTTTCAGAAAGGCGCTTTGCCGGACGAGATTGAGGAGGTTGTGTTGAGCTCAGACGAGTCAGGTCTGCCAATTGCCAATGCGATGAAGGACTCGGGTTTGGTGAAAAGCACTTCTGAAGCGATGCGTATGTTAAAGCAAGGAGCAGTGAAAATTGACGGAGAAAAAGTCACTGACAAAGGTATCGTGTTAAGGTCGGGCTCCAGCCAGATTATACAAGTTGGCAAGCGTAGAATTGCGAAGGTCACGCTGCAGTAAGATAGCTGGCGACAGACTAAGCTGGTGATGCCAGGATCTCTTCCTGGTCTATTAATGCCGGCATTGAGGTCGGTAAATCGAATGAGAATATACTGCCTTGGTTGAGTATGCTCGACACCGAAATTTCGCTGCGGTGTAGCTCTATAATGCGTTTGACGATAGCCAGTCCTAGGCCGTTTCCAGTTTGGTTACGTTCACTTTGAGGCTGATAAAACCGCTTGAAAATGTGCGGGATTTCGTGCGCCGCGATCCCTTCACCCGTATCGGCAATTTCAAAACTAACCCCTTTTTCACTGTTGTGAATTCGGAAGGTGATCTCGTCGCCGTCACTACTGTGACGAATAGCATTTTGTAGTAAATTTTCCAGTGCCCGGTGTACTAATCCAATATCTGCCCAGACTAATGACTTTTTGGCATTTGTTTCGATATGAATCTCGATGCCGCACTCATGTGCCTGTAGCTCATAGTCATGGATCAGGTCCTGAATGAGTTCTATTGGCGAAAATTCTTCCCAGGATAACTTCATATCAGAGGTTTCAAGTTTGACCAGTTCGAATAGTTCGCGCACGAGATTGCCAAGGTTACGACTTTGCTTATGCGCGATATTTATAAATTCTTCGCGTTGTTCTTCACTCAGGCGATCTTTCGCCACCAGCAACGTCTCGAGATAGCCTTGCAGTGACGTCAGCGGTGTGCGCAGGTCATGCGATACGTCAGCGATCAATTCTCTTCTGGTTTGGTCGGCTTCCTGCAAGGCATTAAACTGGTTTTCTATTCTTTCGGTCATGGCATAAATGGCATTGCTTAACTCGGTGATTTCATCGCCAGAATTTTGGCTTTGTTGTCCCAATGCATAGCTTTGGAAGCTATTGTGGCGGTAGTCGCGCACGGCCCGATTGAGCCGCCGTAATGGTCGAGTCATAAACAAAAACAGCAGTAAGCCCAACGCCGTCGCGACGAAAATACTACTGATAATGCCGATACTACCGATGCGCAAATTGTAACTATCATCCAGTGCGTCTTTGATATCAGTAAATTGCCGGCCATTGAGGATGGTATACAGGTAGCCGGTCGTCTGACCGTTTTCTTCTATCGCAGATACCGAAAAAACCTGTTGTTGGCGAGGGTTTCTAGGGTCATCGCCAAAAATTGGAAGCTCATCGTTGGCGATGAAGGACTTGATCGGCGCCATATCGACCTGATCGAGAAAAACGGTTTCTTCGGGTAAGTCATGCGACAGTACTTTACCGTTTGGTGCCAACAGATAAACTTCTACAATAGGATTGATCATCATTACATGTTTAGCGAGGTCTTTTAGTGCTGTTTGTTGTGCTAAACCATTTTTAATCAGTGGCATTTCTTTGGCGGCATGCTGGGCAATATCGCGATTGACCCGTTGTGTGGTTTCCAGTGCAAAGCGTTCGCTACTTTGCACACTAATGTAAAGCATTGCGGCGCCCAGCAGAGAAAACAGGATAAGGATTGCAAAGGCTAGACGGGCATATAACGAAGAAAGTATCTTCACGCCAGCATCTCGAACTTATAGCCAATACCCCACACGGTAGTGATATGAACGGGTTCGGCTGGGTTAATTTCAATTTTTTTGCGTAGTCGGTTGATATGGGAATTTACGGTATGTTCATAGCCGGTATGGTTGTACCCCCAAACCTGGTCTAGCAATTCAGAGCGACGGAAAACCTGCCCTGGATTTTGCATAAAAAGTAGCAGGAGTTCGAACTCTTTAGCGGTCAGCTCCACTTGTTGATTGTCAGCGGTGACAGTGTGTTGCTGCGTATCGATTTCAATATTCCCGAGTGCCAGAGTTTTGCATGTCAGCACTTGCGATACGGCCTTATTGGTCATTGCAGATCGCCGCAGTAATGCCCTGATCCGGGCAATTAACTCTACCGGGCTGAACGGCTTGCTAACATAATCATCCGCTCCCAGTTCCAGTCCCAGTACCCGGTCTAATTCCGATATTTTAGCGGTTAACATTAGAATCGGAGTTTGGTCTCCGGACGAACGCAATTTTTTACAAATATCCAGGCCGCTTACATTTGGCAATTGTATATCAAGCAGAATCAAGTCCCAGCTCGCCTGTGTTGCCAGTTCGAGGCCGACAGCGCCATCATCACACTGAACGACATCCGCGTGTAGTTCCTCCAGATGAAGCTGCAATAGCTTGCGGATACCAGGCTCATCTTCAACTACCAGTAGTTTTATTTCAGGAACTTCCACGTTCTCTCTAATCGCGCGCCGATTAGGTGATATACGTTGGAAATCAAGATTCTGGATGCAGCTATTTACAGTCATATCAGTGTCGTGAGTAAGTGATCAGTGTTTATGTAAAAAAATACACGGCCAGACGCCGGAGAGGAGCGTGGCTGGCCGTGCTAAAACCGCACCCTATTCGATACGACTAACTACGATTTTGATCGCAGGGTTATCAAACCGATGCCGGTCTTCCAGGCTGGAAGTTGCGAGACCTGCTTCCAGGCTGGCATTGCTGACCACGCCCGAATGAATTCGGACTCGATCGAACAAATCGTCCCTGGCACCATTGAATCCTTCGCCGTCAAAGTCCGGGCCAGGTATATTGGCGCCTAATTCATCATTGCTCTCGGTACCCGCGTCCCAGGTAGGCCCGGTTAAAGCAATTGAATCGCCGGCAGCCATATTGCTGATATCGACCCCGTTCACGCCGCTAATAGCATCATTGGTATGTACTAGCATAGTAATAACACTGAGTCGCACGTCGTCGAGCTGGTCCTCGGTTAGCGTTAAGGTTATTGGCTCGGCAATGCTCGCCGGCGGAATCGGTCCGGTAGTTGAGCCAGACGCGAGGTGTTCGGCAGTGGCCTCAACCTCGGCCAGCACATCGGTATTGTCGCCACCTTCTGCCAGTAGTTCCAGTCCGACACTGGCTGTCTGGCCATCAATGAAGCTGTTGAAGCCATCGCGATGCAGCATAACCGCAACAGGAGACATAGGCTGCGCCAGCGTCATGTTGGTTAATGTTACTTCAAAGGTAACTTCGGCAGGTGCCGGCGGTGGAGGAGGAGGTGCCGGCGTCGCATCCGGCGTGGTTTCTGCCGTGGTGCCATCGTCGTTGTTGTTCGAGCTGCCACAGGCAGTTAGCGACAAGATGCAGAGCATAATTACCGATATTTGCCAGCTGCGAGAACGTGTTAAGTCTTTCATTTTTGTGTTCCTTTAGTTGATGGTAATGGTCATACGCGCGACCGGGTTCAACCACCGGTGTACCCGCGAGTCCAGATCACTAATGCCACCGTCCGGATCGGTATCGCCAAGAATGTTCCTGTGAATATGGACGCTTCCCTCGCGGTCAGCTGCATCGTCCGCCAGGGTATTGTCAGCTTGAATTTGAATGGCAACACCGGTGCCGCCCGTGCCCACGTTGGTGGCGTTCGGGTTGCCTGAGCCGGCCATACCAGGGAGGGCGTACCCACCTAATGCCAGCGCAGTACCAGATTCAGTCACATCAGTACGTGTTGCGCTGATTTCATCATTGGCTTCAGTGCCTGAATCGTAAGCGTTTAGCTCGACCACATAGACACCAGGCTCGGTTGGGATTTCCCACGTGTCCAGGCCAGCGAAAGCATCATTGGTTGGGATTAGCATGGTGACCAAAGATAAGTAACGGAAGTCTTCAGTGTCGAAGGTGTAGTCGGGAGATTGTGTTGCTGGTGGCAGTGGTGTGCCACCAACACCAAAGGTCCGCCAAGCGTTATTGTCGGCATTGTCCGCGCGCTCTAGCAAGTAGGCAAAGTTTTGCCCAGCGCTATTTGCATTTTGTGAGTCAACCAGAACACCGCCCTCGGCCATCCATGCCAATGGTGTACTTGCTGGTTGACCGGGCTCGAATAAATCGATTTGATCATTATGTGCCACCAGCAAGCGTGGGGTAAATGACATACCTTGGGTTAGATTGGTAATACTAACTGTGATTTCAGCTGCCTGAGCGGAACCGAATGTCGCAGCAGATAATAGTGCTGTTAATGTGAGTAGATACTTCTTCATCGTCTTTTCCTTGAGGTTGAATAATTTAAATGGCGAGGTATTTATGTGTATCCCCGCCTCTAACGACGCAAATACTAGAGCTTGTACCAACCGACTTCGTCACGAAAATTTCAAACATTTATCACGAATGTGTCACGGTAGACGGATGCACGTAGATCGCGTTTTTGTGAACCAGTCACGGTTATTTGGCGGATAAAGAAAAACCAGTAGGGCTGGCAATCATATTAAAAAGCCGTGGTTTTCGGGGTATTATCAGCTTTGCTGCTACTCGGGAGGATTAATGAAACAGCGATACTTCACCGCCAAGACATTCAAGTTTCTCGCCGATCTGGAAAAAAATAATAATCGAGACTGGTTCAATGAGCACAAACAGGATTATGAAGATCTGGTTCGTACACCGGCGCTTAATCTGATTGAAGATATCGAAAAACCACTGCAAAAATTTGCACCGCAATTTAACGCTATTCCTAACAAAGTCGGTGGATCACTGATGCGAGTGTACCGCGACGTGCGATTTTCCAAAGACAAAACACCATATAAAATCAATATTGGTATCCAGTTCAGGCACCGGTACGGAAAGGATGTGCACGCGCCAAGCTATTATTGCCATTTGTCGCAGGCAGAGTGTTTTATCGGTGCTGGTATTTGGCGCCCCGATAGCAGCGCACTCAAATGCATTCGCGAAGCTATTGATGAAACGCCAACGGCTTGGAAAAAAGCCAAACGCGCAGTTAAAGACGGCTTCGAATTATCTGGCAACTCCTTAATCCGGCCGCCACGCGGTTTTGATAAGGAGCACCCGTTGCTTGATGACCTGCGGCGTAAGGATTTTATTGCGCTTAAACCGGTTTCCCGGCGGCAAATGTACGCTGCTGACCTCCCCGATTGGCTGGCTAGCCAGTATCGCGCTAATACGCCATTCATGAAGTTCTTGTGCAAGAGTCTGCAAGTGCCATTTTAAAGCACGTTGTTTATATTTATGTGCGCTGCTCATTACTTGGTTCGCCTTGAAAAAAAACAGCGTAACTTATTGTTTTTTATAGGTTGAAGACAAAAATCTCCTTGGTTCTGTGATATCAGCTGGAAATACCTCAAAAAAGGGCGAATTTATGCCTTGACAGCAGAGCGTTGCTCCCTATAATGCGCACTCCCTCGAGCGGTGTCTCACCGTCAAGTTTTAGGGATTGAACGAACCCTGTTTAATCCTGTACAATCGTGGGTCTGCTCCGAATAAATGTCGGAGTTGTTATTTAAAAATAAGTAAACAGATAATTTGTGCGGGTGCTTGCGTTGACTATTG
>CAZUMV010000160.1:0-7024 GCA_964621435.1 uncultured Thiotrichales bacterium | reverse complement strand
TACAAACAACGAATGATTTTCGCCCGCAAGTGGTATTTGTGGGGGCTGTCAATTAAAGCAAACGTACGCACAGTCTCACGGCGAAATTTAATGTCGCAAAACGCTAATTTCGTGGCGAAGTCAATCCGCTATAATCGCGTCAAGTATGCTGCTGATCATTTCGTATACCTGATTCAAATCAACATTTTTCTCATTGAGAAAATACTGCATCGCGGTACCGCGAAGCATACCGATAAAAAGTATCGAAAAACTATCCGCGTCGACTGACGCTTTTATCTCGCCGGAAGCCCTTCCTTTTTCAAGCAGTTCGACGATTACCGAGCGAGCCCTAACATCAAATTTTGAAAACCTTTTCTTCAGCTCTTTATGGGTACTATAGCTGTCATTCATCAAGCGATACTGAGCCAAAATCAAATCCGACTTTGCCTCAACGCTTTCGAGATACAATTTACACAGCATCTTGAGATCAACCAGCGCACTTTCATTCAATAGCGCTGGCGTCAATACCCGCCGTTCCCATAACTCCAGGATACGATCCGCTACTGCCTTGAGCATATTGCTTTTACTGCCAAACCGGTAACTCACCAATCCACCGCTAAACCCGGCCTGTTTTCCCAGTTTTGCCAGTGACATATTGGCCGGTCCATCTTTGGCGATTAACTTGATGGCAGCTTTGTAGATAGCCTTGTCCGAAGCTTCGGTTCGCTCAGCTTGGGTTCGACGTGATGAAGTTTTCTCTGTCATTAGCGACGGCCCTTATAACCTGAAAATTACGTGCGCGCCATTGCCCTTTTGCTTCGGGAATGCCGCTTGGGATAGTCAATTTGCCTGCTAAAATCCACCCTGAAAACTTACACGTTTTGCATACAGTTAGCAAACCGGGCGCCCGACGCCCAGACCATAAAGTACCGTGGAAATTTATTCTGCAATATAGAGAAATTCGACACCGCACCAGAGATTTGCTGACTGGTTGACCAGTTTGTTTGTTGGTATAATACCTGTTCTGGTTTCTGGGAAATGATTGTGCGACTAGCGATATCAATAAAGCTGATCAATTTTCTTGTGCAGGCCTGTTTCAACGCCCTGGATTTGACGGAGCCATCACTACGCTGGAACAGCCAATGTTGAATATGCCAATATACCAGTTCAGTGAATCTGAACAACGTGAAATTACCGCCTATTCTGTGGTCGCATTACTGAGACAGATGCAATCGAGTCAGGCAGCGGTATCATTAATTTTTCAAACTCAAGATGAGATCAATGAATCCTAAAAAAACAAAATCCGGTAGTGACACCACTGAGTCAGTTGAGGATAAACTCCCTGAATTCGTTACCAAGGCAGTGCCATGGGGGAAAGGCCGTGACGCCGGTGATTTCAGTATTGGCGACAAATACCCGCATCACTGGGGACGAACCATCAACGCCGCAGACAACAGTCTGTTCACAACACTGACACAATCCTACAACCCCATTTATTTCAATGAGCCATACGCGCTGGCCCAGGGACACCCGAGAACCGTGGTGAATCCGCTACTGGTTTTCAATACAATATTCGGACTGTCGGTAGAAGATCTTAGTGAAAACCGTGGAGTTTTTATTGGCATTAAGAGTTGTAAATTTCATCTGGACGTATATGTCGGTGATACCTTAACAGCCGCA
This sequence comes from uncultured Thiotrichales bacterium, assembly GCA_964621435.1. GTDB lineage: Bacteria > Pseudomonadota > Gammaproteobacteria > CAZUMV01 > CAZUMV01 > CALIRD01. The sequence goes on along the minus strand of CAZUMV010000160.1, from coordinate 5,365 downwards.
AGCGAAGTGATCGACAAACGCGTGTCGAAATCCAACAACGCCAATCACATTGTTACCTGGCGAACGTTTGGCTATAACCAGAACGAAGAACTGGTACTGGAATATGTTCGCTCCAACCTGCTTATTGACGGACTGATGGGGGATTGATCATTGCGGAATCATAAATTAACCGGGTCAGATAACTACTATGAAAATTTCGAGGTCGGAACGGTCTACAAACATGCCAGAGGAAAAACGGTCACCGAAAATGAAGCGGTAACCATTTGCCATATGGTTATGAATACCGCCGACGCCCACTTCAATGATGAGAGAATGAAACTTGCCAAGGTGGGCACGGGTCGGGCAATCGTGTTTGGCGGTGTTACCATGTCAATCATAATCGGGCTGGCCTACCAGGACACCGGAGAGCAGGTAATTAAAGAACTGGAATTGGACAACATTTCGATGAAGTCGCCAGTATCTCACGGTGACACACTGGTTGCCTATACGGAAGTGCTGTCAAAAAATGACGTCGAAGATCGAGTCGACGCGGGAAAAATTACCTTTAGGCACTATGGGGTAAACCAGAACAACAAAGTTGTTTTTCAGGGCGACCGAGTAGCTTTAGTGCGAAAAACCCCTGCGTAAAACATCTGAATATCAATAGTCTGTCATTCGAACAAGGAGAAGGTTTGTGGGTAACAATATTCGTCGGCGCCGTCGTTGTGTTCTTTCCGTGCCGGGTATTAACGAGCGCAATATAAGCCGGGCTCTCGCATCCGGCGTTGATCACGTTTTTCTGGATCTCGAAGATTCGGTGGCGCCGGACAAAAAATCTGAAGCGCGCGAACTGGTTATCCATGCCTTCAACGACAAGGACTGGAGTGGCGCGGTTCGTTGTTTTCGCATGAACGGTCTGGATTCACCATGGGCACTTGATGACCTCACGCAAGTCGTCGGACAGGCCGGGGAAAATATAGATACCTTGCTTATACCGAAGGTTAAATATGCGCGCGATGTGCATTTCGTTGAAACCATGCTCGACATGATAGAACTAAAAAATGGCATGAAAAAGAAGATTGGATTAGAAATTCTGATCGAGGAAGTAGAAGGCATAGCCAACATCAGGGAAATTGTGATGGCAAGCGATCGGATCGAATCGTTGATGTTTGGAATTGGTGATTACGCGCGGGCTCAGGGTGTGGATTTCAGTGACGCATTCGGTCCGGCTGAGCGCTACCCGGGCGACTTGTGGCACATGCAAAGAAGCACGCTGGCCGTCGCTGCGAATGTTGCCGGATGTGACTATGTTGACGGCCCCTGGGCGCTGATTCCGGATCTCGATGGATTCAAGAAAGAATGCCTGGCGGTCAAAACACTCGGTGCAGTTGGCAAATGGGCCATTCATCCTTCGCAGATTCCAATCGCTACAGACGCATTCTCTCCATCAAAAGAACGTATTCAAATGGCGGTAAAGTACTTGGCATTATTCATGGATGCGCGAAATAAAGGGCTCGGTGCGATTGCCACCGAAGACGGCACCCTGCTGGACGAAGCAGTCATTCCTATGTTTGAGAATGTGCTGGAATCTGCGCGCTTTTTTGGAATCGAAATAATGGACGCGAAAGACGTACCTTAGGTCCGGTTGATTATTATTATGCGCGAACACACGTTCCGTACTAGATTGCCCGTTGCCGGGAGCACTACCGGTTCAAATTGCGGAGAACTGGGTCACTAGATTTTGATTACCAATTTACCAAAGTGCCCGGCCGAACGCATATCGTGATACGCCTGACGCGCATCTTCAAACGCATACACTTTATCGACGACCGGTTTTACATCATTTACCAGTAGCGCTCGCGACAGGTTTTCGAGCATCTGCTTGCTACCACAGTAAATGCCCTGCAGTCGTATAGATTTGGCAAGAATCAGGAGTGGATTAAAATCCCCGGTTGTCAGCACGCCAATCAGACCGATAGAACCTCCATGTCTGGTAGCCATCACAGATTTCCCGAGCGTGCCGGCACCACCCACTTCAACGGTATGGTCAACGCCAATTCCTTGCGTGAGTTCAAGAACCCGCTCTTCCCAATTCGGTGTCTTGCTATAATTTATTGTTTGCCATGCACCAAGCTGTGAAGCACGCTGAAGTTTCTCATCACTTGATGAAGTAATGATTACCCGAGCCCCCAGCATAAGGCAAATCTGGAGCGCAAAAATGGACACCCCGCCAGTTCCCAGCAACAATACTGTATCGCCTGATTTGACGCCGCCGGTGGCCACGACACTGTGCCACGCTGTAACGCCAGCGCAGGTAAGTGTTGACGCTTCCACGTCGCTCAAATTTTCGGGAGCACGTATGACGCCGTTTTCGGGTAACGCACGATACTCACACAACATGCCATCAAGAGAACCACCCAATGAGTTGGCGAGATCCGCTTGTTGTATTTGTCCCTTTTGCCAGGTCGGTAAAAGGATCGAACACACTCTATCACCTTCACTAAAGCCGGTAACGCCCGAACCTACGGCGACCACCTCCCCCGCACCATCGGAATTAGGAATGCAAGGATAGTTCAGATTTCGCGGACCAGGGTGCTCTATGGTTGATAAATCTCTGGAGTTTATCGAAGAAGCCCGCACCCGGATAAGCACTTCGTTCTTTTCCGGACTCGGATCAGCGACCTCATTGAGCTGCAATTCATCAATGCCGTTTTCGTTTACAATCTGATAAGCTTTCATCTTTCCTCTATCTAACTTACTGGTTGATTATGAAGTATAACAAGCAGGTTTACATAGCGTAAAAGAAAATGAAAAAAAAATTAAATCACAGCCATGCCGCCAAATTCTACTTGAACCCAAGCGCGAACCTTGACAAAACACGATGGGATAAAAGTATCGCTTCTTTGATACTGCTGGTATGTATTATAAATTTGGCCGGATGCAGCACAGTGAAAGTGAAAGCCGATCCGGTTCGGGTCACGGTTAACTCGGGAAATCTAGTCGGGCAAACATTGAGCAATGATCGGGATGTCGTGGGCTTCACCGGAATTCCGTACGCCGAGCCGCCAATCGGCAATCTGCGGTGGGCTGCACCAAAAATTGATACCGGTTGGCTCGGAACACTCAATGCCAAAAGAATTCCACCCGCCTGTATTCAACAAATCACCGAAACTGCCCTTTCCGGCAATTCAGATCACGACTACTATCCTCAGAGTGAAGACTGTTTGTATCTGAATGTTTTCGCACCAACACAGGCATTGAAAAATGAATTAAATAAACCTTTACCGGTGTTATTTATGATTCATGGGGGCGGGCGAGCCAGGGGTGCCGCCAACCGAATACGAGCGGATATCGCTTTCCTGAATCGCCAGGGAATAATTGTGGTAACGGCCCAGTACCGTTTGGGAATATTCAGCTTTCTCGCACATCCCGAGCTGTCAGCAGAGTCGCCACAAAAAGTATCCGGCAACTATGGCACGCAAGATCTGATGGCGGCACTGAAATGGGTAAAAACCAATATAAAATATTTTGGTGGAGATCCTTCGGCAATAACCATCGCCGGCCCTTCGGGCGGTGGAACGGCAACCGGCGTATTGCTGGCGTCTCCTTTAGCCAAGGGCTTGTTTCAGCGCGCAGCACTTTTATGCAGCAATGCCGGAATCGGACGGATGCACCATTTGAAGCAACCCTATCTCGATCAGGAATCTGCCGAAACCCTCGGGATTCGGTTTGCCAAAAGCATCGATACAAGTACGGTAGCAGAACTGAGAAATATCCCGGCACGCCGTTTGCAACAACAGGTGTTGGATTCGGGCGTGTCAACCTATGATCCACCTAGCGGTGCTGGCGATGTGGTCGATGGCTGGATATTTCCACAGCCCATAATTGACATGCACCGAACAGGCACTCGAAATGACGTACCAGTCTTACTTGGCTTTAATCAGGACGAACTATCGTTATTTGGAAATGCCGGATTAATTGATGAAATCCCAGCATCCGCAGCCGACTACGAGCGCATTATCAAAGCGCGGTACGGCGAGCTGGCCGATCTGTTTTTGCAACATTATCCGGCCAATGATCTGGTCGGCTCCATTTTCAGAATCGCTCGAGACCAAGTCGTTGGCTTCGGCTCGGAAACGGTCGCGCAGTACTCACACAAGGTAAAATCCCCTACCTATTTTTACTATATGGCCCACCGCCCTGCCGATGCCGACGATCCGATTCCCGGCGGTCTGCGAGACAAAGGGGTCTCGCATTGCATAGACGACAAGTTTTTCTTTCACTGGTATCCACAGCATGATGAAAGCAACCCAGCTGCCTTCAATACCGATCAACGTCTCGCCAACATAATGTCCGCGTACTTGATCAATTTTGTTAAAAACGGGAACCCCAATCAAACTGGAATGCCGCAGTGGAAACCCTATGATCGGTCTGCTCAGAACTACATGCGCTTCGAGCGGGGCGCTGCGCAACCCGCATTCGATCCTTTACCAGGAACGTGGGAACTTCACGAAAAAATCCGGCTCCATGAAGAAAATCAGGGTGTGTTCCGGTCCTGGCTCGGCGGCTGGGCTTCTAATAATTTGCTACACCGACATGCGGTCGATCATCACCCGAAATAACCCAGCCGTACTCTCGACGTCATCGCCAAGCCCCGCCGTGGATACCAATAATCACGATTGGGCGACATGTTTGCATTGAAAAACAACAATGTAAGTGATAGCGTTGCGCAGCACGTAAGCACGCAGAAAATCTGTTCCCTCGCAATTTACGATAGTAAAAGAGCACTAGATTGTCTGATCCTGTCAGTGGCGAGCTTGTTTTATTCAATTCTGCGGAAAACGAAAAGTACCGCGCGGATTCACCGAGAACCCAAAGATGTCGACAAATCTAGACGATCAAACCTCCGCTTCTATGCCGCTATCCAGAACCGAAAGAAAAAAACAAGAACGTTTGGAAAAACTGCTCAACACAGCGACGCTGGTTTTCGGTGAAAAAGGATATGACAAAACCAGTCTCGAAGACATCGCCGAACGCATGGACATGCGGGGCCCCAGCTTGTACCACTATGTTAAAACCAAAGAAGACCTGTTTATTCAATGTGCAGATAGAATAATTAAAAGAAATCTCAAGAATCTCGAAGAGGTAAAAGAAGCTGAAGGTTCTCCAATACAACGATTGGAAAAGATGTATTACGTTCAAATCCTCGGGCAACTCGACGAATTTTACCCCAGTCATATCCCTTTGTTCGTTACGGTAACCTCCAGAGAACCAAACCTTATTGCCTACATCACAAAGATCAGAAAGAAGCATATAAAGTTTTTCCGGGATTTGGCCGAAGAAGCCGTCGAAGCCGGAGAAATACAGGGTGATAATTGGCAACTTG
>CAZUMV010000159.1:0-7029 GCA_964621435.1 uncultured Thiotrichales bacterium | reverse complement strand
CCCCCCCGCCGTTATAGAAAAAATACCCGATATCATGTGCTTTAAAAACATCAATTAATCGTTCGTACTCGCGCTTGCTTTCATCCAGCCCTTTAAGTTTGTAACGACAGGATCCGAAAGCGCCCGAAGGCGTGTGCCGGAGACGCGCGATATCGGCATCACTTTCAACACTGGTATCAATCAAGTCTTCGCTAAGCGCTCCGAGAATCCCGTTTCGTCCCGCGTACACTTTGCCAATTTTTTCAGGGTTTTTGCGCGCGGTTTCAATCACCCCACAAGCTGAAGCATTAATGACAGCGGTAACACCGCCGGACTGAGCATAAAAAGCATTTTGAGCCATATCGTTAACTTTCCCTATATTTGAAAGTGGAGAATTGAACACTGCAAAAGTGCAGATTTCCCGCGTCTTTGTCAAAACGTGGGCGTCATGATGAAACATTCAGATAGATTGTTCAATATACGATGTAGGAGCGTTTCCGACCCGCAATAATGGAAAATCACCGGTTTAGAACGGTTTTTAGATCAACATTGGCCAGTCTGCGGAAATTCTGTGAAAACCCGCCCATCCTTATTAGCCCCAGATGCCAGAAAGCACTGTATTTGCGGCGCTAAATCTCTTAAAGTAGCCGCGGAAATTTAATCCACTAATAAATAATTGTATTAATAGGAAGGAGAGGACATGTCATCACTCACTTACTTGCCGATGGTGCTCGGTTTAGTCGGTCTCGTAGTTGCATTCGTTATCTACGGCTCGATCGGTAAAGAATCCGCCGGTGAAGGCAAAGTGGCGGAAATTGCTGCTGAAATTCACAACGGCGCAATGGTCTTCATGAAGGCTGAATATTCAATTCTCGCGATGTTCGCCGCGGTATTGCTGGTCGGTTTAGGGCTGACCCTCGGGCTTGAAACTGCACTTGCATTTGCCGTCGGTGCCATCACCTCCGCGGTGGCCGGCTATATCGGTATGTTTACTGCAACCAAAGCCAATGTCCGCACCGCAGTTGCGGCGCGCGACAAAGGCGCTGCCAGCGCTTTGTCTATCTCTTTTTTCGGCGGCTCAATCATGGGTTTGACCATCGCCTCGATGGGGCTGTTGGGTCTGGGTCTTTTATATCGCCTGTATGGCGGTGATCCGCATACCGCTCACTATATTCACGGCTTTGGTATGGGTGCCTCAACAGTAGCGCTATTTTCTCGAGTTGGTGGTGGTATTTTCACCAAGAGTGCCGACGTCGGTGCCGATTTGGTTGGCAAGCTGGAAGCCGGTATTCCCGAAGATGATCCACGTAACCCCGGCGTTATCGCGGATAACGTGGGTGACAACGTTGGTGACGTTGCCGGTATGGGTTCGGATATTTTTGAGTCCTACTGTGGCTCGATGATTGCGGCGATTGCGTTGGCCTCCACAATGACTGCTACTACACTGGCACAACTCGGTACAGATGACCGCGGTGTGTTGATGTTTTTGCCACTGGCACTAGCATCGGTTGGTCTACTCTGTTCTCTAGCGGGTATTTTAATGGTGAAAGTTTCGGCTAGTAAGTCACCAGAAGTCGCATTACGTATCGGTACAATCGGCGCCTCGGTGGTATTTATTATTGTCGCCTATATTCTGATCAATCGCATGGGCCTCAACTCAAACACCTGGTGGGCAGTTGTGAGTGGTGCGGTTGGTGGCATCGTCATCGGCCTGATAACCGAGTATTACACCTCGGCTGCTCCGGTTCGTAAAATCGCCAAAGGCGGTGAAACCGGTGCCGCAACGGTCCTGATCCATGGCCTGGCAACCGGCATGCAATCAGTCGCCATTCCGGTATTGACTATCTGCGCCATTATTTATGTGTCCAGCACCTTGTGTGGTTTGTACGGCGTAGCGATCGCTGCGGTCGGCATGCTCGCCACGGTCGGCATTACCATGGCTATCGATGCCTACGGCCCGATTGCTGATAATGCTGGAGGTATCGCCGAAATGGCTGGCATGGGCAAAGAGACCCGCGAGATTACAGATTCGCTGGATGAGTTAGGAAACACCACAGCAGCAATCGGTAAAGGCTTTGCCATCGGTGCAGCGGCACTGGCGGCACTCGCAATTATTAGTGCCTTTATTGAAACAGTCGCGGCCAGAATTGATGGCTTCGAACTATTACTCAATAATCCGAAAGTCCTGATGGGTATGTTCCTGGGCGGCATTTTCCCGTTTCTGGTTTCTGCCATTACCATGACTGCGGTTGGCGAGGCGGCCTTTGACATGATCAAGGAAATCCGCCGACAGTTCAAAGAAATACCGGGGCTGATGGAAGGCACTGCCAAACCTGACAATGCACGTTGCGTCGACATCGCCACCAAAGCGGCATTACGACGCATGGTATTACCAGGCGCCCTTGCCGTATTCGCACCGGTCGTAGTCGGCTTTTTACTAGGTGCACAAGCGCTCGGCGGCATGCTAGGTGGTGCGCTGATCTGCTGTGTGATGATGGCACTTATGATGGCCAACGCCGGTGGCGCCTGGGACAACGCTAAAAAGTATGTTGAGAAAGGTAATCACGGTGGTAAGGGCTCAGAAGCTCACACTGCAACTGTGGTTGGTGACACCGTTGGCGACCCATTCAAAGATACTTCAGGACCGTCCATGAACATCCTTATCAATGTTATGGCGATCGTGTCTTTGGTTATCGCACCATTGTTGTCGCGATAAAACCAAATCCTGACAACAATAAAAAGGCCCGCTTTTGCGGGCCTTTTTATTTGTGCCGTTTCTCGCCTACATTAGAATGCGCGCTGCATAGCAAATTCGATTACAACACCGCACTTATTGTAAGACTCCATTGCAATCTAACCGACTATCGGTATTATGTAACCGATTAAAGTGCATTAAACTGATTTTACGATCGCAGTCGATGGACGGGCCTGCACCAAAATCGTCATGAGTTTTTAAACGGACGTTCGCACCCACACAATTTCAACCGGGTCCGATATGTTCGACATGAATCTATTTCGTAAATTTTCTCTACTGTTATTGGTAGTACTGTCCACCCAAGTCAGCGCCGACAACCCCTTACCCATTATAGATTGGCAAAAACGCCAAACCGTCGAATCCCGTCTCACAGCCTACGGTGATGATCTGCTGGGCGACAGTATTGATCGCCATTTAGGCTCATTGGTTTTCGAGCATACGGATGTAATGATTCCCGGCAACAGTCATCTGGATGTCTCAGTACGGCGCAGACTGTCTTCCGGCTACAACTATGACGAGCAAGTCAACGTTGATTTTGCGGACTGGGAACTGGTGGTTCCCCGCATGACCGTTGTGGCCCTCAAATCGCATGGCTGGAAAGGTCGGCGTTGCAGCGGAAAATGGAAAGACAGTTTGCCCGATGCCAGTTTTACCACGGTGACGACCCCGTATGCCAACCGGGTAGGTACGCGTGTGCAGTTTGACCACACCAGCTACTCCAACGGCCTGTCTATGGATATCCCCGGGCAGGGTTCGCAAAGTGTTCTCAAGACCGACGGTACAAGTATATATCCGGGGATGGCCAGCACCGTCAACGAATGGTATTTCACGTGTACCAGAGCGAGCGACGGCGGAGAAGGGTTTATCGGTCATGCTCCCAATGGTGATCAGTACTTCTTTACCCGGGTTATTGAACGGCCCTATAAAAGAATGGGCTTCGCCAAACGCGGCCCCACATCAAAGCACCGCTTGAAAGTCCATCTTGTAGCGACTGAAGTTCGCGACGTCAATAACAACTGGGTCAAATACAACTATGACAGCCAAAACCGCCTAACCCGTATTCAGAGTAACGACGGTCGCAGTATAAATCTGAGTTATTCCCAACAACTCATCACATCAGTAACGGCGAACAATAAAACCTGGCGCTACCAGTATCGAGACAGCCGTTACAAAAAGAAAGATTGGGATGTTAATACTTTCGGCACTCCCTTCAGCCCTTTTCGGAGCAAAGTACTCAGCCGGGTGACCCTGCCAGATAACAACTTCTGGTCTTTTAATCTGGACGGCATGCAGGCCGAACCGTCACCGCCCTCGCGGAGTTGTGACCGTATTGGTACCGCCGTCTCATTAACCCACCCGCACGGGGTTAAGGGGACCTTCCAGATTGAAGACTTGCAGCATCGCCAAGCCTGGAAGTATGTCACCAATGTCGCCGAAGACTGTTTTCAAAGTGCCACCTTGGAGCCACAACACGCTGGTACGAGCCTGCCAAGCGGTTATTCCGGTCCATCTAATCGGCAAGACCCGTTCGAATTACTCTCCGCGCGCACCATGTCGGTAGTATCCAAGACCTTGTCAGCGCCCTCCATAGAAAACGCCACCTGGACATTTGAATACGAACAAGAAGATCCTTGCACTGGTTTACCCGCAGCAGCCTGTCGCACCCGAATATATAGCAATTGGAATACCCCGCTTAATTTATCCCCATACGTCAAAAAGACCCCATCGTTTGACTACGTGATCAAACAAAAAATAGCGGGCAAAGCTTACCAGTCCGATCAAGCTTACGCCGGCCATAACCCTATGGACTTCACCAACTGGACCAAAGTCACGCAACCTAACGGCAGCGTGGTTACCCACTATCACCTGTGGCGCCATGAAGAAGGCTTTGGTGGTAAAGAGATTCGCCGAACCATCTCAAAAAACAACAAAGTGTTAGATCAACATGACATGGTCTATACCCAACATAGCTGTAATGGTAAGACCGCCGTGTTCCCTGGCGCGCATCAAGGCGCGGGGCACTGCCCGACCTTTGTTACTAAAACAGTACAGCAGCGTGATGGGGATACCTTTACTTCAACATCAGCGTTTAACTTAGACCCTGCCAGCACCGCATTTTCATTTGGTAAGCCAGTCGCGACTTCTACGTGGTCCAATATCTCAAAAACTCCGCGTACAAGCGTATTTGAATACCAGCACCTGACGCAGCCTTGGATCAAAGGCTTGTTAACAAACAAAGCCAGCAACGGACGTCAGGAAAAAGCCTTTGACTATAACCACCTTGGCCAGTTAACCGCGGTTTATGAATATGGTCGCAGTGACGCGTCTATGCGTTATGCCTATCACGCCGATGGCAACATCAAGGCGTTTACCGATGCTAACCAACACCGGACTTCTTTTGCTGACTATTATCGTGGCTTACCGCAAACCATGACCAGAGCCGATGGTAATAGCGAGTTCCGTAAAGTTGATACCAATGGCTTGGTACAACAAACAACAGATGGCAATGGCAATACTACGGGCTATCGCTATGACATCATGGGACGTCTTAACAAAATCACCCCGCCGGGTGGGTTTGATGAGACCACGATTAATTATCAGTTTGCTGGCGATGGCGTCACCCAGACTATCAACAAGGGTCTGTCACGCAATACCGTGACATATGATGCTATGTTTCGCCCCACGCTGGAGCAAACCCAGGCGATCGACACCGGCTGGACAACCTACACCAACACGCGCTTTGATAATGCGGGTCAGAAAATCTTTAAATCTCAACCTTCTGCTAACGCGCAAGAGACTAAAGGCGTCGACTATCGTTACGATGGCTTGGGCCGGATATTCAGTGAGAAAGAAAATGTGGCGCCTTATGCGGAGACTAAACACCGCTACTATAAAGGACATGCGCATCGCATTATCGATCCGGCTGGTAATTTCCTACAATACTATTCCTATGGATATGATGGCCCCGGAAATACTGACTATCGAGCGATTTATGAATCGGACAATGGCAAATGGCTTCGCAAGACATTTGTCGCAAAGAATGTCTGGGGAGAGTTATACCGACTGTATCAATGGGGTGACGCTGGCGGTAAAGTCACGGCGTACAATCACTACTTTTATTATGATGATCACAGACGTCTTTGCCGAAAGTATGTACCCGAACAAGGTGCTACAAAATATGAATATGATCCATCAGGTCAACTGACGGCCTATGCCGAAGGCACTTCCAATACCGGCTGCACCGTACCGCAAAATACTGCCCGGGTTGACTTAACCTATGATCAACTAGGACGGCTTAAAAATACCATCTTCCACCACTCAAAAACGCCCGACATCAGTCGTACCTATGATGACAATGGTAATCTACAAAGCATCAACCGCGGCGGCATCAACTGGCGCTACGACTACAACGAGTTGAACATGCCCACCAGCGAACAGCTAAAGGTAGACGGGCTGAGTTTTGATCTCGGTTATCAATACAATACCTCCGGGCACATGACGCAAAAGACGTTGCCAGCAGGCAGCGAAATCAATTACACCCCCGATGGTTTGGGACGGATCACCAATGTTGGTGTGGCTAACGGTTCTTCGTATACGAATTTGGCCGCAGGCGTTGATTACCATGCCTCCGGGGCGGTGGCTGGTTTTGACTATGGTAATGGTCAAATCTTCACCCAAACACTAAACAACCGTTTGCTGCCACACCGCGTTAGATCTATCAAAGGCAATCAAAAAGCGCTGGACCAAACCCTTGCGTATGATTCCCGTGGCAACATCACCTCAATCATTGATGGTGCGGTATCCGGCAACAACCGGACTTATGGCTATGATGGCTTAAAACAACTGGTGACCGCCCAAGGTCCTTGGGGAAGCGGCAAATTTACCTACGATGGTACTGGCAACATGCTGACGAAAACATTGGGCTCGCGTACCGTCAGTATGTATTACAACGATCGCAATAGACTTGGCACGGCGGTAGACAGTGGTGCTACCGGCACTCGTTACCTCAATTATGACGCCAGAGGTAATGTTACCGCTCTGGGTGGTCTCATCTTTACCTATGACCGTAGTAACCAACCCACCTCCATGTTCGGTGCAGCTGGCAATAACAATACCGTCTCCAGTACCTATCAATACGACGGCAACTTAAAACGGGTTAAATCGGTTGTAGACAATCAAACCATCTATAACGTCTATGACCAAAGTGGCTCATTAGTACATGTTGATATCAATGATACCAACGATGACAAAGACGCCATTGTTGACTATGTCAGTGGGCCGATGGGCAGTTTGGC
>CAZUMV010000158.1:0-7070 GCA_964621435.1 uncultured Thiotrichales bacterium | reverse complement strand
ATAAGCCGTGTGTTGTCGCAATCGAGCCCACCGTCATTCGAACAATTGGTAAGCCTTGAATACACCAAGCAAGTGGTTAGTGAAGCACTGAGGCTGTATCCGCCGGTATGGATATTTAGCCGAACCGCAATAAATGATGACAAAATAGACGGCTGGGATATTCCAGCCGGGACCGATATTTTCATAAGCCCGTATTATATGCACAGAGACAGCACTTATTGGCCTGACGCAGATCAATACCGACCAGACCGGTTTACTCGCGTCAATGAAAAACAACGTCCGAAACAAATATATATCCCGTTTTCTTCCGGTCCAAGACGTTGTATTGGCGACTTTTTCGCAATTGTGGAATCCCAGCTGCATTTCGGTATGATGCTGCAGGAATTTAAAATGACACTAGCCGAAACGCCGTCACTTGAATTAGAGCCGCATATTAATTTGCGCCTAAGAAATGGATTGCAAATGAGGATCGAGAACAGAAAATAATGCGTAATAATGAAACACTACTGGATGCTTTGGATTCAGTCCTTGATTCTGAACATGGTATAGGTTTTCTTGAAAAGCAAGGCGTTGAGCACGCACTGTCTTATCCGGACCTGAAGTATGAAGCTTTATCCATTTTAGGTGTACTGCAATCCACCGGAGTCGGGCCGGGCGACCACCTTGTCCTTTCAGTAAATGATAATCCGGTTTTTATCAGATTTTTTTGGGCGTGCATACTAGGGGGCATTATTCCCGTGCCAGTGGGTGTCGGAATTTCCGAAGAACACCGGAACAAATTATTACGAATCCTCAAAAAAGTTGAATCGGCCTGGCTCGTATCACATGAGTCTGATTTTGAACGTCTGGGTGAAGATGTTAGCGCGGCGATACCAGTAGATCGCGTGTTATCACCAAAGACCATAATGAGCCGGTTAGGCAGCCCCGGTGAAGTCACGAAAATCACGCCGGAATCGATTGCGTTCATCCAGTTTTCTTCAGGGTCTACCAGTGATCCGAAAGGCGTGGTGCTAACGCACAAGAACTTGATAACCAATATTGCCGATATCATAGACTCCGCGAAACTGACGCGACAAGACATCAGTTTAAGTTGGATGCCGCTAACACACGATATGGGTTTGATTGGCTTCCATTTGACAATGCTGGTGCTTGGTTTACAGCAATACATCATTCCAACTGAATTGTTTAGCCGCCGCCCATTGCACTGGTTACAATTGGCCACGCAAAAACGCGCTTCTATATTGTGCTCTCCGAACTTCGGCTACAAACATTACCTGAGATCTCTAGGAGATAAGCATCCTGAAGATTTGGATTTGAGTCGGGTTCGATTGATATTTAATGGTGCCGAACCAATTTCAGTGACACTAATTGAGAAATTCATGACCCGAATGCGGGCATTCGGTTTGCCGGCAAACGTCATGTTCACAGTATATGGCTTGGCCGAAGCATCCCTCGCGGTAGCATTTCCAAAACCAGGTGCTCCATTGCAAGTCGTACATGTCAACCGAAACTCTTTAGGCTTGGGCGAGTCGGTGAACTTGCTGCCGCCAAATGAGCCAGATGCCGTTGGATTTGTCTCCGAAGGAATGCCCTTGGCGCGCTGTTTATTGCGCTTGTGTGATGAAAACGATGAGGTGCTCGATCAAAACACGGTAGGCCGAATTTTGATTAGTGGTGACAATGTAATGAGCGGTTATTACCGGGATGAAGAAAGTAATGCGGTAAGTATCACTGCCGATGGATGGGTTGACACGGGCGATCTTGGATTTATGAGCGACCACGGCCTGATCGTAACTGGACGCAATAAAGATATCATCTTTGCGCACGGTCTTAATTATTATCCACATGATCTTGAAAATATTTTGGTTGAACAAGGAATGGCAGAGCTGGGCAAAGTAGTCGCCGCCGGCTATCGTCGTCCGGGGCATGATCAGGATGAGCTCATTGTTTTTCTACTCTACCGAAAAGATGCTGCGGATTTCGTAGCACTAGCGCAGCAAACGAGACGACTTATTAACACCCACACGGGTCTCGAAGTTGATCATGTTTTACCAGTAAAAAGGGTGCCAAAAACAACTAGTGGAAAAATCCAGCGCCGATTTTTAATAGAAGATTATGCTTCAGGTCAATTCGATGATTTTATTAAAGAACTTGATGAAGTTGAGCGCGGACCTGCTGTAGATGCTAAAAACTCCACTGCTGTTGCTGCCACCATTCAAGCGTTTGTAAATGAGCTGATCCCTGAGAAAGAACTCATGCCGGATACCAATTTCTTTGATGCTGGCATTAGCTCTTTGTCTTTAGCAGAGATTCATCAAAAAATTGACGATGAATGGCCGGACGTAGTCGATATAGTTGATCTATTTGATCACCAAACAATATCTGAAGTGGCCGCCTTCATAGAAAACAAGCTTTAACAACTTATTCAACAACTACCACAGAAATATTATCCCGTGCGCGACTTGCCAGACATAGCCGGAATAATATGCTTATGCTGTCTTCGGCATTGTTTTTACACACCACAGACGCAATATCTTTATCATCGAGCTCTTTAGTCAGGCCATCCGTACAGAGCAGGTAGCGATCGTTTTCCTGCACCTCGAATATACTCACCTGCGGCCGACGTTTTTCATCTGACCCGATCGCGCGCGTGATGGCTTCCGAGCCTGGCATCGCCAGGGCTTGTTCTTCGGTCAGCCCGATATTCATAAATTCCGTGATCTGGTCATGATCAACCGTGATCTGATGCATGTGCTGATCACGAATCCGGTAAATCCTGCTATCTCCGGCCCACACCGCCAAACCATAACAATTGTGGATTGACAGTGCCGCAACCGTGCTGCCGATAATGCCAAGATTATTGTCGTGAGCGTACTCCGTAAGATCGATATTGGTTTTGCTGAGACGGGCCAAAATATTAGTCGCATTTTGCCCAATGAATCGGGTTGCTACGTAGTTCTGGAATTGATCGACAATCGTTTGACTGGAAAGTGCGCCCGCAGCATGCCCCCCCATACCGTCGGCCACCAACCAAAAATTTTGTTGCGATAGTAAACAAAACGCGTCTTCATTGAGCTTTCTTAGTTTGCCGATATGAGTAGCTGCGCTTGCCGCCCACAAGTGCTGATTGAGCTTGTTAGCAATCATTCTTCTGGCGGCTGCAGTTTCTCGCGCCGAATCATGTACGACGCTCTGTGGCGTCATTAACCCAGCCATGTTTCGTCCATTGCCCATCAAACATCGCGACTACAGACTCAATTGGTGGCAGACCTTGCGTCAATAGCATGGAGGCTTCGACCGAGTCATTACCGGCGGTTTGCCAAATACTATAGCCAAAGCAAATTTCTGAAAGCACAACATGCAGCATATCCTGATAGTTGCTCAAGGTTGGCGCAGTAGCAGTAAGAGGGCGGCGAATAGCGACTTGGCCGCTACCCGACGATATATGCCGATTAGTCGCGGGGGCCGCCATGGTTTCAAAAATCTGGTCTAACTCAAGCAGGGATGCTGCAAGTTCCAGACTTTGAAAACCAGATTTTTTAGTAGATTGAATAATTTTTTCCGCAGCCGCATACCACGCATTCAAGCGTTGGTTCTCTGTTATCGGGTTACAGTCTCCCGGAAGCATGGCGCAAACAGTAAAAGGTGCCGGTTTCCCATCGTTATCTACATTCGGCACCATGACACCAATATAGGCATATTCACCGCACAAACCCTGACTCATAGCGTAACGATAACTCGGTCCGCCGAGGTATTTTGAAATAAGGTTATGATTTCTTTCCAAATCTAAAAAATGCACAAACAAATCGGTCCAGTCGGACCAGGCATTTACGAAGTTTCTATTAACGTTATGCTGGATAACTTTCGGCTCAGTATTAACTGACCCATAGTACCCCGAAGAATAAAACTCATTACTCATTTAGTAACTCAGCAAATAAATATTTCGACAAGTGCCGGGACACCCATGACCAGCAGCAATTATAGCGTGCTCAGTTTACCTGCTTATCGCTCTTACACGGTGACTTAATTCAACTTTTAAGCGCTTTGTCTGATTCCTCAGGGTTGCTCGCAGTGCGCATACCGCCAATATAGATTGCCACAAGAGCCAGTGTCGCTCCAGCTAATTCCGGCCAGAAAACTACTCGATCAAAAATTACGATGTCCCATAAATATGAGAGAACCGGTTGTAGTAGCAACAACATCGCCACGCGGGAAGTTGGCAAATACGGCAAGCTTGAGGCAATCAGAAGCCATCCAGCGGTCTGCGCAACGACGCCATTCAGGAACAACCAGGGCAAGTCGTTTGCGGCTACCGAAAATGCCGCGCCGACCGCCAGGATATAAATAGCCAAGGCGGCAGACGCGATTAGACACACAATAGTTAATTCTTCCAGCAAGCCTGTTTGAGAGTCGCTACGCGCCCGGGTATTTTTTAAGCAGATGATATATAACGCATAAAAAAATGCTGCCAATAACCCAAATACTATCCCGCGGATATAGCTTTGGTTGCTACTGTCGCCGGCGCCTAGTATTAATACCAGACCGAGTAACGCAATCGGAACCGAGACCAATGTATATCCAGTGAGCTTTTCTTTTAAGAAAATCAATCCAATCAGGATTAAAAAAACTACTTGAAAGTTTGCCAGCAGGGTAGACAGACCAGGTCCGAGTATATTAATGCTGGCGTGCCAGCACGCGAGATCGATGGCAAAGAAAACCCCGGCAATAACTATTGTTGAAGACAGGTAGGTTTTGAAAGATGGACGGCGGCGTTGCAGTAGCGTGCAAACGAGCAGGATACAGGCACCGAAAAATACACGATAAAAAGCGGATACTTCTGGAAGCGTATCAGTTAGACGTACAAAGACCGGTGAAAGACTAATCATTGTGGCGCCAAGCATTAACCTTAACGCCGGATTGATTGTCTGAATCACCGCGTTTTAATCGGCCGGAACGGTACGCTCGGAAGCCCACTCCCGTAAATGCTCGATTTTTTCGGACATCAGTACCGCCAGCGGTTTAGTGACTTCGATTTCTTCTAAAATATGCTGTGTCTTAAGATCATCACCTGCCGCATGCGCGGTATATAATGCAGAAACAACTGCCTGTTCAATTTCAGCGCCAGAAAATAATTCGGAAGCTGCAGCAAGCTCATCTAAATTGATGTTATCTAATTCTTGATCACGTTTGGCAATGTGGATACGAAAGATTTCGCGTCGCACATCCGGCTTCGGCAGGTCAATAAAAAATATCTCGTCGAACCTGCCTTTGCGTAAAAGCTCTGGCGGTAACGCTTCAATGTCGTTTGCAGTTGCCACCAGAAACACTTTGCTTTCGCGCTCTGCCATCCACGTTAACAATGTGCCCAGGATTCGCTTGGCCGGGCCACCTTCATCACTGCCGCCAGAAAGACCTTTTTCGATTTCGTCAATCCATAACACGCAAGGCGACATAACATCTGCAGTCTTGAGTGATTGCCGCAGGTTTCTCTCGGTTTCACCATAATACTTGTTGTACAAGGTGCCGAAGTCCAGACGTAACAATGGAATCCCCCAGCTACCGGCGACTGATTTCGCGGCCAGGCTTTTACCGCCACCTTGCACACCCAACAACAACACACCTTTGCTGGGATCTAGACCCTTTGGAGCCTCAGTTGCCAAGAAAACTTTCTTGCGACGTTCAAGCCATTCTTTTAAATGCCGCAGACCGGCTACCTCATTAAACCTTGAGGTATCCATCTCGAATGACAAAACACCGTCGGTATCTAACAGTTTGTATTTTTCTTTGGCGATACTCTCCAGATCTTCTTCCGCGAGGATTCCGTCATCATAAATCGCATTTGAAATTAATCGCCGGGCATCAGTTGTAGTCAGGCCGCGCAAGTTCCTGATCATTGCTTCTATAATTTCTCGCTTGGTGCTAACACTACGGCGATTCTTGCGCCCCCAATCAGCGCTAACCTCCATGATAATGCTCTCGATTTCTTCTTCTGTAGGAAGGGAAAATTCGAATTTCGCTGACACGCCTTTTAATTCTTGCGGCACCTCGAGTTCTGGCGCTACGAGCACTATTGTGTTGTTCGCCTGTGTGTTTTGACTAAGCTCCCGTAACAGTCGGATAGTTAAGGGGTCTTCCAAATGCGCATGCACATCAAATAAAACATATAGGCCCGAAAATTTCATTTGGCGAATGTGTGTTAACACGCGATGTAGTTCCGGTTCGTTAAACCGCATATTGGAGTTCTTGGCCCGTCCTTGTAAGCCGTTCGCTACAGACCATGAGTAGATCTGTTTGTCGAAGCGGGTTGCTAAACGTTTGAAAACAGCTTCTACGCGGGGCTCGTCGATGGTCTCGACACAAATAATTGGTGTTCCAGACTCAATGATTAGCTCTAGATCTTTTATTTCGGTCATTATTTACCTATAACTCTCGGATTTATTTGGCTTATGAGGCGCGCATGTGGTGACAGCCTGCATCACCTCAAATATAATCGCGTTATAAACGAGTCCACTCGTAACATCATAAATTCTAGTGAAGGTTAAATTATGCAAACAGGCATTGCAATAAAAGTCCGTTTACTAAGCGTGGCAATTTTAAGCATGTGGCTCAGTTCACTAAATGCTGCGCCTAACTACGTAGAAAAGCAATCATTGGCAGAAGTTTTATCCAGCACAAGCGTTGCGCCGGTTACTCAATCGGCACCATGGACGTTACCGATTATCACCTGGGGCGGAGATGTTGCGACGATCTTGGCAAATGGCGGTGTACAAACCAATCGAGACAGCTTGTTTAACAAGGCCGGTTTAAATTTCAGACTGCAACGGGAAGACATCTTTTCCAATCAGGTTCGTAATTACCTCGAGGGCAAAACGCCATTTCTACGGGGCACCATGGGCATGATAAGTATGGCGTCGGAAGTACTGAACAAAGACCCTGCCACCAAACCAGTCATTATTTATCAAATGACATGGTCTAGTGGCGGTGATGCTTTGGTTGTAAAAGGGGATATCGCTTCGGCATCAGATCTTCGCGGCAAAACCGTCGCGCTGCAGGCATTTGGACCGCATGTT
>CAZUMV010000157.1:0-7072 GCA_964621435.1 uncultured Thiotrichales bacterium | reverse complement strand
AGCGCCGCGCCAACGAGGTAATAATGAAGCGTGGATATTGATGCCACCATACCTGGGGGCATTTAGAATAGAGTCGGGCAAAATCAAACCATAAGCAGCGACAACCAGCACATCTGCCTGCAGCGCTTGCAACTCATCACGCGCTTGTTGCTCGCGAAAGGAATTCGGCTGCAACACCCGCAGACCATTTTCCAATGCCAGATTTTTTACCGGGCTGGCGGTTAGCTTACGACCGCGGCCCGCTGGTCGATCAGGCTGGGTATACACCGCAATTACGGTATGCTCGCTATCAAGTAACGCCTGCAACGCGGGGACCGCGAAATCCGGAGTGCCGGCGTAAATAATTTTCATAACTCAGGCGCGCGCTTTTGAAGCCCGGGCCTTGACCAGTTTTTTGCGAATCCGGTTGCGCTTCAGCGGCGACAAATAATCTACAAACAACTTCCCAACCAAATGGTCCATTTCATGCTGAATACAGACCGCCAGCAAACCATCAGTCCGCAATTCATGCGGTTTGCCATGTTCGTCCAGATAACGCACCTGCACATGCTCGGCCCGTTCGACGTTTTCGAACTGCGCGGGTACTGATAAACACCCCTCTTGCATCTCTTCAACCCCTTCGAGCTCCACAATTTCGGGATTAATCAAACAATACGGGGTATTTTTTTCCTCGGATACGTCAATCACAATAATTCGCTCATGCCGGTCGACCTGAGTCGCCGCCAAACCGATTCCAGGCGCGTCGTACATGGTTTCGAACATATTTTTCACGAATTCGCGCAATTCGTCGTCAAATACCTCTACATCCGCTGCTATAGTCCGTAAGCGCGGGTCAGGAAAGTGTAAAATATCCAATACTGCCATGTGTTCGTCCCGTGAAGTAACGCAAGTTTTTTTGTTAATATTCGCTCTATAGTGCCAATATTAGCTAAAATTATACTAAGCCTGTAGATTGTCTACGTCATTTTATTTGTTTTTAAGCGCAAAGAGGACTCGCCTTGAATCGAAATACACCAATTAGTCTATCAACCATCCTTATTGGTTCCCTCATTACCCTGCTAACTGGCTGCTCGGCTTTAAACCATGATCGTAGCAAAACCAGCGACAGCAATCTGCAAGGCCGGTCGGATAACAACCGACCAAGCTCCTGCGATCAGTATAGTGCGAGCTATAACTCTAATACAGCTGGCGACGACGGCTATTCAAATGGCAGCGGAATTAGCGAAAATACGAATTATCAGCATGATGCCTCAAGCGCCTTACGCAGTGATGCGCCCGATCGATACGTCGTCAAAAAAGGCGACACCTTGTGGGATATTTCCGCGACATTCCTGAGTCAACCCTGGTACTGGCCTGAAATCTGGCATGTGAACCCGGAAGTTGCAAACCCCCATCTTATTTATCCAGGCGATATATTGTCTTTGTATTACGTTGACGGCCAACCTCGAATTGGCATTAATCGCGGTGACTACAAACTATCGCCGACCATTCGCAGCATATCGCTTGCAAATAACGAGCCGGTTTCAATAGCCGGTTTGCGCCCGTTTATGATTCGTCCGAGCGTCATAAGTGAAGAAGAACTGCGCGATGCCGCGCACGTAGTCGGGTCACAAGACGATCGCATGATTTTTGGTATCGGCGACAATATATATGTCCACCAACTTGCAAATTCAAGTCCGGGCTCGAAGTACAGCATCTTTCGCCCGAGCAAAAAACTCTACAGTGTCCGCGGCAAAAAGGAGTTTTTGGGCTATGAGGCGATTTATGCCAGTGACGCCACCGTCATCGAAGACGGCGAACCGTCTACCGTTCGAGTCGAAAGCAGCAAACGTGAAGTACTTATAGGTGACCGCGTCCTGCCACTCAACATGAACCCGGCTGATTTACAGTTTTTTCCGCATGCTCCACCACCAAACATTGATGGCAATGTCGTCTCGATTTTCGATGCGCTAAGTGGAATCGCCACTTATCAAATAGCCGTGGTGGATGTCGGTGCACGTGATTGTATTGAACCTGGACACGTGTTGGCGATTAATAAATCCGGCCGGAATCAGAACGACAAATTCCATCGCCGAATGCGCCCGGATACCGGACTATTTCAAAACACCAGCACCAGAAAAATTCAACTACCCGACGAACAATCTGGCGTAATGCTGGTTTTCCGCAGCTTCGAAAAAGTAAGTTATGGTGTGATGATGCAATCTACACGTCCAATTAGAGTTGGTGACACCGCTACTGCTCCTGAGTGAGTACGGAGGCAGATTGGCTAACTTTATGTCACCAGCGTGGCCTGGGCGCAGCAGGCGTCTCTCGCTTAATCTCACTATTTGATTCACCAACACAAGCACTAAAAAAGAACGACGACGATTGGCGAAAGGCCGGTCTGAATGCGAGCCAGATTAAAGGTCGCCACGATAAGATCGACATCGAAGATGACCTGCGCTGGTTGGATAACGATCATTGTCATTTAGTTACCCTGCATGATGAGAACTACCCAAGACGACTCCTCGACCTTCGTAACCCACCACCGATTTTGTATGTGCTAGGTGACCTTGATGTCATCAACCTACCGCAGCTAGCCATTGTTGGCAGCCGCAACCCGACCAGCGGCGGGATCCAGACAGCAACCGATTTCGCCGCGCATTTTGCACGCGCCGGATTAACTATCACGAGTGGCTTGGCGCTGGGTATCGATGCCACCGCGCACCAAGCGACAATCGACGCTAACGGCTATACCGTTGCAGTTGTTGGTACTGGCCTTGATCGAACCTATCCAGCTCGTAATCACGAGCTGGCGAAAAACATAGCGGCATCCGGCGCGCTCGTATCCGAGTTTAAAATTGGCACAAAAGCCAAGGCGGAGAACTTCCCCCGTCGCAATCGAATCATAAGCGGACTTAGCATGGGCACCCTGGTCGTGGAAGCCGCCCGCCGCAGTGGTACTTTAATTACCGCGCGTCTCGCCAGCGAACAAGGCCGGGAAATTTTCGCGATCCCGGGCTCCATCCACAATCCGCTCGCACGCGGCTGCCATCGTTTGATTCGAGAAGGTGCCAAATTGGTAGAAACAGCAGAGGATGTGCTGGAAGAACTGGGACCTATGCTTAGTATTAGCTTAAATTCAGATCCGCCAGAACCGCTCAGTGCCGGGAACCATTCAAAACCAAAAGACTCCAACCACGAGTTACAGGGCGAACACGCGCAAGTATTGTCGGCGGTTGCCTACGACCCAACCACTATGGATAGTATTTTAAGTGAAACCGGCCTTGGACCGGAAATTGTGGCTGCCGCACTGACTTTTTTGGAGCTGGATGGATATATTAATACCGAAACCGGTGGCTATTATGTGCGTATTAAATAACGGATTAATATGCTATTCGTCGCCAACATAGATAAATTTACAAGGGCTAATGGATACCCAAACGCTTGAATTTCATCACAAGTTTTGCCTTGCACTGCTGATGTGATTACAAAACCCACTTGGCGTGACTCCAAAAGTTAGTCTATGATGTGCGCCCTTCGAGATTAGAACACTATATAAAGACAGGTACATGAGCAAAAACCTAGTAATCGTAGAGTCGCCCGCAAAATGCAAGACGATCAAAAAATATTTAGGCAAGGACTTTGAAGTCCTGGCATCGTACGGCCATGTCCGCGACCTAATCAAAAAAGGTGTCGATCCTGATAACGACTTCAATATGACCTATGAGGTCGATGAAAAAAGTGAAAAACACATCACCGCTATTACCAAAGCACTGAAAAAGGCCGATACATTATATCTGGCAACTGATCCGGACCGCGAAGGTGAAGCTATCTCCTGGCACATTCTGGAAATCCTGAAAGAACGAAAGTTATTAAAAGATAAAAGTATTGAGCGCGTCGCTTTTAACGAAATAACCAAGTCAGCAGTGCAAACAGCTATCAACGACCCACGCGGCATGGCCAATGAATTAGTCGATGCCTATCGCGCCCGACGCGCGCTGGATCAATTGGTCGGTTTTAACCTCTCGCCCCTGTTGTGGAAAAAAGTATCGGGCGGATTGTCAGCCGGCCGCGTCCAAAGCCCGGCCTTGCGACTCATCTGTGAACGTGAAGATCAAATTGACGCTTTTAATAAAGAAGAATATTGGTCCATTGAAGCGGATCTCGCCAAGAAAGGCACAGAGTTCCCCGCCAAACTTTATTCGCTTAATGGCGAGCGTATGGTCGATACCACCGCACAACAAAAGAAAGGCAAGAAATTTTCTATCAGCGATGAAACCAGTGCCAATAAGGTTCGCACTAAAATTGAAAAAGTCGCTAAAGGTAAACTGACTGTAACAAAGGTCAAGAAAAGCCAACAGAAAAGAAATCCATCACCACCTTTTACGACCTCTACCCTGCAACAAGAAGCGGCACGCAAACTGGGTTTTACCGCACGTAGCACCATGCAAGCGGCGCAAAAGCTGTATGAAGCAGGTCTTATTACTTACATGAGAACTGACTCGGTCAACCTGTCGCAGGATGCCATTAGCAATATCCGTGCGCTGATAACGGAACGTTATGGCAAAGCAAATTGCCCGGATTCACCAAAGGTCTACAAATCAAAGTCAAAAAACACTCAGGAAGCGCATGAAGCGATCCGACCTGTTGACGCTTCCTTGGTACCCAATGATGCGGCCAAGAAGCTGAATCGTGAACAACACCGCTTGTATGAGTTAATCTGGAAGCGCTCGGTAGCCTGTCAGATGATTCATGCCACGCTCAACAAAGTCGCGATTGATCTTGAAGCCGATAAAGACCACAGTTTCAGAGCAACCGGGTCAACCATCAAGAACGCCGGCTTTATGGCGGTATATCTGGAAGGTAGCGATGACAAAAAAGGCTCGGATAGAGACGAAAAAATCCTGCCAGAGTTTGATGAAGGCGAAACCGTGGATCTTAAAGAAGTTCGCCCTGAACAACATTTCACGCAACCGCCACCGCGCTACACAGAAGCAAGTCTGGTTAAAGCGCTTGAAGAATTCGGCATTGGCCGACCTTCGACCTACGCCAATATTATTTCAACCCTACGTAATCGAAAATACGTAGAGTTAGAAAGCCGTCGTTTCACTCCGACGGATGCGGGTCGTATCGTCAACACGTTTTTGACCAACTACTTTGAACACTACGTGGACTACGACTTCACCGCCAAGCTCGAAGATGAACTGGATGAAATCTCGCGTGGCGAAAAAAAGTGGAAGCCGGTAATGAAAAATTTCTGGGAGCCCTTCAAAGCCCAGGTTACCGATGTCGATGAAAACGTCGACCGCGCCGAAGCGAATCAATCTCGCGAATTAGGTACCGACCCCGAAAGTGGTAAGCCGGTAACGGTCCGTATGGGGCGTTACGGACCTTTCGTGCAGATTGGCACCAAAGACGACGAAGAGAAGCCGAAGTTCGCGAGCTTGCTGCCCAAGCAGCGTATGAACGATATGAACATGGAAACAGCTATGGAGCTGTTTATTTTGCCACGCACACTCGGTGAAACCGAGGAAGGCGGCAAGATCAGTACTAACTATGGTCGCTTCGGACCCTATGTAAGTTATTACGACAAGACCGAAAAGAAATCCAAATTTGTCTCCATTCCGCAAATCAAACATGACGGCGATATGATTTTCACGCAGGCCGACGATGATCCACGTACGATCGGCTTGGAACGCGCCAATGAGCTGATTGCAGAAAAGAAGAAAGCCGATGCTGAACGCCTCATCCAGAATTTTCCGGATGATGGTATTCAAGTATTAAACGGTCGTTTTGGCCCTTATGTAACCACCGGCAAAGTTAACTGCACTGTGCCAAAAGTAATGGATCCGGCCAAACTTGATATTGAGACCTGCAAAAAATTGATTAGTGGCGAAGAGGTATTGGTAACAGAGTTTCCTGATCTTAAAGCCAATCTATTTAAAGATGGCGACGGTTACTATTTAACCAAGGGTCGTAAAACGGTCCGATTACCCAAGAACATTAAAATCGCCGACCTTGACGAGGAAGCTGCCAAGAAACGCTTAAGCGCTAAAAAGAAAGGCACCAAGAAAAAGGCGACTCGAAAGAAAGCGGCAAAAAAGAAAACCACAAAGAAGAAAGCCGCAAAGAAAAAAAGTACTAAAAAGAAAACCAGTAAGAAAAAAGCAGCCGGATAAACGCTGCTGTGCCTACTTCTACCTCGTCGCAGCTTATGCAAGCTTGCCGTGTACTGGAAAACGGCGGCGTTATCGTCTGCCCCACCGACACAATTCCAGGCCTCAGCTGCTTGCCAACCCAGGCTGATGCCCTGCGCCGCATACTCGCTATAAAACAAAGACCGGCCGACAAGGGATTAATCCTTATATCAAGTCAATTGGCGTTGCTTGAAAATTACATCCAACCTTTAACGCCACCGCAACGCGACCGCATCACAAGCGCAACTACGCCAACCACATGGCTGGCCACAGCAGCTGCTTCGGTCAACCCGGATATCACCGGCTCGCATACCACCCTTGCGATCCGCCTCTGCCAACACGAGATTGTCGAGCAGCTGTGCGAGACCGTGCAACAGCCCTTAATATCAACTAGCGCCAATATTCATGGTCAGGCATCCGCTATCAGTAATGATGAGATTTCCGACAAAGTTAAAGATCAGGTAGACCTTATCCTTAGCGGTAGCGTTGGCACTGAGCAAGCCAGTATCATTCGGCGCCTGGACAATGATAAAGTCATTCGGGCATGAATACCCAAATTACCAAGGTCATAATCTATCTAAAGCAGCTACAAGACCAAATTTGTGCAGCACTTGAAACCACGGATGGTGAAGCTACCTTTCGGGAAGACGCCTGGGAACGACCGGACGGCGGCGGCGGCCGTACCCGAGTGCTACAGCGCGGCAAAATATTCGAGCAAGCGGGTGTAAACTTCTCGCACGTCCACGGCGACCAACTACCACCTTCTGCCACCAAGCATAGACCCGAGCTAAGCGGCGGCACCTTTGAAGCCACCGGTGTCTCCGTGGTGATCCACCCAAACAACCCTCATGTTCCTGCGACCCATATGAACGTCCGTTTCTTTACCGCAGGTA
>CAZUMV010000156.1:0-7110 GCA_964621435.1 uncultured Thiotrichales bacterium | reverse complement strand
TTGTCTTGGGTTTGATCATTGGGGTACAACCGATTTTCGGCGTGCTGGTCAGTAGCTTGATTTTTGCTGTGCTGCTGATTCGCCTGAAAAGAACAACCGAATTACGGGATGACGCTCTACTAGGTGTGCTCGCACACGGCGCCCTGGCCCTCGGCTTGGTGATCTGGGGAAGCATGGAGCACGCTAACGTCGATCTGTATGCGTGGTTATTCGGAGATATTTTAGCGGTAACTGAAACTGATCTTTTGTACATAACCATGGTTACGGTTATTGTCTTGGTTAGCTACAAACTGATCTTTCAAAAATTGCTATCCATTAGCGTCGATGAAGATCTGGCCAGAGCAGAAGGCATCCAGAGCGAAAAAATACTATTGGTGTTTGTGGCGCTAATAGCGTTATTTGTCTCGACCGCGATACAAGCAGTTGGCATTTTATTAACGACTGCGATCCTGATCATACCGGCGGCGACAGCCCGTCTGCTTGCCGAAAGCCCTGCTGGAATGGTGCAAGGTAGTATCGCTGTCGGAGTACTAGCCGTCTGCGGCGGCCTGTTGCTTTCGTTTAGTTTTGATCTTGTTACCGGTCCGGCTATTGTTCTGGTTGCAGTGATCCTGTTTTTTGCTGCCTCGGCCCTGCGCAGACATTAAATCGCAAAGGATCTTATGTGCGCAGCCTGGTAATGCGCAAATAATGCAAATATTGGTGGAATTGCCATCCATTGCCCGCCGATTACGCATAATGAAACCGAAAATATAGTAAGCAAATCAAGCGGAAACAGCTTTTCATCGGAGTTGGCATGAAAGTTGTATTATGAAAGTAAACTGACAAAAATAAGACAATTTCAAAACAGGATAAAGGACTGATGGTTGGCGCCAATATTTGTTACCGCTTAGAGACAGAAAATACATTGCTTGCAGGTAAACTAACGTCTTTATCAACAGTCCAACTATCAGCAAGAAAACTCAGGTTAAGGGATTCAAAATAATAACAATGAAGATCAATATCACTCTAAATACGATTATAACTTTTAATCTACTGATTTTCGTTAGCGGCTGCGCCGCATTTGGTGATTCGAAAATCAAACCAAGTAGTGTTTTACCCGTTCAAAATCCAACCTTGAACGTATCGCAATGGGCCGAGCAAGCGTCCGATGAGCTTCCGGATACAGATTGGGTGCAAAGCTTTGGTTCAGAGAACTTAACTGCAGTAATCGCGGCGGCACTTAGTGCTAACCCCGATGTACTAGGAGCGCTCGCCTTGCTGGATGCCTCACGGGCATCGGCAGTGGTAGCAAGGGCGCCGCTATTCCCGAATGTTAATGGCTCTTTCAGCGCGAACCGCACTCAATTCAGGGACAGTTTACGCCCCGACAGCACCACTTATAATGCCGGGCCTTCCCTACTTTGGGAGCTCGACGTTTGGGGACGCGTTCGTAACAGCGCCAAAATTGGCGAACTTGATGTTAATATTTCACAAGCAGATTATGCAGCTACCAGACTATCAATTGCTGGTGCCACCGCAGACGGCTGGTTCGATTTAATCGAATCCAAATTACTCGAGAACCTCGCCAGTCGCGACGTCAAAACGCTGACGCGCGCAGCAGCGTTAACCGAACGCCGTTTTAACGGCGGCCTAAGTCCATCCAGCGACGTCCGGTTGGCCAGATCTTCTGCTGCAGGCGCCAAAGCTACGCTGGCAGCAAGGAAGCAATTTAAAACCGCAAACGCTCGACGCCTGGAAACACTGCTACGCCGATATCCAACCGGAGAAATCGAAGCGCCAGCCGACCTCCCGGAGCTTCCAGCACTGACGGGTGCCGGAACACCAATCGATATATTCTCCAAACGTCCCGATTTAATTGCGGCCGGCAGTCGTCTTGCCGCTGCCGGCCTACAGGTCGATATCGCTAAAAAGAACTTGTTACCGCAGCTAACACTGAACAGCGACGCCACCTTTAATAACACCTCGATAGATAATCTGTTCGACATAGACAACATGGTCGCTTCGCTAATCGCGGGTTTGAGCGGCCCGATATTTAATGCTGGCGCAAGACGTGCCGACGTACAACGCAATCAGGCATTCTTGCGACAACAGGTAGAACAATACGTCGGGACAGCCCTGAACGCGTATTTCGAAGTTGAAAATGCCTTGAATGCTGAAAAACACCTGCTTGACCAAGAGATTGCATTAAGAGAATCTTTGCAGCAGGCCAACTTGGCTGAGCAGCGCTTGGAACGTCGATATAGCGAAGGTCTGGCAACTATATTACAGGTATTGGATGCTCAAACCCGGGCCATCAATGCCGAAAGCCAGTTAATCAGCGCTCGTACGGAGAGATTGAAAAATCGGGTCCGTCTACACATGGCGCTGGGTGGCGGGGAAATCGGCGCTATCGAAACCCTAGAAACAGACATAGAATGAGCAAACAACAAGAGTATAAAAACCATGAATGATCCTTTTGCAAACTCGCAGGTAAGTGCCCAGCGCACCTCAATCAAAAGAAATGCAATCATTAGTATACTTATTATCGCCGCTGCAATTGTCGGAACGATTGCTTTCGTCAAACTTTTAGAAGAGCCTGAGTCCAAAAAAGAACCGACTAAAATGCGCGCCGTCATTGCCGAAATCGCAGAACTACAAGACATCCAGTTAGTGGTCAACGCACAGGGCGAGGCCCGCCCGGCAACAGAAATCAGA
The DNA here is from genome assembly GCA_964621435.1 of uncultured Thiotrichales bacterium. Classification (GTDB taxonomy): domain Bacteria; phylum Pseudomonadota; class Gammaproteobacteria; order CAZUMV01; family CAZUMV01; genus CALIRD01. The sequence continues at coordinate 4,413 of CAZUMV010000156.1, read as the reverse complement.
TTGGTCCCGGAGGTCGACGGAAAAATTGTTTCGGTATCTTCTAATTTTACCGATGGCGGTACTTTCACAAAAGGCGAAACTTTAATTCGGATTGATGATTCAGATCATAAGATCAATGTTATCCGGGCCCAAGCGAGCGTCGCGCAAGCAGAACAAGCGCTGGTTCGCGAACGCGCTGAAGGTGAGATCGCTCGTAAAGATTGGGAAGAGCTAGGCACGGGTGAAGCAACCGCCCTGACTTTGCGCAAACCGCAACTACAACAAGCTAAAGCGATGCTACTCGCTGCTCAGGCGGAATTGCAACAAGCAGAACTTATGTTAGAGCGCACCGAGGTAAAGGCGCCCTTTTCCGGTCGGGTGTTGAACCAAAATGCGGACTTGGGAGAGTATGTTGCCCCATCGTCAAACTTAGGTCGTATTTTTTCCACCGATACCACTAGAGTGCGGCTTGCATTAACGGACGACGAGCTCGCTAAACTAGACCTGCCAATCGCTTTTGTTGCCGCGGATGCCGAGTCTGCACCGGACGTTAAACTAAGTGCAACCATCGGCGGCGAAACCAGAGTGTGGAATGGAAAAATCATGCGTACCGATAGCACCTATGATCCTCAAACTCGCGCAATGTATGCAATAGCAGAGGTGTTTGACCCCTATGGCGCTGGTGCGGCTGACGGAAAATACCCGCTCGCACCGGGTCTTTTCGTCGATGCTGAAATCGGCGGCTACAACCTTGAACAGGTGGTCGTTTTGAGCCGCGACGGCTTACGCCCGGAAAATAAAATATACGTCGTCGACGAACAAGGAAAAGCCACCGAAAGAACTGCTACAGTGATCGACACCAATGTTAAGAGAGCGGTGCTAAGTGCCGGTGTATCGCCTGGGGAAATGGTCATATTGTCTCCGATGGAGAGGTCACAGCTGAGCACAACCTTCAAAGTTCTGGATGCAAAAGACCCGAACGTCGTCCTCGTTGATCCGAAACCGGCAGATGAAGCAGAAGCCGAGGGTGCAGATTCGGAAGACGAATAGATAATAAAAATCGAGCAAACATATATATGAAAAGACTAATCGCATGGTGGATACACAATCCGGTCGCAGCAAACCTTTTAATGCTTGCGATTATTATTCTAGGTGTAACGGGATACAAACAACTCGAACGCGAGTTTTTCCCCGAAGTTACGGTGAACGGTGTTTCCGTGACCATCAGTTGGCCCGGTGCTTCGCCACGAGATATAGAAGAACAGCTATTGGTTCGGGTAGAAGAAGCAGTTGATGGACTTGATGGTATCGACTACATAGAAAGTTCTGCGCGTGAAAGTTTCGGTGAAGTCAATATTCGGACTAAAGTCCGAACCGACTATGAAAAATTATTGGATGAAATAAAAGTTCGAATCGATGGTATCAACAATTTACCACCGGACTCATTTCGCCCGCAAGTTATCCGCTGGGACCTGCGCGCTGATTACATGTATCTCGCTCTGTACGGCGACCTTGAGCGGCTTGAACTCCAGCGTTTCGCCAATGATATTCGCTTAAAGTTAACTAAACTCACAGGCGCACAGTTAACCGAGCAGATTTCAAAAATACCAGAGCAAGTCAATATTGAAATTTCGGAAAAACAATTACAACGTTTCAATTTAACATTCTCCGAAGTCGCACAAGCGATTGCCGGCGCCTCGGTGAATTTATCCGCTGGCACGGTCGATACCAGTGTCGGAAAACTGCAGCTACGCGCTCGCTCATTAGCAAACACCCAGGAAGAATTCGAAAACATCGTTATTCGGCAAACCCCTGATGGTGGGAAATTGTTTTTACATCAGATCGCGACCGTTATTGATGGCTTTGATGATGATGACTTTAGAGCGGAGTTCAAGGGTAAAACCACCGCCGTTTTCAGAGCTTTAGCGCCGGATCGCATGAACATTACCGCTTCGGGCGAAGCATTTAGAAATTTTGAGAAAGAAATTAACGAGCAATTACCGTCAGATATCGAATTTGCGATCTGGTTTGACGGCTCCACTATGTTCGACTCGAGAATGGAGTTAATTGGCTCAAATGCAATTACCGGTATGTTACTGGTACTAATTGTTCTAATGCTATTTCTTCGTCCCGCCGTCGCCGCATGGGTAACCATAGGCATCGCCGTGGCGTTCGCGGGTGCGATCGCGCTTGCACCGCACATCGGCGTAACCTTGAATATGATTTCGCTATTCGCCTTCCTGTTGGTTATAGGCATCGTGGTCGATGATGCGATCGTAGTTGGAGAAAGTATTCACTACCATGTCGAAAGTGGTATTACTGGTGAAAAAGGCGCCATCCTCGGCACCAATATGGTCGTAAAACCAATATTTTTTGCGGTGATCACTACGATCATGATGTTTATGCCCTGGATGCTACTGTCAGGCCCTATTGCAGCCTGGACCAGCCAGATAACCTTGGTGGTAATCGCCACCCTGATTTTTTCACTAATTGAAGCGTTTTTCATCTTGCCGTCTCACCTACGCAAACTAAAACCGTTACCAGACAATGATTCCTTAGGCCCGTTGATGCGCTTTCAACAAAAACTTGCGCAGGGTCTAATCAAATTCGCACAGATTAAGTTCAAGCCGTTCGCCGCAAAGGTCATAAGTAATCGTTACATAACAGTCTCTACATTTATAGCGCTAATGATTATCTCCGTGGGCTTGTTAAAATCAGGAATCGCGCCCACAGCTATGCTGCCAGAGGTCGAAGGCGACATGATCGTAGTAGATATCCGGTTCCCTGAAGGCACAAAGTTTGAACGTGTTGAGCAAACCCGTCAAAATCTGGTCGCTGCTATCGATAAAATAAATGATAACGGCGAAGCTGATTTTGGCGTGGATTTTCCACTAATTACGTCGCCTGGCACGGTTGCTGGCGGACGAACTATCGAATCTTTTCTGGCATTAGACCCCAGACGTTCAGAGTTTAATATATCCACCAAAGCCGTGTCCGAGAAACTCGAGGAATATTTGGGACCGGTACCTGATGCATTAAGGGTCACTTTCGGATTTAACGAAGGTGGAGGTGGTGAAGGCAGTATGCGGTTTGGCATCGCCTCGGCGAATCCCGAAGCCCTCAAGCTCGCGCTCTTTGACCTCAAGAATCATCTTGATACCTATAGCGATGTCGTTCGTACCTGGGACAGTATGGAAAGTTCGGCTCAGGAAATGCAGTTCGTTCTAAAACCCGGCGCCGAGTCACTGGGTATAAATCTGGCCGGTATTACCCTTCAGGTTCGCGAGGCATTCTACGGCCGGGAAGTGCAACGGCTGCCTCGAAATGGAGAAGATGTTCGAGTTATGGTCAGGTATCCCGAATCTGCACGGGACTCGATAGACAGCTTGAAAAATCTAAGGATTCGTGGCGCAAATGGCGTTGAAGTACCTCTATATTCGGTAGCTGATATAAAAGTTGTCGAAGGCGTTGGCAGAATAAACCGGAGAGACCGCAAAGAGTTGCACTACACCGGTGCAGTTACCAAAGGCGAATCGGAACAACGTGAAGAAATAAGTAAAGACCTGCGGGAAAACTTCTTTCCGGAGTGGGAGTTAAGGCACCCCAACGCCAGCCGTATACTCGTCGGTGACGATGATCTTAACCGAACCATGACGCAAGAACTTACTTTTTATCTCATGATCGTATTCATGTGTATGTTCGGGCTTCTGGCAATCGCATTTAGATCATATTCTCAACCACTGCTCATTATGATCGCGATCCCGTTTGCCTTTGTCGGTATGGTGATCGGCTGCGTTCTTACGGGAATTTCTTTCGGTCTAATGTCCTTATTTGGATTTTGCGCCGCAGCCGGCGTAGCAGTAAACGACAATCTCGTGTTAATTGATTATGCTAATCGACTAAGGCGGCGCGGGGTCGGTGCCTACCAGGCAATTCTTGACGCCAGTGTGGCACGCTTCCGCCCTATTTTATTAACCTCGGTAACCACCTTCATAGGTATCACGCCAATGTTATTTGAAACCTCCACGCAAGCAGAATTCTTAAAGCCAATGGTTGTAGCACTGGCGTTCGGCGTGCTATTTGATTTTTTCTTAACCTTGATACTGGTACCGGCGATGTATGGTATAGGTGTCGATATTCATCGGACCTACAAGCGTCTTGTAACCCGTAAACCGCAAGCCCCGTTCGGCTCCAGCTATGACCCCGATTTAGTGATTAGTTTAGATGACCTGGATTTTAGTCTCGACGATCCATCAAAGCCACCATTGCCAGCGCCCACTTAAGTGACAGGGACTAATTTTTCGAGCTTGAAGATTAGATCCCGATCAGCTCTTTCCGCAAGGCTTAAAAAACCCGGTTTGGGCCGGGAATCTTTAAGTCTGGCGGAGAGAAAGGGATTGGTTGCGTTTAAGTTTCATAGGAAAACACTTGCTA
>CAZUMV010000155.1:0-7244 GCA_964621435.1 uncultured Thiotrichales bacterium | reverse complement strand
AAAAACCCCTCAGCGAAACATTTATTATTTTAGTTGCTGCATAATACGCGAAATTAACCCTTTTAAGTGCCAATTTTAACGGCACTTGAAATTCTCAGTTACGCAGCGATAAGATCGCGCTAGAATCATGACAACATCTATTGAGAACGACTATGACCCTTATACGCCAAGACGATTTTATTCAGAGTGTTCAAGACGCGCTACAATTTATTTCTTACTACCACCCAAAGGATTTTATAGACGCAGTCCATAGCGCCTATCAGCGCGAAGAGAGTCCGGCCGCCAAAGCAGCGCTGGCGCAAATCCTGACCAACTCAAGAATGTGTGCGATGGGCAAGCGCCCAATCTGTCAAGATACCGGTATTGTCACGGTTATGCTGGAGATCGGTATGGATGTAAGCTGGGATGCAGACATGACTGTCGAAGACATGACCAACGAAGGCGTCCGTCGTGCCTATGCCCTTTCCGACAACGTGCTCAGAGCATCGATTCTCGCGGACCCGGCGGGTTCACGCAGTAATACCAAAGACAATACTCCGGCGATTATTCACACCAAAATTGTCGCCGGTAATAAGGTCGGCGTGACGGTCGCCGCAAAAGGTGGTGGTTCCGAGGCAAAATCAAAATTTGTCATGCTTAATCCCTCGGATGATATTGTTGAATGGGTGTTAAAAATGGTACCCACTATGGGTGCTGGTTGGTGCCCACCAGGTATTCTTGGTATCGGTATTGGTGGTACTGCCGAAAAAGCCATGCTGCTAGCGAAAGAAGCTTGTATGGAACATATCGACATTCAAGAATTAATTAAACGCGGACCCAATAGCAAAGTTGAAGAACTGCGGTTAGAAATTTTTGAAAAAGTGAATGCACTCGGGATCGGTGCCCAGGGCCTCGGTGGGCTAACGACCGTACTGGATGTACAAATCAAAGATTACCCAACACATGCTGCCAACAAACCCGTTGCTATGATTCCAAACTGTGCCGCTACTCGACACGTTCATTTTGAGCTCGATGGTAGCGGCCCCACGGAACTTGCGACGCCGGACCTGAATGATTGGCCAGAAGTCGCGTGGGGCAGCGATAACAGTGACGACGTGAAACGCATAAATCTCGACGACATTGGCCAAGCCGATATCGAAACCTGGAAAACGGGTGACACTTTATTGTTGAGCGGCACGATGTTGACCGGCAGAGATGCTGCGCATAAAAAGATGGTAGATTTGTTTAATCAGGGCAAAACCATACCCAATGGAGTCGACCTAAAAGGGAAGTTTATCTATTACGTTGGCCCGGTAGATCCGGTTCGCGATGAAGTAATCGGTCCAGCCGGTCCCACCACGGCCACACGCATGGATAAGTTCACGGACCAATTGCTCGAAGAAACCGGCCTGCTTGGCATGATCGGAAAAGCAGAACGCGGTCCAGCCGGTATTGAAGCGATTAAAAAACATCGATCGGTGTATTTAATTGCCGTCGGCGGCGCCGCATATTTAGTATCTAAAGCAATTAAAAAATCCCGGATTGTGGCATTCGAAGAACTCGGCATGGAAGCGATCCATGAGTTTGTAGTTGAAGATATGCCGGTTACGGTCGCGGTAAGTACTGATGGAGAATCGGCTCACCAGACCGGGCCAAAATACTGGCAGGAGAAGATAGGGAAAATTTCTGTAATTAACAGTTAAAAAAGCATCCGATATTTTAGCTCCGGCGTATTAGCGTCATTGACATGAGAAACTTTATATTATGAAAACCAAAATATTAGCTTTCGCATTACTGGTCGGCTTGAGCACTCTCGCTTTTGCTAAGGACCAGATCTATACCTCTAAATTCAACAATCGTGCGGTTGGTGGTTATGACGCAGTGTCTTACTTTCAGGATACCGGTCCGGTTAAAGGTAATAAGGCGTTTAGTACCGAGTATTTGGGCGCTCAATGGCGCTTCAAGAATCAAGAAAATCTCGATGCGTTTAAAGCTGAACCAGAAAAGTATGCACCAGCCTATGGTGGCTATTGCGCGTGGGCAGTGAGTCAGGGAAAGACTGCCAAGGGCGATCCTCGTCATTGGTCAATCCACGAAGGAAAGTTGTACCTGAATTACAATTCCTCAATTCATAAAAAATGGGGTGCCGATAAAGAAGGCTTTATTACCTCTGCCAACGAGCAATGGCCAGCGGTAATAAAATAAGACTTATTTGAACACAGCAGGCGCTGATAATTGAGCACGATAAAACTCATAAAATAGGTTTTCGTGCTCAATTCTAGTGTTGGCATAAATCTCGTTTAAAGCCACATCTATATCGCAACGAGCAGCCTCTTGCTGACCCTGAGCGAGCACTTCGGATTGCACGGCATTCCCGGTCGCCAAAGCTTTGTCCTGGAGGCTGGCGAGATCCCGCGGATGGCTATATTGAAATCCAGCTAGACTCATACAAGCCGACCAATCTTCAACGGACTTAACAACCTTGGGATCCGCCGCAATGGCTTTCTGCATCGCTTCAAATTCCGGGCGTAGTTGATTGTAATGCGCGTATACACCGGGAATCGCACGCAGTGCCCTGGTGGTGCAGGAATTACTCTGTATAGCGGCATCATACACTTGTGCTTCCGGATGGTTTGGCTGTGCAACACCGGTCAAGGCAATGAAATATTCTCGACGCTGTGTTTCTGATAGCGATAATAAATAGCGATCATTCGGGTCATTAGCCGCATCTCTGAGCAGCCGCTCTAATTCTTGTGTGTCATTGGTCAAGCTATCGTCAATGACAATGGAAGGTGTCGGCGTGTATTCATAACCCTGCGCCCGCATACAATCAGCAACCAGCTCTTCTCGCTGCCGCTCTTCAGCGGAGAACTGTTGTTCGTCCCGTTCATGGTTATGCCCGAAACCTGCAACAGCGGCCAATTTCGAGGGTTGGTGGCCCAACTCCGGAGCGGATGAAGGTGTCTCCGCCGTAACACTGAGTGCGGTTTCAGGCGAAGATTTGATCACTTCGGATTGAGCGGGCAATGACGACTGAGGTTGCGCTGCAATCGGCTCAACAGCCTCGCGATTTTTTTGGGTCCACCAAATAACGACCACAATAGCCGCCAGCACCGGAATCAAACGTTTAAAATTCATAACGAGTCTATTCGGCTATCGCGGGTAGCCTAAAAAGCGATCGACCGCCCAACCCAGGCGCCAGGTATGAAATTGCTCTGTTTCCATCCACTTGGTACCAATATTCCAGCTATGGAATTCGCGCTCTAGATAGGCCGACTTGGCCACCGTACGACACAACTCGCCTAGACAAGTAAACAAAGTACAACCCGAACTGTTATGGCAGATGAGGTCGTTTGTGCCCGGGCTGGCGCCACCAATAGTGGTCAACATTTGTTCCGCCAAACCTTCGCCGCCGGTTTCTCCGTAAGACTGAAATATAATATGGGTACCATGGCGCTCGGGACGATCGTCACTACAGTCTTCCGGGCGGGCATTACTATGGATCGGTATATGTAAATCTGCGCCCCATGCGTTTGAATTGCTAATTGCAGAATTCAAAGTATCGCGACCAATTCGCACTTTATATCCGCGCGCGCGCAGGTTGCGGTATTGGGAATCACGTCGTACCGTTTCACCAATATACGAACCGTTCGCGGCAAAATAGGCAAACCGCAAAGCCGCATAGTTTTCGTCTAAAGGCCCCCAGCCTGCTTCGCCATCACATTCACCGCGATCACCCGTGTTACTGTGACGGGCGGGAGAGAGATAAATTTTCTTGTTATTCCATTTGTCGGATAACGGCTCGTAAACCCAATCACTGGCAGCAAACACCGGGTTACCACCAAAACTTACTACCAGCACGAACAACAATCCAACGACTTTACCGCGGGCGCGGCCAATATGTAATTTAGACATGTTTCCCCCCAAAGGAAATTGAACTCAGCAATCCAGTCTAGTTCAAAAAAACGGCGTTGCACATGCCGTTCGTCACATTTTTTCCGAGGATGATCCGAGCGTAGTTGACAACTACTGTATATTTTTCGCGCGAACTCGAATGACGACATCAACACCATCGACAATCAGGTCCGGATCGAGATCTGGCACCTGGGTAACCACGTCTTTTAAGTCAATATCTTGCAATTCGCCCGACTCCATATGATAAAGATGGTGGTGGGGATTTACATTCGTATCGTAAACCAGTTTAGTGGGATCAATAACCACTTCTTTGAGCAAACCATGTCTGGCGAATAAACCCAGAGTATTATAAACCGTAGCCTTGGAAACAAGTTTTTGAGTTTGATTGACCTGTAACAGCACATCATCTGCACTAACATGTTGATTTACGCCAAACAAACAAGCACCTATTATTAGACGCTGCCGCGTTGGTTTTATGCCTTTGCGCTGTAACTTCGCTGCCACCACTTGTTGATCCATAATACGCATCATTTGATCTGCTTTTTTGGTATTTTAAAAATGAAATGTTAAGCCCTTATCTCTCTGATTTTAGGCGAGTTCTCGATTAAATACCAATTTCAAATGTCACAATAAACCGTTGTAGAGTATGTAAACTCCGCTTAGGATTGGCTATATGACGAGAATCAATCGGAAAATACGAAGCTTTGTTCGCCGCGAAGGCCGACTTACTCCGGGACAAAAACGTGCCTTAACGACTTTATGGCCGGAATATGGTATCCCGTTTTCGGATGAAAAATTAACACTCCGAAAGGTGTTCGGGAATAAAAATCCGGTCACTCTGGAGATCGGATTTGGCAATGGCAAATCTCTAGCCAAAATGGCAGCAGCAGCGCCGCAGCGGAACTTCATTGGCATCGAGGTGCATCGTCCCGGCGTGGGTAATTTACTGCGCCAGTGCCAACGACAAGAGCTTGGTAACATTCGCGTGATGTGTGACGACGCAGTAGATATCTTGTCCACTATGATACCGGCTCAATCATTGGATACCGTGCAGATATTTTTCCCCGACCCGTGGCACAAAAAACGTCACCATAAACGTCGACTCATTCAAACTGAATTTTTACAGCTATTAGCCAGTAAGCAACCACCGTCAGCGACCTTTCATTTTGCAACTGATTGGGAAGAATATGCCGAACATACGATCGAAGTTATAAATCAAGAGCAGACCTACCAACAAATAACGGCTGCACCTCATTATCATCAGCGACCAACCTTTCGACCAGAAACTAAATTTGAACGCCGCGGACAAAAACTAGGTCATAAAATTTGGGACATTATCTTCCAACGTGAACCGTAAAACCGACCAAGCAACCTTTGTCTCCGCATTCGCGGTAGGTACCGATGCCCGCGAATTGGTCAACATATGTGTTCGAGATCTTGGTGACTTAAACACAGCCGTTAATTTCGGATTTGTCTATGCCAGTGACGCACTTGCCAATCAATTACCACGACTCATGAGCTTATTAGCGGATGCAACTTCTGTGCAAGATTGGTGCGGCACATTAGCACCCGGAATTTGTTACAACAATCTTGAAGTATACGACCAACCTGCTGTCGCCATCCTTTTGTGTCAATTTAATGACAATGCCTGGCAAACATTCGCTTGTCATCCGGAAAAACCTGAGCTGGCAGAACTTGAAGCTGATTTTACGCCCGGCTTCGGCATAATTCACGCTGACCCCAACAACCCGGATACGCCGGCCATGATTGAGCGGGCTCAATCACTTGCGACAAACGCACTTTTAACGGGCGGGCTGACGCGCTCGCAAACTCAACCATTACAAATTGCGGGCAACCGAATATATGATGGCGTGTCCGGAGTATATTTTGATAATTCGGTAGCGGTATTAAACGACATCACACAAACGTGTGCCCCAATTGGCGTTTACCATGAAATCACAGCCGCTCAAGACAACCAGATTCTTAGCTTGGACAACCAATCGGCGCTAGGCGTTTTGTGCCGGGAAGCAGGAGAATTTCTAAGCAAAGATCTTAACCGTTTACGAGAGTATGTGTTCGCAGGTATCAGCACTGAGAACAACGATCGTAACCAGGATAGATACTTACTGCGGGATCTTCTTACATTTAATGAAAATGAAAATACCGTCACCATCAGTACGAATATTTCGGTAGGCGACAAATTGATTTTTTGTAGTCGTGATGGCAATAACGCGTCGCAAGATCTGGATGAGATGCTGGAGCGCGTCAGGGACAAAAAAAATGGCGCCAAACCTCTTGGCGCCATTTATCATAACTCTGTCAACCGGGGCAAACATCTATTCGGATCAAACTCCCTGGAACTAAAGAGAATTCAAGCCAGCCTCGGAGATGTACCCCTAATCGGTTATTTTACCGCTGGTGAAATTTACCGCGGGCAAACTCATACGCACAGCGGTGTTCTAACCGTTTTCGTTTAGCTAAGCAGCAAGCGCTTTACTGCGGCCGCGTACCGTCAGTCCTAACAATGTTAGCAATAACCAGCCTGTAGAACCGCCGCCGCTACTGGTACCACTATCACCGATTGGCGGTACTGATGGAGCTGGCTCCAGATTCAAGGTCGGCGACGTACTCAATTGCACACCTGCTGCGGTAATCGTTATCGTAGACGCTAGTGCCGCGGTAGTCGTTATGGTCGCGGTATAGGTACCATCACCATTGTTAGTGATTGGGCCGACAGATGGTGAGGGTGATCCTGATGCGGAAATTTGCACTACATTACCTGCGTTGGTAATCGGGTTCCCCGCAGAATCATTGAGGGTCACGGTAACAAGCACGGCGTTATCAGCATCAGTCGTTGTAGTCACGCTGCTCTGCGACGCTGAAACAGCATCATTTATCAAAGTAACCTGAACCAGTTGAAAATCAGCACCGTCCTGGCCATCGTCCACTTGCACAATCATGTCATACGGATTATTAATTGGGTTTGGAACGCTGGTTAATTGCAACAAACCGTTGCTATCAATGGCAAAGAAAGAGGCGTCGCCAACGAAATCCGGATCACTGCCGAAAGTATCAACCACCGACCAGGTCAATATATCGTTGTCGCCGTCATTAGCTGTAAAAGTAGCTACATCAACAGGTGTGCCGGATGCAATTGAAAGATTAAACGAATTATTTTGGGAAACGATCGTGGGTATATCCGATATTGCGGTAGTGCCCGAAACGAAGCCGTTAATATAATTTGCAAAAATTGGTACCCGAGTATAACCACCGGGAGAATTGGGGTCAGCGCAACCAGCGCCAAAACTGGTAATACCGGCAACCTGGAAATCATTGGCTTGCGGGTTTCC
>CAZUMV010000154.1:0-7266 GCA_964621435.1 uncultured Thiotrichales bacterium | reverse complement strand
GGATCGGACGCGAGGATGTCGACTTTTACAATGGCTGGACAACATTTTATTGGGCCTGGTGGATTGCGTGGTCGCCTTTTGTTGGCATGTTTATTGCCAGAATCAGCTATGGCCGCACGGTGCGCGAATTTATTTGTAGCGTAATGATTTTACCCACCATTATTTGTATTTTATGGATGGTCGTATTTGGTGGCACTGCTTTAGAACAATATTTTACCGACGGTTATCGTGGTGTCGTAGACAACGCGCCGGAACTCGCGTTGTTCAAAATGCTTGAACAACTGCCCTTCGCCCAAATCGTTTCCGCCCTAAGCGTTGTATCAATCGCGATATTCTTTATTACCTCGGCAGACTCTGGTGCTCTGGTCGTTGATACCATTTCCGCTGGCGGCAAAATGGACGTACCAGTAAGACAAAGAATTTTTTGGTGCACCTTAATAGGCGCCGTTGCGATTGTATTGATGCTTGGTGGTGGGCTCGCTTCTCTACAAGCTCTATCCTTATCAGCTGGCTTACCTTTTCTGGTTATCTTGATTGTCATGTGTTTTGGCTTGTACAAAGGACTCAGACAAGAACAACACGGAGCTAACTGAACCATGGCGAATGAACAATTGAATTTAGATCCGGCAGAAGTGTTAGCGGTTATGCATAATAACCTCAATGCCCAATTTTTTGCGGGCCCTCGTGATGAAGCGAAACAACTATTTAACGCGATTGCTGACAGTAAAATGGTGCCCTTTATGCGAATCGCCAACAAAGAACTTGGTGAAGTAATTTGTCATCTATCGTTAGATCACAGTAAATTTAACGGCAAATTGAATTTTGGCACGTTTCGCAAATCACTCGCCACTTTGCTCAAACGCATTGCGGAAAAAATAGAAGAAGATCAACCATTGAATCTACTGACCAGCGCAGAAGGTGATACATTATTCAATATCCCCGGTGTGCTGGAAAACGAAAATCAGGATATTAATGTGCTGGTCAGTGGTTTAAGACAATATGCTGCTGGACAGCTGACCATCCGACTTATGTTTCTCGACCCTGACGACTATCAAAAAGATGCCAACAAAAGCTAAACCAAGGCGTCTTATTACCTAGCGCTTTTCATACTTGATCAGCGCCATCCCCAAACCGATCATCATTAATATAAGTACAAACGAAAATGGCACCGCGATTGCTGTTGAAGCAGCTTGCAAAGCTTTCAAACCACCGCCCAGTAATAACAGGCCTGCCACTAAGGCAATACCGGCGCCCCAAAAAATACGTAAAATCTTGGGCGGATTTTTACTACCCAAAGTAATAATGGTACTGATCACGAGTGTTGCCGAATCTGACGAAGTAACAAACCAGGTAACAATCAGAATAGTAGTGAGTAAAACAATACTCCAGGTCGCCCATTGAACATTGAGCAACTCGAACGTTTTATATAACGCCTTGGCCATATCGTCATTTACTGCTGTTACCAATGTACCAGGGCCATTGAGCTGCAGGTCCAGGGCGATTGCGCCAAATACAACCAACGCTAAAAACCCCGCCAGCGTTGGTGCTAGCAAAGTACCGACGATATACTCTCGCAATGAACGACCACGTGACACCCGCGCCATAAACATACCTACGAATGGTCCCCAGGCAATCCACCAACCCCAGTAAAATATCGTCCATGCGCCTTGCCAGCCGTCGCCCCGATCAGGATTCACCCATAGTCCCATCGGCAAGAAATGCACTAAATAATCTGCTGTGCCTTTAAAGTACGACGCTAGAATCAATAAGGTCGGGCCTGAGATCAGCAAGAACCCGAGTAACAGCACACTAAGCCAGATATTAAATTCGCTTAAACGTCTAATTCCCTTGTTCACCCCTAGCACTGCAGAAAAGGTCGCAATCGCTGAAACCACCAATATGATAAATAGTTTAGCCGTCGGCGAGTCTGAAAAACCAAACAAGTAATTCAAACCACTCGCCAGTTGCGACGCGCCCAGACCTAGAGATATAGCCACCCCGAACAAGGTGCTAAAGATTGCCAGCAGATCCACAAAGTGTCCAATAGGACCATATATCCGGTCACCAATAAACGGATGTAACGCCGAACGAACGCTGAGCGGTAAATCACGACGAAACGCAAAGTATCCCAGACACAGACCCACCATCGAATAGATACACCAGCCGTGAAAACCCCAGTGAAACAAAGTAATCCGTTGTGCGATCACCCCCGCCTCGGCTGTCATCGGCGCAATCGAATCCTTCATCAGGAAGGGATTGCCCTGCAAATGAAACATCGGCTCCGCAACACCCCAAAAAAGAATGCCGGTACCAACACCTGCGCTAAGTAACATGGCAAACCACGAGAATCGATTAAACTCCGGTTGCTCGCCATCTTTTCCCAAAGTAACCCTACCGTAGGGCGACAGCGCCACTACAATTAAACCCAGGAAAATAATCGTCACCAACCAAAATAAATACCCGGACAGATGCAGTGCAATAGACACCTGCAAACTTCCATATAAACTCTCTGCAAAGGTAGGATTAACCAAAATAACAATAAGAAACAGTAACGCTAAAACTGCTGACGTAATCGCGACAAATTTATTGGTTGAACCGATGAGATTATCCGAACCGTTCATTTTTCACCTTTTGACTGGATTGTTTTTGTTCTTCGGTAAGTAATTTTATTGCAATTTTTCGTGCCGAATTAACGTGCGCGCAACAAGCTTCTGCCGCGCCGTCATTGTCGCCCTTTTTAATAGCGTTAACAATATTAGTTAGATTCTTTGGCCCTGTTTTCGAGCGCCCTTTTGAACCCAGGGTAAGCACGCGCAAGCGACCAATTCGACCATTAAGTCGCTCTACCAGATCCCACGAGACACTTTTTTGACCAACATCGAAAATCGTCTCGTAAAACGATCTGGTTAACTCCAATGCCAACAATAAGTCTCGACTTGCCAAGGACTCATTGATCGCGTCTATGCGTTGTTCGAGTAATTTAACCACATCGGTGTTTGCCAACAACGTACAACTTTGGACTGCATCCGCTTCGAGTAATGCCCTAAGCGCATAAATCTGTTCAACCTCGTCTATATCAAGCTCTAATACGCGCGGTCCAACATTTGGAATAGTCTCTATCAGACGTTCGCTTTCTAGATGACGAATGCACTCGCGGATAACCGTGCGACTAACGCCGAGTTGCTCGCAAAGTTTGCGTTCCACCAATCGCTCTCCCGGCGACAAATGACCAAGCGTAATGGCCTCCCTTAGTTCTCGCAATGCCTGTTGCTTTAAGGTTAACGGGCGCTCTAGATTCTTTAACATATTTCTGCTTGCCGGACTGCGACATAATCGATTACGAATTGCATCATGGTAGATTGTATACCATAATACAAATTAATTTTGAGGCTAAAATGAACCCTGAAATCAGAAAAATTGTGAGCTTTGATGAAGTTACCTTAATCGAAGGTTTCAAAGCTACAGAAAAGCCCTGGCGGATGATCGCGGTTGCAGCGGTGATAAAGAATCCATGGGCCGGCCGTTATGTCGACGACTTGATGCCCGAAATCCTTGCTTATGCGCCAGTCCTCGGGCAAGAATTAACTGAAAAAATCTGCGCACTCGCCGGTGGCGGTGACAAAATTGAAGGCTACGGCAAGGCTGCCGTGGTTGGACTTAACGGTGAAGTTGAACATGCATCCGGCCTAATTCACACCCTGCGTTTTGGTAATTTCTTCCGCGAAGCGGTCGGCGCAAAGAGCTATTTGTCATTCACCAATACTCGCGGTCCCGCGAATGCGCCGGTGCAAATCCCGCTAATGGATAAACTTGATCTGGGCAGACGCTCTCACTATTTGACGATAAACTTTTCCATCGCCGACGCCCCGGCGGCTGATGAGATATTGATTGCCCTTGGCGCCTCAACCGGTGGACGTCCCCACCACAGAATTGGTGATCGCTATCAGGACCTGGAGGAAATGGGTCACGACCTCGACAACCCGGCCGGCGTGTGAGATACGATAGATGGTAATGCCGGCAGTTAAACATTCAGACGGATTGGCGTATTATTGCTATGGCAAAGGGCGACCGGTGCTGCTCATTCACGGGGTTGGCTTATGCGCCGCAAGCTGGCATAAACAAATCGACCACCTGGTCCGAACTAACAAAGTCTTTGTAGTGGATTTACCCGGCCATGGCGACAGTAAGCCATTAGAGAAAACCAAGCCTACAATATCCGACTTCAGCGTGGTCATAAGTGCATTTATTGACAATGTCATCAGTGAAAAAACTATAGTCATTGGGCACTCTCTTGGCGCGCTGATTGCCCTTGATCTAGGGTGCCATCATCAGGAACAATGTTCGGGTCTGGTTGCAATATCACCGACATTCCAACGTGACGATGCTGCTATCGAGGCGGTCCGTGCGCGCGCCGATGCGCTGGCATCAGGCGACACTGAAAATGTCTCTACTGCACCAATTAATCGTTGGTTCACCGAATCGGACATCTCGCGAGCACCTGATGATGTACTGCAATGCGCCAATTGGCTGAAAGATGCCCACGGCAAAGGTTACGCCGCGGCTTATCATGCCTTCGCCTACGCAGCCGACCGTAAGCCTGAAGACTTGGCAAGCTTTGGAAGGGCCGCACTATTTGTCACCGGGGAACTCGACCAAAATTCAACACCGGATATGTCAATGGCTTTAGCCAATCTAACGCCAGCAAGTAGTTGTGCCGTAATACCCGACGCCCGACATATGTTACAACTCACCCATGCCACAAATATCAACGAAATTATCGGCCAATTTGTGCGTACTGCATGGTCGCCTGACGCGAGCAACACCGACGCTCCGATATTCACTACTTCCCAACTTCGCAATGCTTTCGGCGCCTATCTCACCGGCGTAACCGTGGTCACTACCCGAACCAGCGACGGTTCTCCAGTCGGATTCACCGCAAACTCATTTAGTTCGGTGTCGCTCGACCCACCTCTATTGTTGGTATGTCCGGGCAAAGCGCTAGGCAGTTTCGAAGTTTTTTCTACATGCGATTACTTCGCGGTAAATATTCTTGCGGAAGAACAACAAGAAATCGCCAATACGTTCGCAACCAGTGGTACCGACCGGTTCGCAGATATTGATTGCTATAGCGACCGTTTTGGTTCACCCCTGTTAAATGGCGCATCGGTACACTTTTCATGTCGCACGGACAAAGTAATTGATGCCGGCGATCATATAATATTGTTAGGTAAAGTAGATAAACTGCAAGATTTCCAAAAACCGGGCCTGGGATACTCCAGCGATGGTTACTTTAGTCTTGGGTTGGAGCGCCTGGCTGCTGAAAAAACCAGCCCTGCTCGAAAAGTCACCATTGGTGCAATTATTGAATATCGGGGCCGCGTTATGCTGGAAACAATAGGCGCAAAACAAAGTTTGCCACAACTAACCAATGCAGACGGACAAGCGTCGCTTGGCGCGTTGGGAAAACACCTAAAACAAGTAGGACTTGAAATCCAGTTCGGCTCGGTTTATTCGATATTTACCGATCCGCAGCGCGACGAAGACTATATTTTTTACCGCGCTCGAGCTGGGAATGAATCAACAACAAGCAGTGGTTCTTACATGGCCTCGACAGATATCAACACACTGGATTTTTCCTATGAACCGGTAAAAACAATGTTGCAGCGCTACCTGCGCGAACAGCAGACCGGTGTATTTAACCTCTACGTTGGCGACGATCAAACCGGTGACGTTCATTTAGTTGGAGATCAATCATGAAATTTTCCTTGTTTGCCCATATGGAACGTATTTCTCCTGAACAACAGCAGCATGAATTGTATGAACATTTTATTGAAGTCTGCAAAATGGCTGATACCGGAGGTATGCGAGCTATCTGGACCGGCGAACACCATGGCATGGATTTCACTATCGCACCTAATCCATTCATCAGCATAACTGACCTTTCCCATCACGTGAAAAACGTCAGATTGGGCACCGGAACGACTGTCGCGCCGTTCTGGCATCCGATCAAACTCGCCGGTGAAGCGGCAATGACCGATCTCGTTACTGGTGGAAGGCTCGAGATCGGACTAGCGAGAGGCGCTTACAGCTACGAGTATGAAAGGCTAATGCCGGGTATGGACGCCTGGGAAGCTGGTCAACGCTTACGGGAAATAGTGCCAACGCTAAACAAACTATGGCAAGGGGACTACGCGCATGACGGCGAGTTCTATCAATTCCCCTCGACCACATCCGCACCGAAGCCGGTGCAGCAACCAGGTCCACCCTTGTGGATAGCGGCGCGTGATCCGAACAGTCACGAGTTCGCAATTGCTAATGGCTGCAATGTACAGGTGACGCCACTGTGGCAAGGCAATGAAGAGATCGAGAGTTTAATGACCAAGTTCAATACTGCGGTGGACAACCATGGTAACGGTAAACGACCCAAAATTATGATGCTGCAACATTGCTATGTCGGCGCAAATGATGCAGAACTCGAATCCGCGGCTAAAAATCTGAGTCGTTTTTACTGCTATTTCGGTTCGTGGTTTCAAAATAAACGTCCGGTCTCACAAGGGCTG
The DNA here is from genome assembly GCA_964621435.1 of uncultured Thiotrichales bacterium. Lineage (GTDB taxonomy): Bacteria > Pseudomonadota > Gammaproteobacteria > CAZUMV01 > CAZUMV01 > CALIRD01. The sequence continues at coordinate 706 of CAZUMV010000154.1, read as the reverse complement.
CTTAAACCACTGAGTGATGCAGAGATGTCTACAATGGAAATCTATTCACCTGAAGTCGTCGCAAAAAACCTCGCCATCGGTACGAGCAAAAACATCATCGAACGACTAAAACACTATGAGGATTTGGGCTATGATGAATTCGCCTACTGGATAGATTCCGGTATGACCAAGGAACAAAAGAAAACCTCGCTGGCACGCTTCATCGATGAGGTAATGCCAGCCTTCGGCTAGCCCGAATATTATCGGCACAGACACCAGCTATGACAAAAGAACTGCCACACTACCCGCTATATATAAACGGTAAATTTTGCGAAGGCACTCAGGGTAATCGTATGGCCTCGCAAAACCCCGCTAACGGGGAAGATTGGGCCACATTCGCTTGCACTGATGGTAGCGATATCAATCGTGCCGTTGCCGCCGCAAAAACCGCGCTCACAACTGGCAGATGGGCAAATATCTCCGCCACTGATCGCGGCAAATTACTGCATAAATTAGCCGACCTGATTGTCGACAATGCCACGTTGCTGGGTGAGCTGGAGACCAGCGATAGCGGCAAACTCGCTTCTGAAACCACCAGCCAGACCGGTTACGTTGCGGACTACTATCGTTACTACGCCGGTCTCGCCGACAAGCTGGAAGGCGCCACGCTGCCAATCGACAAACCTGACATGCACGTGTTTACCACCCGCCACCCGATTGGCGTGGT